>NZ_BAABIG010000017.1:0-251970 GCF_039542605.1 Streptomyces ziwulingensis
GGTCCACAGACCGAACGTGAACCTGTCCTCGGGAGTGGGGTTGAAGCGCTTCGACATCGTGCGGCCCTTGCTGTCGTACCGCCCGGCTCCCGGGCCGGACGGTTTTTGTTTGATGGGATGACTAATACGTCACGCAGCATGTTTCGCGCTAGCCCCCAAGGGTGTCGGACTCTCCACTCCGAGGCGTGAGGAGGCTGCTCTTGTCGGTAATCAGGCCAGTTCAGCACGGAGAAAGCCTGCTCGGGGACCTGCCGGGCCGGATTTGTTTTGTGTACGATCAAAATGCTCCAGAGACGCTCAGCCTGCCCTCCGACCGCCTTCGCCCCACCAAGGAAGATCATGAAGTTCACCGACGGCTTCTGGCTCGTCCGCGAGGGTGTGGACATCGCCTACGCCACTGACGTACGCGATGTCCGTACCCAGTCGAAGCGCTTCACCGCCCATGCCGCCGTGAAGAAGGTGACGCGCAGGGGTGACACGCTCAACGCGCCGCTGCTCACGGTCGATTGCTTCTCCCCGGCCGAGGGCGTCATCGGCGTCCGGGTCACCCACCACGCGGGCCGGCGGCACCCCGGACCCGACTTCGCGCTCCCCGGCGCGGTGGACGACGCCGGCGAGGTGCGCCAGGACGGCAGCGTCACCGAACTGACCAGCGGCCCGCTCACCCTGTGCCTGGACCGCTCCGGCCCCTGGACCCTCTCCTTCCGCGACGCGGGCGGACGGGAGCTGACCCGGGCCGACGCCAAGAGCACCGCGTACGCCACCACCGGCGAGGGCGCCCACCACATGCTCACCCGGCTCGGCCTCGGTGTCGGCGAGCAGGTCTACGGCCTCGGCGAGCGCTTCACCCCGTTCGTCAAGAACGGCCAGGTCGTCGACGTCTGGCAGGCCGACGGCGGCACCAGCAGCGAGCAGGCGTACAAGAACGTCCCGTTCTACCTCTCCTCGCGCGGCTACGGCGTCTTCGTCAACCACCCCGGCGCCGTCTCCTTCGAGGTCGGCTCGGAGTCGGTCGGGCAGGTGCAGTTCAGCGTCGAGGACCAGACGCTGGAGTACTTCGTCGTCGCGGGCCCCACCCCGAAGGACGTCCTGTCCCGGTACACGGCCCTCACCGGCCGGCCGGCGCTCCCCCCGGCCTGGTCCTTCGGCCTCTGGCTGACCACGTCCTTCACCACCTCCTACGACGAGCAGACCGTGATGTCGTTCGTCGACGGCATGGCCGAGCGCGGCATCCCGCTCTCCGTCTTCCACTTCGACTGCTTCTGGATGCGCGAGTACCAGTGGTGCGACTTCGAGTGGGACCCGGACGTCTTCCCCGACCCCGAGGGCATGCTCGCCCGCCTCAAGGAGAAGGGACTGCGGATCAGCGCCTGGATCAACCCCTACATCGCGCAGAAGTCGCCGCTCTTCGACGAGGCCGCGCAACTCGGGCACCTGGTGCGCACGCCGGCCGGTGACGTCTGGCAGTGGGACCTGTGGCAGGCCGGCATGGGGCTGGTCGACTTCACCAGCGCCGAGGCCCGCGCCTGGTTCCAGAGCAAGCTCAAGCCGCTGCTCGACCAGGGCGTCGACTCCTTCAAGACCGACTTCGGCGAGCGCATCCCCACCGACGTGGTCTGGCACGACGGCTCCGACCCCGAGCGGATGCACAACTACTACGCCCACCTGTACAACCGGACCGTCTTCGAACTCCTGGAGAAGGAGCGCGGACAGGGCGAGGCGGTGCTCTTCGCCCGCTCCGCGACCGCGGGCGGCCAGCAGTACCCGGTGCACTGGGGCGGCGACTGCTGGTCCTCCTTCGGCGCCATGTCCGAGTCCCTGCGCGGCGGCCTCTCCCTGTCACTGAGCGGTTTCGGCTTCTGGAGCCACGACATCGGCGGCTTCGAGGGCACCCCCGACCCGGCCGTCTTCAAGCGCTGGCTCGCCTTCGGCCTGCTCTCCTCGCACAGCCGCCTGCACGGCTCCTCCTCGTACCGGGTGCCGTGGGAGTTCGGCGAGGAGGCGGTCGAGGTCGCCCGCCGCTTCACCCTGCTCAAGCACCGGCTGATGCCCTACCTGTACGGCGCCTCCGCCGAGGCCCACCGCACCGGCGTCCCGGTGATGCGCCCGATGGTCCTGGAGTTCCCCGAGGACCCGGCGTGCCGCCCGGTGGACCGTCAGTACATGCTCGGCTCCGACCTGCTCGTCGCCCCGGTCTTCACCGAGGACGGCGAGGTGGAGGTCTACCTCCCCGCGGGCACCTGGACCCACCTCCTGACCGGCGAGCGGGTCACCGGCCCGGTCTGGCGCACCGAGCACCACGGCTTCGACAGCCTCCCGCTGTACGTCCGCGAAGGCGCCCTCCTGCCGCTGGGCGCCGACGACCGGCGTCCCGACGGCGACTGGCTGGACGCGCCCACGCTGCTCGTCCACCCCACCTCCTCGCCGCGGTACACCGCGGCGGTCACCGTGCCCGACCTGACGGGCGCCCCGGCCGCGACGTTCCGGGCACGCCGCGACGGCGACCTGCTCAAAGTCACCGCCGAGGGCACGGACCGGCCGTTCACGGTCCGGGTGCCGGGCGGGGAGAGCGCCGAGGGAAGCGGCGAGGTGACGGTGCGGCTGGGCTGAGCGGCTGGGGCGGGAGGCCGGGGAGAGCGACCCGGGGGACGGGACGCGTGCCCCCGGCCGCGGTCGCCAAGAGCCCGCTCGGGCTCCGTGCTCCCTGGCCGACGCGCTTCCCGCGTCTTCGCGACGTCCCCGCTCAACCGCCGAGCGTGTCCAGCGCCGTCAGCAGCCGGTCGGCGTCCTCCGCGCTGCTGTAGGGAGCGAGCCCGATCCGTACGCCGCCCTCGTCGGCGAGGCCGAGCCGGCGGGACGTCTCCACGGCGTAGAACGATCCGGCGGGGGCGGCCACGCCCTGCTCGGCCAGGTGGCGGGAGACCTCGGCCGGGCGCCGGCCCGCGACCGTGAACAGCAGCGTCGGTGTGCGTCGCCCGGCCCGGGAGTGCACGGTGATGCCGTCCCGCTCCGCGAGCCCCCGCTCCAGTCGGGCGCGCAGCGCCTCCTCGTGCGTCTCCAGCGCGGCGAAGGAGGCGGTGAGCCGTTCCCGGCGGGTGCCGCGCGCCGCCGGTTCCAGCCCGGCGAGGAAGTCGACCGCCGCCCGCGTCCCCGCCAGCAACTCGTAAGGCAAGGTTCCCAGTTCGAAGCGTTCGGGGACCGTGTCG
The DNA here is from genome assembly GCF_039542605.1 of Streptomyces ziwulingensis. NCBI lineage: Bacteria > Bacillati > Actinomycetota > Actinomycetes > Kitasatosporales > Streptomycetaceae > Streptomyces > Streptomyces ziwulingensis. The sequence goes on from NZ_BAABIG010000017.1 coordinate 3,207, forward strand.
GCGGACGGCAGGAGCTTGTCCGGGTGGAGCGACTCCAGCAGGTCCGCGCGGCCGGTCAGCACGCCCAGGTGCGGGCCGAGGAACTTGTACGGGGAGCAGACCAGCGTGTCGGCGCCGAGCGCGGCCAGGTCCACCACCGCGTGCGAGGCGTAGTGCACCGCGTCGACGTGGAACAGCGCCCCGGCCGCGTGGGCCAGGGCGGCGAGGGCCGGCAGGTCGGGCATGGTGCCGATCAGGTTGGACGCGGCGGTGACCGCGACCAGCCGGGTGCGGGGGCTCAGGACCGCTTCGAGGTGCTCGGGCCGCAGTTCGCCCGTGGCCGGGTCGAAGTCGGCCCACCGCACGGTCGCGCCGGCCGATTCGGCCGCCTGCGTCCACGGGCGGATGTTCGCGTCGTGGTCCAGCCGCGTGACCACCACCTCGTCACCCGGTCCCCACCCTTTGGCCAGCGTCCGGGACAGGTCGTAGCCGAGCTGGGTGGCGCTGCGCCCGAAGACCACGGTCTTGGGTGTGGTGCCGAGGAGGTCGGCCAGTGCCGAGCGGGCCTCGGTGACGATCCGGTCCGCGTTGCGTTCGCCCTCGGTGTTCCGCCCCCGGTTGGCGAGCGGGTCGGTCAGCGCCGCCGCGATCGCGTCGATCACCGGCTGCGGGGTCTGCGTGCCACCCGGCGCGTCGAACCGCGCGGTACCGGACTTCAGGGCGGGCACGCGCGTACGTATCGCGGCGACGTCGAGGGCCATGGGCGGACTCCAGGTGGGTGGGGCGGGGCGGGCGGTCCGGGCAGGATCTCCGGGTGGGCGTGGGGCCGTGCGGCCCCGCGGCGGGTACGGGGCGCGGCCGGGCCGCGCCCCGAGCCGCACCTGCCGACTCCGGTCACATGATCGCAGCCCCGTGGGGCCCAGGACAGAGGCCCCCGGCGGCCGAACGGTGCTCCTGGCGGCGCGAGCCCTCAGGCCGCCGCGGCGTCCGGCGCCAGCTCCGGCGGCTTCTTGTCCCGGCCGCCGGGGTGCCGGTGCCGCCACGTCCAGAACACCGCGCAGGACACCAGCGCCCAGCCCGCCAGTACCAGGAACGGGAACACGTGCTGGTGCCCCGCGAAGTACACCGCCGTGTGCTGCGCGTTCACCGAGGCGCCCGGCGGCAGCCACTGCCCGATCACGCCCAGCGCGGACGGCAGCAGCGGCCAGGAGACCGCCCCGCCGGAGGAGGGGTTGCCCAGCAGGATCATGACCCCCCAGGTCGGCAGCATGGCCCAGCGTCCGAACAGGGTGTTGAACATGGTGAAGGTCATGCCGCTGGCGAACATCGTGAGCGCCAGGATGAGCCAGGACTCCACGAAGGGCAGGTCGAGCGCGCCGAGCAGCCAGTCCACGATCGCCGCGATGGCGAAACCGCCGAGCAGCGAGTACGCGACCGTGAAGGCGATCCGCTCCATCGGGGTCAGCCCCCGCGCGTGCACACTGAGCTGGATCGCGCCGACGAAACCGATGATCACCGCCGCGAGCGAGATGTAGAAGATCGCCAGACCGCGCGGGTCGCCGTCCTGGAGGGGGTTGACGTCCCGGACGGTCACCGCCACCCCGGTCTCCTTGCCCACGGCCGGTGCCGCCTGCTCCAGCAGTTCGGCGACCGAGGAGCCCGAGGCCGACGACACGTCGAGCACCACGCGCCGCCCTTCGTCGCGCAGTTCGAAGATGGCGAAGACGGACTGGTTCTCGACGGCTCCCAGGGCGGCGGCCCGCGAGTCGTAGGTGTGCACCCGCACCGAGGCGTCCAGCGCCTTTCCGAGGCCGGTCAGGAACGCGTTGCCGCGTGCCTGGTCGTAGCCGCCGACGACGGCCGTCGGCACGTTGCGCGGCGTGGGGTTGGCCATGGTGTACGTGTAGGACCCCGCGAACAGGCCGGCCGCCGCCGCCAGAATCAGCACCAGCACGCACGCCGGCCACCACGGCCCCTTCCGGAACCTGGCCCAGGTGGTCTCCGGCGGCGCCGGGGGCGGGCTCTGACCGCCGGGGGCCGTCTCGTCAGTCTCGTGCACGTTCGTCCTCGCTAGGACCTGTTGTCTGCCAGGCGTCACGCGGCAGGCGGGGAGGTGTCGGACCGGCCCCGGGGCCGCTCCGGCGGATCAGGCCGGCGCTGCCCGGAGGGGACGGCGTCCGGAAACGAGCGCGCCCTGCCCGGACGCGCCGCTCGCGCCCGGGCGGGCCCGTACGGACCCGGCTGTCCGCGCGGGCGGGCGGGCCCGTACGGACCGGGCTGCTCAGACCCGTACCAACGGCGTGTCCACGAGGTGCTCCGCCAGGAACCACGCCTGGAGTTCGTTGGTGCGGATGGCGTCCGAGACCAGGACGTCGTTGGTCCCGTCGTCGCCCATCTCCTGCGTGCGGGCGGCGGCGTCGTGGCACTCGATGAGGATCAGCTCGTGCGCCTCCAGCAGCCGCGACAGCATCACCGGCACCTCCTCCACCCCGTCCGGCGGGCGCGGGACCGTGGTGATCTCCGCGACGTGGCGCGGGTCGCCGAGCGCGACGCCGCCGAGGGTCTGCACGCGCTCGGCCAGCGTGTCGATCAGCGCGAGCTGCTCGCCCGCGTGCTTGTCCATCAGCAGATGCAACTGGTAGAACGTCGCCCCGCGCATGAGCCAGTGGTGCTTCTTGTACAGGTCGTGCAGGATGCGCGTGTCCGCCAGGATCTTGTTGATCCGCTGGCAGGAGTAGAGGCGGGCCTCCATGGACAGGGCCACGGGGAACTGCTTGACGGTGCCGAACTCCTGGATGATCCGGCCCTGCTGGTGCAGCCACGGCTGGCTGCCGTCGGTGTTGCGAGCGGGTGCCGTCGACCTCGGATCGGTGCTCACGCCTGGACTCCTTCCACGGGGGAGCTGAAGGGGAGTGCCGGTGCCCTACGCGACCGGCCTCGGCTCCCTGCGCCAGTCGACCAGCAGGGCACGGGGGCCGCAAACGCTGCGGTGCGAGCGAGGCACACGTTCCCTCGGAACGCCCCCTCGGCGCCTTTCTCCGGCACAGTCGGGGGCGGAGCCGTGGGCGGGGTCACGGGCCGGGGCGGGCGGGGGGTTGTCCGGCCGAGAGTCCGCACCCTAGAGTCGATCAAGTGTGCAAGCGCTTTCTGCCTGCTGTCCTCCGTCTTCCGTGTCCGCGCCGCCGTGCTGTTCGTCAGTGTCCGAGGAGGACCGCATGCCCCCGCCTCCCGCCCGTCGCCGCGTCGCCGTCGTCGGCACCGGTGCCATCGTCGCCGGAAGTCATCTGCCCGCGCTGAGAGCCCACGCCGACCGGGTCGAGCTGGTCGCCGCGGTGGACGTGGACCCGGCCCGGCTCGACGCCTTCCGGGCCGAGGCCGGCGGGGACGTCGCCGGTCACGCGTCGACGGAGGCGATGCTGGACGCGGTCCGCCCCGACCTGGTCCTCATCGGCGCGCCGCCGTCGCTCCACCGGGAGCAGGCGGTGGCCGCGCTCAAGGCGGGCGCCTGGGTGCTGTGCGAGAAGCCGCTCTGCCTCTCGCTCGCCGAGTACGACGACATCGCGGCGGCCGAGGAGGCGTCCGGGGCGTACGCCTCCGTGGTCTTCCAGCACCGCTACGGCTCCGGCGCCGCACACGCCCGCGAACTGATCGCGCGCGGCGAGCTGGGCACCCCGCTGGTCGCCCACTGCCAGACCACCTGGCACCGCGACGCCGCCTACTACGGCGTGCCCTGGCGCGGACGCTGGGCCACCGAGGGCGGCGGCCCCACCATGGGCCACGGCATCCACCAGTACGACCTGCTGCTGCATCTGCTGGGTCCGTGGGCCGAGGTCCGGGCCATGGCGGCGCGGCTGGTCCACGACACCGAGAGCGAGGACGTCTCCACCGCGCTGGTGCGGTTCGCCGGCGGTGCCCTCGCCACCGTCGTCAACAGCGTCCTCTCGCCCGAGGAGGTGAGCCGGATCCGGGTCGACTGCGCCGACGCGACGGTGGAGCTGACGCACCTGTACGGCCACCGCAACGAGGACTGGACGTACACCCCCGCCCGGCATGTCGATCCCGCGCGTGCCGCCGCCTGGCGCACCCCCGCCGTCGACGTGCCCAGCTCCCACACGGCCCAGCTCGGCGAGGTCCTCGACGCCTGGGACGCCGGCCTGCGGCCACCGGGCAGCGGTGCCGGGGCCCGCGCCACCCTGGAGTTCGCCGCCGCCCTCTACAAGGCGGCGTTCACCGGCCGGCCGGTCCACGCGGGCGAGATCGGCCCCGGCGACCCCTTCTACGCGTCGATGCACGGCGACCACCCCGACTGGGCCCCCGAGGAGCACCCGTGAGCACCCTGCGCGTCACCCACACGCACGGCGAGGACATCGCCGTCACCGCCGCGAACGGCACCGAGATCCTGCGGTACGTCTACCGCCCCGACCCCGATCCCTTCGAGTCCCGCAAGCCGTACGCCCACCCGGTGCGCACGCTGGCCGGGCGCACGGTGACCGGCTACCGCCCCAGCGACCACCGCTGGCACAAGGGCGTCCAGATGACGGCCAGCCACCTCTCCGGCCAGAACTTCTGGGGCGGCAACAGCTACGTCCACGGCGAGGGCTATCTGGCGCTGCCCGGGCGCATCGGCTCGATGCGGCACGACCGTTTCGGCGGATTCGAGGTCGGGGACGACCGGTTCGCGCTCACCGAACACCTCACCTGGGTCGAGAACGGCGGCGCCGAGTGGGCCCGCGAGGAGCGCGGGCTGACCGTCCACTCGGTCGACCAGCGGGCCGGCGCCTGGGCCCTGGACTGGTCGATCCGGCTGACCAACACCCGCGACCTGCCGCTGGTCTTCGGCTCACCGACCACCGCCGGCCGGGAGGCGGCCGGCTACACCGGCCTCCAGTGGCGCGGCCCCCGCGACTTCACCGGCGGCACCGCCTTCACCCCGGACACCGGGGCGGGACCGGGGGCGGAACCGGGGACAGGACCGGGGAGGGGGGCCGGGGCGCTGATGGGTACCCAGGGGCCGTGGCTCGCCTTCACCGCCGAGCACGACGACGTCGACGCCCACTCCACCCTCGTCTTCGCGCACGCGCCCGAGAACCTCGACGAGAGGTCCGCCGTACACCCCTCGCACTGGTTCGTGCGCACCGAACCGATCCCGAGCGTGGCCTTCTCCTGGGCGTTCTTCGAGGAGTTCGCGCTCGCCCCGGGGGAGTCCTTCGGCTACCGCTACCGGCTCGTGATCGCCGACGGCGCCTGGGACCCCGGCCGTGTCGCCGCCCACCTGGAAGGACTGCCGTGGTGACGGGAGAAGGTGCCGGGCCGGCGCGACGAGGCGACCGCGTACCGGGCCGCTCCCGCCCGGCTCGGCGGCTACGGCATGTGCGGCCGCCGGGACGCACACGTGCTGCCGGGCACGACGGCACCGTACGAACCACCGTGAGGGCCCGCGCCGCGGCCCGCCGGTGCCTTCCGGCCCGAGGACACGGAGATCAGACCGCGACGACCGTGACCCCGGCCTCCTCGAAGCGCCGCACCGCCTCCGCGTCGGCGGCGGCGTCCGTGACCAGGGTGTCCACCGCCCCGGTCGCGCAGATCCGGGCGAAGGCCCGGCGGCCCAGCTTGGTGGAGTCGGCGGCCACCACCACCCGCTCGGCGCGCTCGCACAGCAGCCGGTTGATCGCGGCCTCCGCCTCGTCGTGGGCCGCGGCGCCGTGCGCCACGTCGAAGGCGACCACGCCCAGCACGGCGACGTCCAGCGTGATCTGCCCGAGCACGCCGTCCGCGAGCGGACCGATCAGCTCGTAGGACTGGGCCCGCGCCACCCCGCCGGTCACCACGATCTTGAACTGGGGCCGGACGGCCAGCTCGTTGGCGATGTTCAGCGCGTTGGTGACGACGGTGAGCGCGGGGGCGCCCGAGGCGAGATCGGGGCGCACGGCCAGCGCGCGCGCCACCTCGGTGGTGGTGGTCCCGCCGGTCAGGCCCACCGCCTCACCGGGCGCCACCAGGCGGGCGACCGCCCGCGCGATGCGCTGCTTCTCCGAGGCGCGCCGGGCCGTCTTGTAGCGCAGCGGCAGTTCGTACGAGACCCCGTGGACGACCGCGCCGCCGCGCGTGCGCACGAGCATCTGCTGCTCGGCGAGCTGGTCGAGGTCCCGGCGGATGGTCGCCGCCGACACCTCCAGCTCGGCCGCCGCCTCCTCGACGTCCAGCCGGCCGCGCTCGACGAGCAGGTCCAGCAGCGTCTTCCAGCGGGCGTCGCGCGACATGCGCCCCCCTCCGTTTCCCGGTTCCTCAAGTCCCTCGGCGACCCTAACGCACCCTCGTTCGCCGGATGATCTCGCGCCGAATGCTTGATTGTGCTCGAAAGCTCGCTATATCTTGCAGCAACGAGCAGTCGTGGGCGGGTGGTCGGACAGGGGAGGGTGTGGTCATGTCACACGTCGAGGAAGAACTCGGCACCCAGCCGGAGTGCTGGACGCGCGCCGCGGACCAGGCGCGGGAAGCGGGGAGCGCGCTGCCGCGGGCGGGGGAGCGGGTCGCGATCGTCGGCTGCGGCACCTCGTACTTCATGGCCCGGTCGGCCGCCGCCCTGCGCGAGGACGCCGGACAGGGCGAGACGGACGCCTTCGCCGCCTCCGAGTTCCCGCCCGGCCGCCGCTACGACCGCGTCGTCGCCCTCACCCGCTCCGGCACCACCACCGAAGTACTGGAACTGCTCGGCCGGCTGCGCGGCCGTACCCGCACCACCGCGATCACCGCCGACCCGGCCACACCCGTGGCGGACACCGCCGACGACCTGGCGGTCCTGGACTTCGCCGACGAACGCTCGGTGGTCCAGACCCGGTTCGCCACCACCGCCCTCACCCTGCTCCGCGCCCACTTCGGGCTGCCCACCGAGCGGGCCGTCGCCGACGCCCGTACCGCGCTCGCCGGCGACCTGCCCGAAGGGCTCGTGGAGTGCGCCCAGTTCACCTTCCTCGGCCGCGGCTGGACCGTCGGCCTCGCCCACGAGGCGGCACTGAAGCTGCGCGAGGCGTCGCAGTCCTGGACCGAGTCCTACCCGGCGATGGAGTACCGGCACGGCCCGATCAGCATCACGACCCGCGACACGGCGGCCTGGATGCTCGGCGAGCCGCCCGCGGGGCTGGCCGACCAGGTCCGCGCCACCGGCGGACGGTGGGTGGCGAGCCCGCTCGACCCGCTCGCCGAACTGGTCCGCGCCCAGCGGCTCGCGGTCGCGGTGGCCGCCGCCCGGGGCCTGGACCCGGACCGGCCCCGCCACCTCACCCGCTCGGTGATCCTCGCCCCCTGAGCCGCCCGACCCGCCCCCTGAGCCGCCCCGACCCGCCCCCCCCGAGTCGCTCCCCGACCCGCTCCCCGACTCGCCCCTGACGCCGGAAAGGGACCAGCCGTGCCCCTCGCCACCACCGGTGACCTGGTCGCCCGGGCCGTCGCGGCCCGCCGCGCGGTCGCCGCGTTCAACGTCATCACCCTGGAACACATCGAGGCGGTCGTCTCCGGCGCCGAGACCGCCGGCGCCCCCGTCGTCCTCCAGGTCAGCGAGAACGCGGTGAAGTTCCGCCACGGACGGCTGCTGCCCCTCGCCCGCGCCGCGGTGGCCGCCGCCGAACACGCCGCCGTGCCCGTCGCCCTCCACCTCGACCACGTACAAGGCGACGCCCTGCTGCGACAGGCCGCGAGTGCCGGTTTCAGCTCCGTCATGTACGACGCCTCCCGGCTGCCCTACGCCGAGAACCTCGCCGCGACCCGCGCCGCCGCCCACTGGGCGCACGCCCAGGGCCTGTTCATCGAGGCGGAGCTGGGCGAGGTGGGCGGGAAGGACGGCCGGGCGCCGCTGGACGCCCACGCGCCGGGCGCCCGCACCGACCCCGCCGAGGCCCGCGCCTTCGTCGCCGACTCGGGGGTGGACGCCCTGGCCGTCGCCGTCGGCAGCGTGCACGCGATGACGACCCGCACCGCCGCCCTCGATCACGACCTGCTGAAGGAACTGTCGGGCGCACTCGACGTGCCGCTCGTCCTGCACGGCTCCTCCGGCCTCGCCGACGGCGAACTGACCGAGGCGGTCGCGGGCGGCATCGCCAAGGTCAACATCGGCACCGCGCTCAACGCCGCCATGACCGGCGCGATCCGCCGGTTCCTCGCCGCGCACCCGGAGGCGGTCGACTCGCGCGCCTACCTCACGGTGGGCCGCCGCGCCATGGCCCGGACGGTGGCCGACCTGATGGGGGTGGTCGGCGGGCCACCTGCCTGACCGGGCCGGCCGGGCTACCGCTTGACGGCCCTGAGCACGACGAACTTCGGATCGCCCGCCACCGTGCGGCAGTTGCCGAACAGGCGGCGCAGCGTGACGTGGTACGTCAGGTGCCGGTTGCCGACCACCCACAGTTCGCCGCCCGGCCGCAGCGCCCGCCGCGCCCCGGCGAACATCTGCCGGGCCGTGGTGTCGGTGGTCGCCTGGTGGGAGTGGAACGGCGGGTTGCTCAGGACCAGGTCGACGCTGCCGTCCGCCACCCCGGCCGGCCCGTCGCCGACCAGGAACTCCGCCCGCCCCGCTGCCCCGCTCGCCCGGTACGTCGCCGCCGCCGAGGCCACCGCCTGGAAGGACTCGTCGGTGAACAGCACCTCGGCGCCGGGGTCGGCCAGGGCCACCGCCGTGCCGACCACGCCGTTGCCGCAGCCGAGGTCCACCACCCGGCGCTCGCCGCCCCCGGCGGCGGCCTGCGGCAGATGCTTCAGGAAGAACCGGGTGCCGATGTCCAGCCGGTCGGCGCAGAAGATGCCGGCGTGGTTGACGACGGTGTGGCCCGAGGCGGCGCCGATGCCCTCGGGGAGCCGGTATGCGAGCGGCCACGGACTGGCGGTCCGCTCCAGCGACGGGTCCGGCGCGCAGAAGATCAGCCGGGCCTTCTTCCGCGCGAGGGAGGTCCGGGTCGGGCCGAGGATCCGCTCGAAGAGCGCCAGCGTCGAAGTGTGGATCTCCTTCACCATTCCCGTGCCGACCACCACCGTGCCCTCGTGGACCGAGGGCGCCAGCCGCGCCAACTGGTCCTCCAGCAGCGCCAGGCTCTTGGGCACCCGCACCAGCAGCACGTCGATCCGCTCGGGCGGCGGGTCCTGGGTGGTCAGCAGCCGCACCGCGTCGGACGGCACGCCGGCCCGCGCCAGATTGGCCCGGGTCGCCTCCTGGGTGAGGTACGAGTCGGTGACTTGCGTCGGGCGGTGCGCCGCGAGGGCCGTCACCAGCGCGCCCCAGCGGTCACCGACCACCACGACCGTCCCGGCCAGCGGCACCCGCTCCTCGGCGAGATGCGCGAGCAGGTACTCGTCGGAGGCGTCCCAGGCGCGCAGCAGGTCGCGCGGGTCCTCGGGGAACCGGGTCAGCACCGGCTCGCCCCATGCGGTCGTCATTCGGTCGGCTGTGGCCGGCAGGCGGGTGTCCGCGCTCGGCGTCTGGTCGTCTGCGCTCGTCAAAGGGTCGTCCATCGTGCGTCCAGGCTAAGGGCTGTCCCGCAGCTCAAGCCCGGTGGGGCGGAAGGTCCGGGGCGGCGGAAGGCTGGGGCGGACGGCCCGGTGGGGAGCGGGGCCCGGCACGTGCGGCACGATGGGAGGCATGGACGCCGAGCTGTTCCCGAGGGAGCGCGCCGAGATCGCGCCCGGCGCCGTGCACCTGCCGGACTGGCTGGACGCCGCGCTCCAGCGCGAGCTGCTGGACGCCTGCCGGCGCTGGGCCCGCCCGCCCGCGGGCCTGCGTACGGTCCGCACCCCCGGCGGGGGCACGATGACCGCCCGGCAGGTCTGCCTGGGCCTGCACTGGGGACCGGTCCCCGCCTGCCCGGCCTGCGGCCGCGCCGTCCGCGACAACCCGGCGTGCCCCGGCCCGCACCAGTACCCGTACGCCTACTCCCGTACCGCCGTCGACGGCGACGGCGCCCCCGTCAAGCCCTTCCCGCCGCTCCTCGGTGACCTGGCCCACCGCGCGGTGACCGACGCGTACGGAGCCGACGCGTGCGGAGCCGGCCCGCACGGAGCCGGGGCGCCGCCGCCGTACGACATCGGGCTGATCAACTTCTACGGTGCCGACGCCCGGATGGGCATGCACCGCGACGGCGACGAGCGGGCGGACGCGCCGGTGGTCTCCCTGAGCCTCGGCGACACCTGTGTCTTCCGATTCGGCAACACCGGCACCCGTACCCGGCCCTGGACCGACGTCGAGCTGCGCAGCGGCGACCTGTTCGTCTTCGGCGGTCCCGCGCGCCTCGCGTACCACGGGGTGCCCCGCGTGCACCCGGGCACCGCACCCCCGGAGTTGGGTCTCACCGGGCGCCTGAACATCACGCTCAGGGCCGGCGGCCTGTAGGCCGCGCCGGGCGGCGACCATGGGAGACTCCCCCTCATGAGCGGCATGGCGGACCCCCGGCGGGCGGGGGAAGAAACCACCCACAAGGCGCGGCTGGAGCGGGGGCGCTCGGCGCTCGGCCCCGCGCTGGAGCTGGTGCACACCGGACGCGCTCCGACCCGGGCCGTGCTCACCGCCGAACTCGGTGTGACCCGGGCGACGGCCGGCGCGGTCGCCGCCGAACTGGAGGCGCTGGGCCTGATCCGGGTGGACGCCCGGCCGGGCGCGGCGGCCGGTTCGCAGGGCCGGCCCTCGCACCGCCTCGCGGTCGCCGACGACGGTCCCGTCGCCCTCGCCGCGCAGATCCACACCGACGGGTTCCGGGCGGCGCTGGTCGGGCTCGGCGGCCGGATCGTCGCCACCGCGCCCGGCTGCGAGGTCGTGGACGCCGACCCGGCGAAGGTGCTCGGCTCGGTCGTCGAGGCGGGCGCCGACCTGCTGCGCCGTACCGGACGGCGCTGCGTCGGCGCCGGGCTCGCGGTGCCGTCCGCGGTGGCCGAACCGCAGGGACTGGCACTGAACCCGCTGCACCTGGCCTGGCCCGCGGGCGCCCCCGTCCGGGAGATCTTCGCCGAGCGGGTGCGCGCCGCCGGCCTCGACGGACCGGCGTTCGCCGCGAACGACGTGAACCTCGCCGCCCTCGCCGAACACCGGCACGGCGCCGGCCGCGGCGCCCGGGACCTGCTGTGCGTCGCCACCGGCCACCGGGGCGTCGGCGGCGCCCTGGTCCTGGACGGCCGTCTGCACTCGGGGAGTTCCGGACTCGCCCTGGAGGTCGGCCACCTCACCGTCAATCCCGCGGGCCGGCCCTGCCACTGCGGCAGCCGCGGCTGCCTGGACGTGGAGACCGACCCGCTGGCCTTCCTCACCGCGGCCGGCCGCGAGCCGGGCCCCGAGGTCTCCCCGCTCCAGCACTCCGTCGACCTGGTCCGCGACCACTACGCCGACCCGGCCGTGCGCGCCGCCACCGAGGCGCTCCTGGACCGCCTCGGCCTCGGCCTCGCCGGGCTGGTGAACATCCTCAACCCCGACCGCATCATCCTCGGCGGACTGCACCGCACCCTCCTGGACGCCGACCCCGAGCGGCTGCGCGCGGTCGTCGCCGACCGGTGCCTGTGGGGCCAGAGCGGCGGTGTGCCCATCCTGCCCTGCACCCTGGACCACAACAGCCTGGTCGGCGCGGCCGAACTGGCCTGGCAGCCGGTCCTCGACGACCCGCTGGCGGCACTCGGTTAGGCCGTGCCCGGCGGGCCGGCCCGCCGGACCGGACCGAGGACCTGTTCAGCGGGGGTCGCGCGAGAGGGTCACCGCCCGGTCAGCCGGCAACGGCCGACCGGGCGGGAGCGGGGTGCGACCCGCGCAGGCCGTCCGCGGGCCCCACGGCGACGAACGCGCCGGCGGCCACCTCCTCCACCACGCGTCGCGGCGGACGCGCGGACGAGGACGGCACCGACGGCGGGACGGGGAGCGTGAACCAGACGACCTTGCCGGACGCGCCGTCCGGCCGGGCGCCCCAGCTCTCGCTCATCGCGGCGACCATGGCGAGGCCGCGTCCGCAGGTCGCGAGGGGTTCGGCGTCGTCCACCACGGGCAGCCGCGGGTCCTGGTCGCGCACCGAGACGGTCAGGCGGTCGGGCAGCAGTTCGATCTCCACGGCGCAGGTCTTGTCGGGACGGGCATGCAGATGGACGTTGGTCAACAACTCCGTCACGCCGAGCGCGGCCCGGTCGATCAGGGGATCGAGGTGCCAGTAGCGCAATTGCGCAGATACGATTCTGCGGACCTGGCCGATCCGCGACGGCAGGGCTTGGAGCTCCACCGTGCAGTGCCTGCTTGGGTGACTGATCACGGCTGTGACTCCCCGGCATAGAGGTCCGGAAGAACACGGAGTACGGATCCGGCAGGCACCGGCCACACGGGACCGCCTGCCTTCATGGTCGGCGGGCTGGTTCGCAGCGTAAGCGCCGATAAACCCAGAGTGACGTGGGACCAGCGTGACGCAAGGGGTGGGGCACCGCAAGTCACGGGCATCTCAGGCGCTGTGCCCCGCCGCCCTGCGCACCGCCTCGATGAAACGGCGTGCCGCGGGAGGACCCGGTTCCCCCGGGGCCGGGTCCCGCTCGCCCAGGGTCAGCACGTACCGCCTGCCGCCCAGCTCGGCCAGGGCCCGGCCCGCCGCGGCGAACCGGGGCCTGAAAGCGCGCACCGACCGCACCGGCGCGCTGTCGATCTCGCTGCCGTAACTGGTGAGCAGCTCCAGCCTGCCGCCGCTGATCCGGACCTGCCCGGCCCGGGTGAGCGACCGCAGGCGCTGGTCTATCCGCACCCCTGTGGCCGTGAACTCCGGCTCCGCCATGCCACCGCCCTCTCGTGCGTCCAGGCCCCCGCGGGGCCGCTGCCGGCTCGTGTCCTGATGCGGCAGGTGTCCGCGTCGCCCTCTGCGAACCACCTGCTGAAGTCTGCCCGCCCCCGGCTTCGAGCACCAGTACGCGCGGCCCCCTCGCTCCGGTGCACGGAGCACTCCCACGCGTGCGCCCCCATGTGCCCCCCTGCTCGCCCCCAGGGCGTGCTTGGAGCAGCCCAAAGACATGTTTATGCAGGTGAGAAGCGTGCGCCGGGTGCTTATGATCGAGGCAGGCGAAGCGCCCCGACGCGCCGTCGGCGCGCAGCCGTGAGGAGCCCCACCGTGACCATGCCCCCGCCCCACCCCGCCGTCGCGACACAGGACGTCGACCGCAGCGACACCGGATACCGCGCCTGGCTGAAAGAGGCCGTCCGCAAGGTGCAGGCCGACGCCAACCGCTCGGCCGACACCCATCTGCTGAGGTTCCCGCTGCCCGAGCCGTGGGAGATCGACCTGTACCTCAAGGACGAGTCGACCCACCCGACCGGAAGCCTCAAACACCGGCTGGCCCGCTCGCTGTTCCTCTACGGCCTCTGCAACGGCTGGATCCGGCCGGGCCGCCCGGTGATCGAGGCGTCCAGCGGCTCGACGGCCGTCTCCGAGGCGTACTTCGCCAAGCTGATCGGCGTCCCCTTCATCGCCGTCATGCCGCGCACGACGAGCGCGGAGAAGATCCGCCTGATCGAATTCCACGGCGGGCGCTGTCACTTCGTCGACGACTCCCGGAAGATGTACCAGGAGTCCGCCCGTCTCGCGGCCGAGACCGACGGTCACTACATGGACCAGTTCACCTACGCCGAGCGCGCCACGGACTGGCGGGGCAACAACAACATCGCCGAGTCGATCTTCCGTCAGCTCCGCCTGGAGCGGTTCCCGGAACCGGCGTGGATCGTCGCCACCGCGGGCACCGGCGGCACCTCGGCGACGCTCGCGCGCTATGTGCACTACATGCAGTACGACACCCGCCTCTGCGTCGCCGACCCGGAGAACTCCTGCTTCTTCGACGGCTGGACCACCGGCGACCCGGACGTCACCTGCGACTGCGGCTCCCGTATCGAGGGCATCGGCCGCCCCCGGATGGAACCCAGCTTCGTGCCCGGCGCGATCGACCGGATGATGAAGGTGCCCGACGCGGCGAGCGTCGCCGCCGTGCGGGCCCTGGAACAGGTCATCGGCCGCAAGGCCGGCGGCTCCACCGGCACCGGCCTGTGGAGCGCGCTGAAGATCGTCGCCGAGATGGTGGCCGAGGGCCGCCGCGGCAGCGTGGTGACCCTGCTGTGCGACCCGGGCGACCGCTACCTGGACAAGTACTACTCCGACGCCTGGCTGGCCGGACAGGGCCTGGACATCACGCCGTACACCGCGGCCATAGAGTCCCTGCTGCACACCGGGGTCTGGCCCGGCTGACGCGACCGGCGGCCGGTCGGCGGCCGGTGTCAGCCGGACGCCGGTCCGTCCTCGTCGGCGTCCGCCGGGGAATCGCCCGCCACGACCACCCGCACATGCTCGGCGGCCTCGGCGCGCACCTCGCCGGGCAGCCCGCCGTCGGTCACCAGCGTGTCCACCTGCTCCAGCGCCGCGAACGAACTCAGGCCCACCACGCCCCACTTGGTGTGGTCGGCGACCACCACCACCCGCCGCGCCGACTGCACGAGCCGCCGGTTGGTCTCGGCCTCCGCGAGATTCGGCGTCGACAGCCCGGCCTCGACCGATATGCCGTGCACGCCCAGGAAGAGCACGTCGAAGTGGAGCGCCGCGATCGCCTGGTCGGCCACCGGGCCCACCAGCGAGTCGGACGGGGTGCGCACCCCGCCGGTCAGCACCACCGTCGCCGCTCCCGGCCGCGCGCCCGAGGTGCGCTGCGCCGCGTGGAAGACGTCGGCCACCCGCACCGAGTTCGTCACCACGGTCAGCTCCGGCACGTCGACCAGCCGGTGCGCCAGCGCGTACGTCGTCGTGCCGCCCGACAGCGCGATCGCGGCACCCGGCGGGACCAGTTCCGCCGCGGCCCGCGCGATGTCCTCCTTGGCGGTCGGCTCCAGACCCGACTTGGCCTCGAAGCCGGGTTCGTGCGTACTCGCCTCGACCACCGGCACCGCGCCGCCGTGCACCTTCTCCAGCACACCCTGCCGGGCCAGCGCGTCGAGGTCCCGGCGGACCGTCATGTCCGACACACCGAGCTTCCGGGTCAGCTCGTTGACCCGGACACCGCCCCGGCGCCGTACCTCGTCGAGGATCAGGGCCCGCCGCTGCTCCGCGAGGAGGTTCTGATTCTCGCTCACGTACGCTCCGGTCCTCTCGCCGTCCCACCGCCCGACACGCCCGCCGCGCACGCTGTGACGAGGAGGTCTCCCGCACCGGTGCGCCGACGTCCCATCCTCGCACGCCCCCTCACCGGGCGCGCCACCGCCATCCCGTCGCGCACATGTCACACAGACCTCGTGGGCCTCGTCCCGGTCTTCCGTCACACGGTTCGGGGAGATTCCGTGCGCACCGGTGTGCGCCGCCCGCCGAGCGGAGATCCTGGTGCCCGCACCACACAGCCGACGGCGCGTCACAGGGGAAGTGTCGAACAGTGGAACAGGCCAAGGAACGCGGAGCCCGGGGCGGTACGGGAGACACCGCCCCGGCGTCCGGGGGCGAGGGGACGGCCCTGGAACTCCTGGTGCACGGAGTGGGCGGGACGACACCGGAGCAGATGCTCGACGATCCGCGCACGGTACGGATCACCGGCGACGACACCGCGGCCGTCTTCCGCCGCGCCGACGACGTCGACGCCGAATCACGCCCCGGGGAGCGGCGCGGTGAGCCGGTGCCCGAGGCGTACGTCTGGTGCAACCTCACCTCCGGCAACGGCACTCGCGCCCTGTGGCTGCTGCTCCTGCCGTTCATGGTGGTCAACCTCGCCCACTGGATGCGGCCCGCCACCCCGGGCCGGGACCGGACGGTACGCCTGTACGGCATGCTGGTCCGGCTCGCCGGACTGACCCTGACCGTGCTGCTGACCGCCGCGGCCTGCGAGGTCGCCCTTGACCTGGCGGCCTGGCAGTGCGCGGGCACCGAGGCGTGCGTCGGCCGCCACACCTGGCTGGGTTTCCTCTCCCCGGCCGGCTCCGGCGCCGGCTGGTGGAGCGCGCCCGGCCGCCGGCTGGCTCTCGCCGCCGCGGTGCCCGCCGCCCTCACCGGCCTGCTCTGGTACCTCTCCCTGCGCACCTGGCGGGCCTACGAGTCCCAGCAGCCGATGGACCGCGCCGCCGCACCCGAGGAGGACCCCGCCCGCACCGCCCTCGGCCGGCCCGGATTCTGGTACGGCCGCCGCCTGGTGGCCCGGCTGCGGGCCGCGCACACCGCCGCCGGGCTGCTCACCGTCGCCGCCGCGGTCACGGTGCCGGCCGCCCGCTTCGACCGGCGTCCCGGCGGCCCCGCCGCGCTGGAGGTGACGGGACGGCTGCTGGAGGCCGCCCTGATCGCCGCGGCCGTCGCCGTGACCGTCGTGGTCTGCCGCCGGGGCCGCGGCGAACACCGCCTGGACCGCGCAGTCGACCGGCGGCTCGTCCAGCGGCTGCCGCTCACCGCCGGCACCCTGTTCGCGGGCGCCCTGCTCTACGCCGGCTGGGCCCGCCCGCAGTGGGTCTCGGCCGGCGGACTGCCGGGGAACACCGCCTTCAGCGGGCTCGCCCTGGCGCAGGGGCTGCTCGTGATCGCCCTCGCCGTCGCCGCGCACCTGCTGCACCGCACCGCTCCCGACCCGCGGGCCGCGATGCGGGGGCTGGGCGGGCCCGCCGTCGCCATGCTGGCCTGCGCCCTGGGCGGAGTGATGTCCGGCGGCGTCGCCCAGCGGGTCTCGGACTGGCTGGACGGCACCGGGACCTTCCTCGCCGGTCCCCCCGTCCTGCTGACCTGGCAGGCCTCCGTGATCCCGCCGCTGCTCCTCGTCGTCCTGGCGCTCTGCGCCGTCCTGGTCCGGCACACCCTCCTGCGGGCCCGCGCCGAACGCGCCGACGTGACGGGCGACCAGCCCGGGGACGCCGGCGACCCGGCCCGCACCCGGCGCATCGCGACCGCCCGCGCGGCGGCCCGGCTCACCGACCGGGCCCCGCTCCTGCTCGCCCTCACCTCGACGGCGACCTTCCTGCTGGGCGCGGCCGCCCTGGCCGGCGCCCTCGCCACCGACCGGACCCCGGCCGCCGCCGCCGACGGCACCTACGCGGTCGTGCAGGGCGCGGCCCGCACCGCCCAGGCCCTCGGCTCCTGGCTGATAGGCGTCGGCTTCATACTGTTCGTCACCTGGGGCAGGCGGGCCTACAAGGACCCCGCTGCCCGGCGCACCATCGGCATCCTCTGGGACGTCGGCACCTTCTGGCCGCGCGCCGCCCACCCCTTCGCGCCGCCCTGCTACGCCGAACGCGCGGTCCCCGACCTCACCTGGCGCATGGCCACCTGGACCCGCGCCACCGGCGGCCGGCTGGTCCTCTCCGGACACTCCCAGGGCAGCGTCCTCGCCGCCGCGGCGGCCTGGCAGCTCGAACCGTCCGTCCGCGCGAGGGTCGCCCTGCTCACCTACGGCTCCCCGCTGGAACGCCTCTACGGCCGCTGGTTCCCGGCCCACTTCGGACCGGCCGCCCTCGCCGGCCTGCACCGGGAGGTCGACTGCTGGCGCAACCTGCACCGGGCCACCGACCCCATCGGCGGCCCCGTACGCCTGCCCGGGGACTGCGGACCCGAGGTGGACCGCGAGGCGCTGAAGGACCCGCTGGCGTACGGCCGTACCGCCCTGCACCCGCTGCCCGCGCCGATCCTCGGACACTCCGACTACCAGGCCGACCCGGCCTTCGCCGAGGAACGCCGGCGCCTCCTCGCCCGGCTCCGCCCGGACCTGCCCGGGCCCCGCCCGGCCTGCGGACCGGTACCGGGCGCCGACGGCGGACCTCACGGCTGCGGCGGCAGGTCCTCGGCGTAGAGCAGGGTCAGGTCGTCCGTGCTGGGGTCGCTCACCTGGGCGACCCGGCTCGCGTGCCGCTCCACCATCGCCTCGAACGTCTGGCGCGCGGTACGGCCGTTGCCGAACGCCGGACCCTTGGGCAGGTCGGTGAAGTACGTCAGCAGCGCCTCGGCCGCCCCCGGCGCCAGCCGGTACTCGTGCTCGTCGGCCTGCTGCTCCACGATCCGCAGCAGTTCCCCGGGGCCGTAGTCGCCGAAGGTGATGGTCCGCGAGAAGCGGGACGCCACCCCGGGGTTGGCGGACAGGAACCGCTCCATCTCGGCGGTGTAACCCGCGACGATCACCACGACCGCCTGCCGGTGGTCCTCCATCAGCTTCACGAGCGTGTCGATGGCCTCCTTGCCGAAGTCGCGGCCCGAGTCCTCGGGGGAGAGGGCGTACGCCTCGTCGATGAAGAGCACACCGCCGCGCGCCTTCTCGAACGCCTCCTGGGTGCGGATCGCCGTGGAGCCGATGTGCTCGCCGACCAGGTCCACCCGGGACACCTCGACCAGGTGGCCCTTCTCCAGGACGCCGAGCGAGGCGAGGATCTCGCCGTACAGGCGGGCCACCGTCGTCTTGCCGGTGCCCGGGGAGCCGGTGAAGACCAGATGGCGCTTGACCGACGCGGCCTTCAGACCGGCCTCCTGCCGGCGCCGGCCCACCTCGATCATGTCGGTCAGGGCGCGCACCTCGCGCTTGACGCTGTCCAGGCCCACCAGGGCGTCCAGTTCACCGAGGACGTCGCCGGAGCTGCGCACCGGCGGCGCGGGCCGGCCGGCCGCCACCACGGGTTCCTGCTCGGTGCTGCGCTGACCGGGGATCGAGCCCAGCAGGCCCGGGGCGGCGCCCGCCGTCTGCACGGCCGGCTGCGCGGCGGCGGCCGGCCGGGGGCTCGCGCTCTCGTCGCTGGTGCAGTCCTCGACCACGGGGCCCCCGTCGGCGCCCGGCTCCGCCCCGGCGTCCGCGAACTCGTAACCGCCGCGCGCGCACCGCTCCGTGCGGCACTTCCGCAACGTGGT
Organism: Streptomyces ziwulingensis; assembly: GCF_039542605.1. Taxonomy (NCBI): domain Bacteria; kingdom Bacillati; phylum Actinomycetota; class Actinomycetes; order Kitasatosporales; family Streptomycetaceae; genus Streptomyces; species Streptomyces ziwulingensis. The sequence continues at coordinate 22,004 of NZ_BAABIG010000017.1, forward strand.
GCGGCAGCCGTCGATCACATGGAAGCCGTAGCCGCCGCTGCCCGTGACCCGGCAGCTCAGGAAGGAGCCGCGGCCGCCCGCCGACACGTAGAACCCGGCCTCGGCGGGGGAGTCGACCGTGCAGCGCTCGACGGTGGGGTCGGCGCCCTTGGTGACGATCACGCCGGTGCGGGTGTTGTCCACGGTGCAGTTGTTCAGGGTGCCGCCGCTGCCGTGGTCCCGGAACCAGGCGCCGGTCGCCGCGTCCCGGATGCGGCAGTCGTCGAGCTGCGCGGTGGCCCCGTCGCTCACCGACACGGCCGTGTTGCGCACCTGGGACAGGTCGCTGTCGACGACGTCCACGCGTGAACCGCGGTCCAGGACGAACAGGGCGTCCGGCACGTCGTGCACCCGGCAGGAGTCGAGGACCGCGGTGGCGCCGTCGCTGACCCAGACCGCCGGGTAGTCGCCGGTGCTGTCGAAGATCTCGCACTGGTTGGCGTCGACGCGGGTGCCCGGGTCCCACACGGACAGGCCGTTGCGCCCGAACTTGCGCACCGTGGTGCGGGTCAGGGTGAGGACCGAGCGGGAGCGCAGGTCGACCGCGTTCTCCGGGATGTCGTGGATACGGCAGTCGGCGAGCGTGAGCACGGCGTCGGTGTCGAGGGTGACGCCGTCGGCGGTGGTGCGGTGCACGTCGCAGTCGGTCAGGTGGGCGGTGGCCCGCCCGGTCACCTGCACGCCGCTGCCCCGCACCTCGTAGACCTCGCAGCCCACGGCCTCCAGCGCGGAGTGCTCGCCCGTCGCGGTCAGCCCGGAGCCCGCGGCGTGGTGGACCCGGCAGCGCTCCAGCCGGGGGTGGCCGCCGGAGCGCACCGCCACGCCCTCCTGCCCGGCCGCGACCACCTCGCACTCCTCGAACACCCCGCCCCCGCCGTCGACCACGGCGATGCCGATGCCCGCCGGGTTGTCGACGGCGCACCGCCGCACGGTCGGCCGGGCGCCGCCGCGCACCTCGATGCCGGCGGCGGAGCGGGTGACGATCCGCAGGTCGAGCAGTTCCGGGGCGCCCTCCTCGATCAGTACGGCGGGCGCCGCCGCGTCCTGGCCCTCCACGTGCAGGTCCTGCACCACCGCCGAGGCGCGCACGGTGAGCGGCACCCCGTCCGCGGGGGCGATCCGCACCGATCCCTGGGCCCCCTCGGGGCCGCGCAGGGTGACCGCGCGTTCGACGACGAGGTTCTCCCGGTAGGTGCCGGGGGCGATGGTGAGCATGTCACCGTCGGCCGCGGCCTCCAGGGCGGCGGCGAGAGATGCGTACTCGCCCGTGCGGCGCCGCCACCGCGACGTGCCGGTGTGCGTCACCTGGACCGTGCCCTGTGCCATGGTGTTGCCGTACCCCACCTCGTCGTACTGATGGCTCGTTCGCCGTCGGGGCGTACCGGCCGGTGGCGGGACCGCCGGGCCCGGCGGCCCGCGGGCCCCGGTACGCGTGATCCCGACTCCGGCGCGTCCCTATGGATCTCACGCGCGGGTCGTGCCGAACGGGTTCGGCCGGTCCACCGTAGCGTGCGGGCGGGATGTGGGTTGACCGCAGGCGCCCCCCGGTCAGCTACCGGCGCCGGTCCGGCCCCAGTCCGGGCCCGCCCGGTCCCATGCCTGGTCCCAACGGGCGTACCTGCGGCGGACCATGCGCCACAGGACCAGCCGCCGGGCCCCCTCGGCGAGGCCGGCGCCGGCGAGCGCGGCGCCCAGTGCGGCCAGGACGGCCTGGGTCGAGGCGGTGGCGGCGTCGAGCGGACGGGCCAGTATCCGGCCGTGCTCGTCGGTCCAGACCGGGAACCGGGCGCCGGGCCCCGGGTCGTCGAGGCTCGTGAGGACGGTGCCGTGGCGCGCGGTGCCGTCCGGCGCGGTCCAGTCGGCCCGGACGCGGGTGCGCAGATCGCCCGCGGCGGCCGTCTCCGGGTCGATGTCCGGCGCGGAGCGGTCCAGCCGGCGTACGACGGTGGCGGCCACCTGGTGGCGGGCCGCCTGCTGGTCCCGTACGGAACGCTGAAGGGCGTCCTGGACCGCGGTGCCGGTGAGCACACCGGCCGCGGGCGCGACGAGGAGGATCAGCAGCAGGGTGCCCAGGGCCAGCCAGGACTCGGCCAGGTCGGTCGTACGGCGCAGCGGGTTGTGCCGCCAGCGCCAGAGCCCCTTGATCGCGCGCACCGTCCGCCCCCCATCCCCCCGTGCCTTCTCGTGCCCTCGCGCTCCGTGATAACTCCGCACCCGCCGGATCACCAACGGATCCGCCGAAGAGAGAGCGAGATCACCCGGCCCGGCCGCCGCCGGACCTCTCACGCGATTCTCATCCCGGCCAACGCCTGTGCTCGGGGGCGGGGTTCCCGCTCCGGGCAGCGTGGCCGGATCACGTCATCCGACGGCGGTGACCGGATCGCCGACGCGGATCGTGCCCCGGGAGAGCGGCACCAGGTTCTGTCCGAAGACCAGCTTGCCGCCGTGCCGGCGGTGGCGTCCGAGGGTGTGCAGGGGCTCTCTGCCGCGGACGGCGCTGCCCTGGTCGGTGGTGGTCACCACGCACCGCCCGCACGGCTTGGCGACCCGGAAGGCGACCTCGCCGATCGTCACCCGGGTCCAGCCGTCCTCGGCCCACGCCTCGGCGCCGTCGACGACCACGTTCGGCCGGAAGCGGTTCATCGGCAGCGGACCCTCACCGGGGTGCGCACCCTCGGCGATCAGGGAGTTGAGGGCGTCGAGCGAGGCCGTGGTGGTGAGCAGCAGGGGAAAGCCGTCGGCGAACGAGACGGTCTCGCCGTCCAGCGCGTACCGCGGGTCGACGGGCCGGCGGGTGGCCGGGTCGTCCAGGTGCACCAGGCGTACGTCCGCGCCGAGATGGGCGGCGCACCACGCGTGCGCGGCCTCGTCGCGGGCCGGCACCGCCGCGACCTTGTCGCGGAAGATCTCCGCCGTGACCGTGTCACCCGGCCCCGGAACCTCCACCGTCAGGGGCCGCGCGCCGGGCGCGGACAGCCGGACGCCGCCGCCGGGCAAGGGCTCGGCGGCGGCCAGCGCGAGACGCGGCCGCTGTCGCTGGGTGACGACCTTTCCCCCGTCGTCGATCAGCATCCAGCGACGGTCCCCGGCCAGCCCCCAGGGCTCCACCGCGGCCTCCCCGGGCGCCAGGCCCCGGAGCGCCTTGACCGGATGGACGTGTATCGAGTGCAGCCGCGTGTTCCCCATGGAGCAATCGTGCCAGGCGGCACCGACAGCCCGGAGGTCGGATCAGTAGCCCCGATACTGCTGGTTGTGGTACGGGTCCTGGTACGGCGTGGGGGCCGGAGCGGGCCGCGGTGTGGCGGGACGCATCGCCTCGTAGCCGGCCGGGCCGGGCGCCGGACGGGGCTGCTGCGGGGCCTGCGGGCCGGGGTAGCCGCGCGGCGCGGCCTGCTGCGGGATGTACGCGGCGGGAGCCTGCTGCAGGGGTGCGGGCTGCTGCGCCTGCTGCGGGTAGCCGTACGAGTGGGACGGCGCCGCGGGGAGGGCGGGAAGGGCCGACGGGAGGGCGGGGAGGTGGCTGCCGGGCGCGTCGTAGGCGGCGGGAACTCTGATCGGCGCGATCTGCGGGGTGCCCCGCTCGGCCACGAGCGAGTCGTAGATCGGGGTGTCCGGGAAGGAGGCGGAGTAGTAGCCGCCGCCATACGTGGAGCGGGGGGAGGTCATGGCACATAAGTTAAGCCCACGATGTGCCGGTTGGGGAGACCGATAAGAAGGTTGTTTTGTGCGCCCGCGGTGACCTCGTGCCCCTAATGCGAGCGAACTTGACGATAAGGGGCATGACTGGGAGCTAATCTTCTGATAAAGGGCAACTTTCGGGCGCGTTGCCGGCGGTCAACATCCCTTCCCGGTGCCCGCCTTGGGGCCGTCCGCGGGAGGCCGGCCCGGGGGACGGGGGGAAATCGAGCCGCGCACGGCAGAATGAGGGCACCGCCGGGACACGGACCGGCACGCCGACAGGTGAGAGGGGCCGACATGCCGATGTCGAAGGGGTCGAACACCGCGGTGCCGACGGCGGCGCTCCGCGTCGAACTGGGCTGGCGCACCGGCCCCGGAGTGCCCGACGTGGACGCCTCGGCCCTGCTGCTGGTGGGCGGCAAGGTCCGTTCCGACGCCGACTTCGTCTTCTACAACCAGCCCGCGCACGCCTCCGGCGCGGTCCGGCACGAGGGCAAGCGGGACGGCGGCGGCGCGCTCACCGACAGTCTGGTCGTCGACCTCGCGCGCGTCGAACCCGCCATCGAGACCGTCATCCTCGCCGCCTCCGCCGACGGCGGGGCGTTCGGACAGGTCCCGGGCCTGTACATCGAGGTGCGCGACGCGCAGGGGACGGTGGCCGCCCGCTTCGACAACCCGGGCGCGAGCGTCGAGACGGCCTTCGTGCTCGGCGAGTTCTACCGCCGCCAGGGCGCCTGGAAGTTCCGCGCGGTCGGCCAGGGCTACGGCAGCGGACTGCTGGGCCTGGCCACGGACTACGGCATCTCGGTGGACGAACCCCGACAGCCGTCCGCACCCGCGCCCGCCCCGGTCGCCGCACCGGCCCGACCCGCCGCCGCCCCGCCACCGCCCGCCGCCCCGCCCGCCACGCCGCCCGCCGCGCCGCCGGTCAGTCTCTCCAAGGTGACGCTGACCAAGTCGGCCCCGTCCGTCTCGCTGACCAAGCAGGGCGGCACCTCGGGCACCCTGCGGGTGAACCTCAACTGGGAGGTGCGCAAGCAGTTCTCGGGCTGGGCCCGCAAACTCGGCCGCCCCCTCGCCCTGCACAACGACCTCGACCTCGACCTGTGCGCGCTGTACGAACTCACCGACGGCAGCAAGGGCGTGATCCAGTCCCTCGGCAACGCCTTCGGCGCCCTGCACCGGCCCCCCTACATCCACCTCGACGGAGACGACCGAACCGGCGCCGTGTCGAGCGGCGAGAACCTCACCGTCAACCTCGACCACACCCAGGCGTTCCGGCGCATTCTCGTCTTCGTCACCGTCTACCAGGGCGCGCGCTCCTTCGCCGACCTGAACGCCACCGTCACCCTCACCCCCCAGCACGGCGCCCCGGTCGACTTCTCCCTGGACGAGTGCACGGTCCCCTCCACGGTGTGCGCGCTCGCCCTGATCACCCACACCGGCGACGACCTCGTCATCCAGCGCGAGGCCCGCTACCTGGTACCGGAACGCGGCGTCAGCCCCCAGCGGACCGTCGACCACGTCTACGGCTGGGGCATGAACTGGACGCCCGGCCGCAAGTGACCCGCCGGCCCCGCCCCGCTCACCCCTCGTCGGCCACGGCCTCCGGACGCGGGTAGGTGCGCCCCTTCCAGGCCGCACCGCGCCCCCGGTGGTGCCGGACGGCCGAGTCGACCGTCATCAGCAGGTACAGGAGGGCGGTGAACGGCAGCAGCGGAGCGAGCCACCACGGCTGCCGGTAGTAGCGCAGCATCGGCAGGTACGTCCCCGCCATCACCAGCCACGCCAGGCCGCCGGGGACGGCGGCGGGCGCGCTCCCGCCGAGGACGCCCGCGACCAGCGCGACGGGCGGGACCAGGTACACCAGCAGCAGCCCGAGGACCGTGCCGAGGAGCACCGGGGGACGGTGCCGGAGCTGGGCGTACGCGCTGCGCGACACCATCCGCCACAGGTCGCCCAGGCGCGGATACGGCCGCACACTGTCCACCCGGTCGGCCAGCCCCAGCCAGATCCGCCCGCCGGCGCCCTTGACGGCCCGGGCGAGCGCCACGTCGTCGATCACCGCCTGCCGGACGGCGTCCGGGATCCGGGCCCGCTCGGCGGTCTCGGCGCGCAGCAGTACACAGCCGCCCGCCGCCGCGGCCGTCCGCGTCCCCCGCCGCCCGATCCACCGGAACGGATAGAGCTGCGCGAAGAAGTAGACGAAGGCCGGCACCACGAGCCGCTCCCAGCCGCTCGCCACCCGCAGCCGCGCCATCAGGGAGACGGCGTCGAAGCCCCCGGCGCCGGCCGCCGCCACCAGTTCCCGCAGGCTGTCCGGGGCGTGGGCGATGTCGGCGTCCGTCAGCAGCAGGTACTCGGGAGCACGCGCCCGTGCCAGCGCGATGCCGTGCCGCACCGCCCAGAGCTTCCCGGTCCAGCCCGCGGGCGGTTCGCCGGGCGAGGCGACGGTGAGCGGCAGGCCGCCGTGGCGCCGGGCCAGTTCGCGCGCCAGCTCCCCGGTGCCGTCCGTGCTGCCGTCGTCGACCAGGAAGACCTCCGCCCGGCCCGGGTAGTCCTGGGCCAGCAGCGCGGGCAGGCTGTCCGGCAGGACCGCCGCCTCGTCCCGGGCCGGCACGACCACGCACACGGACGGCCAGGTCCCGGGCTCCCGGCGGGGCGGCAGCCTGACGTCCGTGCGCCAGAAGAAGCCCTGGCAGAGCAGCAGCCACAGCCAGGCGGCCAGCGAGACGACGGCGGTCCACGCGACGGCGATCACCTCGGCAGTCTGCCCCACCCGGCGGGACCCGCACGGCTCATCGTCTATCGTGGCGGAGTGAAGATCGCGCTCATGGACTCCGGAATCGGTCTGCTGGCGGCCACCGCCGCGGTACGGCGCCTGCGACCGGACGCCGATCTCATCCTCTCCCTGGACCCCGACGGCATGCCCTGGGGCCCCCGGACCCCCGAGGACCTGACCGGCCGGGCGCTCGCCGTCGCCGAGGCCGCCGCCGCGCACCGCCCCGACGCCCTGATCGTCGGCTGCAACACCGCGACCGTGCACGCGCTGCCCGCCCTGCGCGCCCGGCACGAACCCCTTCTGCCCGTCGTCGGCACCGTCCCGGCGATCAAACCCGCCGCGTCCGGCGGCGGCCCCCTGGCGATCTGGGCGACGCCCGCCACCACCGGCAGTGCCTATCAGCGCGACCTCATCCGGGACTTCGCCGGCGGGGTGGCGGTCGCCGAGGTGCCGTGCCACGGACTCGCCGAAGCCGTCGAACACGCGGACGAGTCCGCGATCGACGCCGCCGTCGCCGCCGCCGCCGCGCTCACCCCGCCCGAGGTGACGACCGTGGTCCTGGGCTGTACCCACTACGAGCTGGTCGCCGAACGCATCCGGACCGCCGTGCGGCGCCCCGGCCGCCCGCCGCTCGTGCTGCACGGCTCGGCCGACGCGGTCGCCGCGCAGGCACTGCGCCGCATCGGCCGCGCACCGGATCCGGGCGCCGCCGCCGAGGGCACCCTCACGGTGCTGCTGAGCGGACGCGAGGGCGCGCTGCCCGCGCCCGCCCTGGCCTACGCGGAAGGCCGGCTGCTGCGGGCGGTCACCCCGGCCGGCTGACCCGGCCGGACCGCCGGGCGCACGCCCCGTCGGCCCAGTGACCCGCCGCGGTCCGGTACCCGCGGAGCGAATCGTGAGTAACCTCTTAGCCATGAGGGACCCCCGCCACGGCGAGCACGCCTCCCACACCTCCCTGCCCGATGTCTGGACCGGCCGCGCGACCAACCGCGTCCAGTGGCTGCTGGCACTCGTCGGCGCCGCCTGCCTGGCGCTCGGCATCTCGCTGGCCGTCGACTCGGGCTGGGAGTCCGGCGTCGCCCCCCTGATCATGTCGGTCGTCGGCTGCATCGCGGCCGGCCTGCTCGTCCTCTTCGGCACGCTGGCCTTCGTGCACGTCGCCCTGAGAGTGGACGAGGAGTGCCTGGAAGTGCGCTGCGGGCACATCGGCGTGCCCCGCCGGCGCATCCCGCTGTCGCACGTCGTCGGCGCCGAGTTCGCCCCGCACGTCACCCCGCGGCACTGGGGCGGCTGGGGCTACCGCTGGCTCCCCGAGAAGGGCACCGCCGTCGTGGTCCGGCGCGGGGAGGGCCTGGTCCTCAGGCTGTGGGACGGCCACACCTTCACCATCACCGTGGACGACGCGGAGGCCGCCGTACAGGTGATCAAGGACCGGCTGCGGCCGAAGGCACCCGGTACGGCGTACTGAGCGCCGTGCCCGAGAGGGATACGGCGTACTGAGCGCCGCGTCCCCCGAGGCCGCCGGTGACCGGGCTGACGACGCCCAGGTCAGCCGCCGTACACTCCGGAGGTGACCGTCACCGCACCACCCGTCGGCGGCCCGGGCCGCACCGACCCCCCGGCCGCCCCCGCGTCGCGCGCCGCGCGCTGGGGACGCCGGCTCCTCCCCGCCACCGCGGCCGCCCTCTGCGGCCTGCTGCTCTACGTCAGCTTCCCGCCCCGCACCCTGTGGTGGCTGGCCCTGCCGGCCTTCGCCGGGTTCGGCGCGGTACTGCGTGGACGGAGCTGGAAGGCGGGCCTCGGCCTCGGATACCTCTTCGGCCTGGGCTTCCTGCTCCCCCTGCTGGTGTGGACCGGCGTCGAGGTGGGGCCGGGTCCCTGGCTGGCGCTGGCCGCGGTCGAGGCCGTCTTCGTCGCCCTGGCCGGCGCGGGGGTGGCCGCCGTGTCCAGGCTGCCGGCCTGGCCGGTGTGGGCGGCGGCAATCTGGACGGCCGGCGAGGCCGCACGCGCGCGCGTGCCGTTCGAGGGCTTCCCCTGGGGGAAGATCGCGTTCGGCCAGGCGGACGGCGTCTTCCTCCCGCTCGCGGCGGTCGGCGGCACCCCGGTGCTCGGCTTCGCGGTCGTCCTGTGCGGCTTCGGCCTGTACTTCGGCCTGTACGAGGTCGTGCGGCCGGCCCGCACCGGCCTGCCCACCCGGACCGTACGGCGGGGCGCCGCCGCGGCGGCGCTGCTCAGCGTGGCCGTCCCCGTCGCCGGTGCCCTGGCGGCCCGTCCGCTGGTGAGCGACGAGGCCGAGGACGGCACCGCCACCGTCGCCGTCGTCCAGGGGAACGTGCCCCGCGCGGGGCTCGACTTCAACGCCCAGCGCCGCGCGGTGCTCGATCACCACGCCCGGGAGACACGGCGCCTGGCCGCCGAGATCGACGCGGGCAAGGTGGCCCGGCCCGACTTCGTGCTGTGGCCGGAGAACTCCTCCGACATCGACCCCTTCACCAATCCGGACGCACGCGCGGTGATCGACGCGGCGGCCCGGGCGGTCAAGGCCCCCCTCTCGGTCGGCGGCGTCGTCGAGCGCGACGGCAGGCTGTACAACGAGCAGATCCTCTGGGACCCCGACAAGGGCCCCGTCGACACCTACGACAAGCGGCAGATCCAGCCCTTCGGCGAGTACCTGCCGCTGCGCTCCCTCATCGGCGCGATCAACGGCGAGTGGACGTCGATGGTCCACCAGGACTTCAGCCGGGGCAGCGAGCCGGGCGTGTTCACCATGGCCGGCACCGAGGTCGGGCTCGTCACCTGCTACGAGGCCGCCTTCGACTGGGCCGTGCGCTCCGAGGTCACCGACGGCGCCCAGCTCATCTCCGTCCCGAGCAACAACGCCACCTTCGACCGCAGCGAGATGACCTACCAGCAGCTCGCCATGTCCCGGGTCCGCGCGGTCGAGCACAGCCGCACCGTCACGGTGCCGGTGACCAGCGGAGTCAGCGCGATCATCATGCCGGACGGCCGGATCACCCAGCGGACCGGCATGTTCGTCGCCGACTCCCTGGTGCAGGAGGTGCCCCTGCGCTCCTCCGAGACCCCCGCCACCCGGCTCGGCGTGCTGCCGGAGATCCTGCTGGTCCTTCTCGCCGCGGGCGGGCTGGGCTGGGCGATCGCCGCCGGCGTGCGCGGTGCGGCGCGCCGGTGACATGTAGCCGTACGCCCGCCGCACGCCCCGCCGACGCGCCGGGAGCGGCGCCGCCGTCCCCTTAGGGTCAAGCACATGGCTACTCCCGACTTCATCCGCACCCTCCGCGCCTCCGCCGGACACCAGCTCCTGTGGCTCCCCGGGGTCACCGCCCTCGTCTTCGACGACGACGGCCGAGTGCTGCTGAACCGGCGTTCCGACACCGGCCGCTGGTCCCTGATCGGCGGCATCCCGGAGCCGGGGGAGCAGCCCGCCGCGTGCGCCGTGCGCGAGGTGGCGGAGGAGACCGCCGTGCGGTGCGTCGTCGAGCGGTGCGTCCTCGTCCAGGCGCTCAGCCCGGTGACGTACGAGAACGGCGACGTCTGTCAGTACATGGACATCACCTTCCGCTGCCGTGCCGTCGGCGGCGAGGCCCGGGTCAACGACGACGAGTCGCTCGACGTGGGGTGGTTCGCGGTGGACGGCCTGCCGGAGCTGGGTGAGTTCGGCCGGTCCCGGATCAAGCAGGCACTGGCCGACGCACCCACGTGGTTCGACCCCGCCACCTCCGGCTGAACGGCGGGCCGCGGGATCAGGTCTGACGCCCCGGCACCTGGCGCGGGGGCCGTATGGGCGCTTGCCGACACGTAGTTGGGGAGACGCTCAGCTCGGTGACGGCGATGGCGCCCGGGTGACGCGGCGAGTTGACACGCCCGGGGCCGCAGGAGGCGACTGTTCCAGTAGAGGTAATCTGTTCGAGGATCGAACATCGAGCCGTGTGACCCGCCGATGAGGACTGCGAAGGCAAGTCGTCTGTCTGAGCCGCCCGCACGCGGCCTGCGAAAGTGGAGATCATGAACGTGTCGACGGGCGGCGGAGAGCTGCGGAGCCGAGCTGCCGCGGTGGCCCTTGCCTGCGCGATCACCCTGCTGGCCGGGCCGAGTTACGCGGCTCCGAGCGACCCCGCCCCGAGTGACGAGAAGTCGATCGAGGCCATCCGGGCCGAGCTGGACGGCCTCTACCGCGAGGCGGAGGTGGCCACCGAGGCGTACAACGCCGCCAACGAGAAGGCGACCGGGCAGGAGAAGCGGCTGACGTCGTTCCGCAAGGACCTCGCGCGTTCCGAGGACCGGGTGGACGAACTGCGCGACCTCGCGGGGGCGGCCGCCCGGACGCAGTACCGCGGGGGCGATCTCGCCGCCACGGGCATCCAGTTGCTGCTCGGCGACCACCCCGACCAGGCACTGGACGAGGCGTCCCAGGCCCGCCAGGTCGTGCGGAACCTGGTCAACGTCTCCGAGATCCAGCAGGCCGCCCGCGCGGAGCTGAGCCGGCGGACCGACGCCGCCGCGAAGGAACTGCGCGAGCTGGAGAGCAGCCGCGCGGACAAGGCCGGGGCGAAGGAGAAGATCGAGGGCAAGATCGCCCAGGCCGAGCAGATCGAGGCGGGCCTGGAGAAGGAGCAGACCCGCAGGCTCGCCCAGTTGGAGAAGAAGGAGGCGGAGCAGGCCCGGTCCCAGTGGGTCAGCTCCGATTCGGGTGGCGGCGGCGGTGGCGGCGGCACCTCGACCGGCAGCGGCTCGGGCGGCGGCACCTCGACCGGCAGCGGCTCGGGCGGGACCGGCTCGGGCACCACCGGCTCGGGCGGCGGCGGCACGCAGCCGACCGGAGCGGCCGCGAGGGCCGTCGACTTCGCGATGGCACAGATCGGAAAGCCGTACGTGTGGGGCGCCGTCGGCCCCTCCTCGTACGACTGCTCCGGACTCACCTCCACGGCGTGGGCGGCCGCCGGACACCCCATACCCCGCACCTCGCAGGCGCAGTGGCAGGGGCTGACCCGGGTCGGCATGGCGGCCGCGAAGCCGGGGGACCTGATCATCTACTTCAGTGACGCCACGCATGTGGGCATGTACATCGGCGGCGGGCAGATGGTCCACGCCCCTCGGCCCGGACGCACGGTCACGACCGCGCCGGCCGCCTCCATGCCCGTCCTCGGTGTCGTACGACCCGGAGTCTGAGCGCATGACCCACTCGCTGGTACCCCGCGGTGAGCAGAACCTGCCCGCGCTCAGCGCGCCGCCGCTGATCCGCCTCGACGCCTACGTGGCCGAGGACGGGTCGACGGTGGTCAACGGCCATCTGCTGGAGATGGGCGGCAGGCGGCCGCCCAACGAGGCGATCCTGGACGCCGTCGCCATGTTCGCGCGCACCCTGCGCGCCCCGGTGGCGGCCACCGTCATCGACCGCATGGCGCAGCAGGTGGCCCGGCTGCGGGTCTACCCCGACGGGTCGAGCCGGACCATCGCGGAGGAGGAGGACCTGCCGCCCGGCCCCGAGCGGACCACCGCCGAGGAGGAGGCGTTCCCTCCGCTCGCCCGCGTCGAACGCATCATCCAGCACGCGCAGCGCGAGGAACTGCACGCCGCGTTCGTTCTCGCCAGCGCGCTGCGGGAGCACCTCACGCTGCGCAGGGGAGCGGAGGACGAACTCTCGCTGGAGGCACGGGCGATCGAGGCGTACCTCGCGTATCTGCGCGGCGACTACATGCTCTCCACCGTCCTCACGCTGACCGTCGCGCGCATCCGCTGCCGCGTCGATCTGAAGCGGGCGGTGCCCGAGGTGGCCCGCGCCACGGCGGCGTGGCAGCGGCTGATGGACGAAGGCCAGGTGGCCATCCGGGGACAGGAACTCCTGCACATGTGGGAGCGGCTGGCCGCGGCGGACCTGCTGGTACAGCCGGCCCACCAGGCCATGGCCCAGGCCGTCCGGACCCGGCTCGAACGGGGCAGCCGGCCGCTGCCCGATCCGTCCCCCGTCCCGGCGGCGGCCGTGACCGGCGGCCCAGGGTCGCTCGCCCCCGAGGACAAGCCGCTCAAGCCCGCACGACGAGGGCTGCGGCGTTTCACCCGGCGGGCCGGCCGGTCCGCCGAACCGTCGTCCCAGTAAGGGAGTGTCCCCGGGCCGGGGGGCGGTCCGGAGCGGCCGGCGGTCGGCTCCGGGTCTCCGTCCGTCGCCGGGGCGTCTCACGCCGGTCCAGGGCCGCCCGAGCCGACGGCGCGGCGTGTCTGCTCGCCGGTCGCCGGTCGCCGGTCGCCGGTCGCTGGTCGCCGGTCCTTGCCGGTCCGCCGCGCGGCCGTGGACGAGGAAGTGACCCCGCGTCGCCCGCCGAGGTCAGCCGAAATGAGACAGTCGACCAAAACGTCGGCCAGATCGCTGGGCACATTGTCAACAATCTTGTAGCGTGCGTCACGCCTCGATCCGAGGCGGCAGCGCACCACTCCGTGCCCAATGAGGGGAGACCTCGATGCAGCGGCTCTCCGCGTCCTGCGGACGCGACGCACTCACCTATCCGACGGACATCCGGGAAGGACGCCCGGTGGCCCGCAAGCACCTCCTGAGAGGCGTGGCGATCGCGGGTTCCCTCGCCCTCACGGCCGTCGTGGTCCCGTCCTCCGTCGCGGCGGCGTCCGGGGTACCGGCCCCCGCACCGGCCCGCGGTCACGCCGCGGACCCCCAGGACTCCGCGCTGGCCTTCGACTCCGCCGCCTACACGACGATCACCGTCACCGTCGACGGCCGGCCGATGAACGTACGCTGGTACAAGGAGATCTGCTACGTCGCGAACCCGGTCGCCGCGGCGGCGCAGCAGCCCGGCGGCCCCGGCGGCGGCTCCACCACGATCCCCGACACCGCCTGCGGCTACCAGAGCATGAACGTGTTCGTCCCCGAGAGCGCCTTCGGTGACCAGCGGGCACCGGTCTACTTCGCGGTGAACAACAGCGGCTGGATGGCCAGCCATCTCCGGGCCGGCGTGCGCGACGGTGCCGCCTACAACAGCTCGACCAGCAACGTCGGCGCCGCCCTCAAGGCCGGCTACGTCTTCACCGACATCGCCAACCGCAGCCGCGGACTGATCGGCGCCGACGGCTCCTACCCCGGCAAGGCCCCCGCCGCGGTGGTCGACGCCAAGGCCGCCGTCCGCTACCTGCGCCTCAACGACGCAGCCATGCCCGGCAGCGCCGAGCGGATCGTCATCAACGGCACCAGCGGCGGCGGCGCGCTGGTGTCGATCCTGGGCGCCGCCGGCAACAGCCGCGAGTACGACCCCTACCTCGCCGCGATCGGCGCCGCCGGCGTCGACGGGAAGGGCCGCAGCACGCTGCGCGACGACGTCTTCGCCGTCAACGCGTACTGCCCGATCACCGACCTCGGCAACGCCGACGCGGCCTACGAGTGGCTGTACCACGTCCTCGCCACCCGTGACACCACCGGCGCGAACCCCTCGCCCGAGGACGCCGCCGCGATCGCGGCCCGGTTCCCGGCCTACGAGAAGAGCCTCGGGCTGCGCAACCCCGACGGCTCCCGGCTCACCGCCGCGAACCTGCTCGACACCATCAAGAAGGAGGTCGTCCGCTCCGCGGAGACCTATCTGAAGGCGGCTGCCGACCACGCGATCCCGCCGCTGGGCGGCACCTTCGAGTTCACGTCCGGGGGCACCACCAAGTCGTACGTCAACGACTGGATCGACGTGGACAACGCCACCGACACGGTGCTCTCCGTCGACCTGGCCAAGTACCTCGCCTTCGTCGCCACCCAGGCCACCCTCAAGACGACCCCCGCCTTCGACGCCGTCGGTGTCAACGGGAACACCACCAGCGGCACCGAGACCAACCTCTTCGGCCCGCCCACCCAGAAGTACCTGAACTACACCGAGTACGGCTGGAACCGGAACGACGTCGCCGGCGACGGCAGCGGCCTCGACGACACCGGCCTGACCTGGGACCGGTACACCGCCGAGCGGAGCACCACCGTCGACGACCAGGTCCACCTGATCAACCCGATGGACTTCATCGGCACCGGCGCCGACACCGCGCCGAACTGGTACGTCCGCAACGGCACCCGCGACCGGGACACCGCGTTCACCGTCTCGCTCAACCTCGACCGGGCGCTCGCCGCGGACAAGCAGGTGAAGAACGTCGACTACCGGCTCGCCTGGAACCAGCCGCACGCCGGCAACTACGACGTACCCGAGGCCATGGCCTGGATCGCCGCGGTCGTCGACGCGGCCGGCTAGGAAAGCCCCAGCCAGAACGCGAGGTTGTGCTCCTCGGCGAAGTCGCGGCCCGCCGGGGTGCCAACGGGTGTACGAGGCCGAACCGTTCTGCGCGCCGGCCTGCGTGACGAACCGGCGCGGGTCGGTGTCCTGGCCCGCACCGCCCGTGAAGCCGCCGCCGTGGACACCGAGGTGAGCTGTCGGCTGAGAACCGGCTGAGAACCGGCTGAGAACCGGCTGAGGACCGGTTGTGGTCGACTGCGAACGTAACCGGGCGGCAATATTGTCAGCAATATGTGCGACACATTTTTGCGGGCGGAGCGTCGCCACGGCGTCCGGCGGTCCGGCAGGCAGGTCTCAGCAGCGGGATCCGGGGTAACCGCGAGACCGGACAACCGCCCCTCGAAGGAGAGCCACAGTGCCGTCCACGGACGTCGTCGAACTCATCTTGAAGGACCACCGGCGGATGGAGGACCTCTTCCGCACCATGCGCAACGTGGAAGCCGACCGGGCCGCCGCGCTGGCCGACTTCGCGGGCCTGCTCATCGCCCATGCCTCCGCCGAGGAGGACAAGGTCTACCCCGCTCTGCGCCGCTACAAGAACGTGGACGGCGACGATGTGGACCACGGCGTCCATGAACACCACGAAGCGAACGAGGCCCTGCTCGCCCTGCTGGAGGTGAAGGACACCGCGTCCGACGAGTGGGACGAGAAGCTGGAGGAACTCGTCACCGCCGTCAACCACCACGCGGACGAGGAGGAGCGGACCCTCCTGAACGACGCCCGCGAGAACATCGCCGACGCCCGCCGGGCCGAGCTGGGCCAGGCCTTCCACGAGGCACGCGCCCAGTACCTGAAGGCCGACTGCGGCAGCGTGGAGAACGTGCGCGAGCTGGTGGCCGCCGCCGGCGACTGACGCGGCGCCTTCAGCCTTCCGCGCGCTCGCCGCCCGTTGGGGCCGACTGCCGCGCGTGCGCGCGGAGGCGGAACCCGCGGCGCGGACGCGGAGCGTGATCATGGGCTGGTGGCAGCATCTGTCGACGGCCGTGGACACGGACCACGACGGCCGGATCGGCATGGACGACCTCCTCGCCATGGTCGACCGGCTGCCCGCCATGACCGCGGCCGTCACCCGCATCGGCCTGATCGGTCCGCCGGCCGGTGCCACCGGGCCCCGTTCCGGGTCAGGACGGAAAGTCCCCCGCGGCACCGCTCACTCACCCGCATCAGGGGCGCACAACCGCGCACACCTCGGGCGCGTGCGCCCCAAATGCTCCAGGTGAGATTCAGCCGAATTCGGCGCAGACGATCATGTGTGTCGCGGAGCGCCCCTGGGTGGCGAAGGTCCGCGGGCCGACCGCATAGGGCGTCCGAATGGGGCGGGCGGCCTTTCGAATCAGGTATTCCGCTTTTCTCTTTCTGCACTTTTGTGATCACTAAAGTCAATCTTTGTGCAGGTGGGGGGAGTTGTGGGCCCTCTGTGTAGCGGGGTATTCCCAGATTCTGTACAGGTGACTGTTTGGCCACCCGTACCCGGGGCACCCGCAGGGCGGTGATTCAGCCAGAGTCGTCGTCGAGGTGCCCGGCCGAGGCCGGGCGGAGGCAATGCGGGACGCCTTGCCGGTATGCCCCCCGTTCAACTTCCGGGGGTTGCCATCGAGTGAACCGCCGTGAAGACTGTCGCCGAGTTCGACCGGGGGGACGAAGGTATGCGCAGTTTCTCATCCGCTGTCAGAGAGATGCCGGCCCGGCGCACACGACAAGTGACGCCCATGCTCCGCGGGCGGCAGTGGAGCCGATGTGGAGCGCGCCGGACTTGTTGACGCGTTTCGCCGAAACTCGGTGATGTGCGGGTGGCGGATTTCCGTGAGGGCCGGGGGGCCGTCAGGGCTTGAGGCGTTCGGCAATGCCCTCGCCGCACAGAACCCGGATCGCCGCACGACCGGCTGTCCGCGTGCCATTCGACGCTGCCCAGTTCCTCCCCGGCCGGGCCCGCCCGTGGTGGTTTCGCTGTTCCCGCGTTGCTCTCGTTAGGAGAATAGTGACCGGCAACTCATCGACACAGGAGCACTTCCCTTTTGACGCGCTGACCGAACGGTGGCGTTCGTTGCACGCCTCCGGGCCGATCCGCTACGACGAGCGGCAGAGCGCCTGGCAGGTGACGGAGTACGAAGCGGTGTCCGCCATTCTCGCGGACCCCGGAACGTTCTCTTCCGACTTCTCTTCGGCCGGGCCGACCCAGGAGGACTTCGAGCTCTTCCGGCAGGGCAATTTCGTCGGAATGGATCCTCCGGAACACCGCAAGCTCCGTACCCTGGTGAGTCAGGCATTCACCCCTCGCGTGGTCAACGGACTGGCGCCGCGTATCGAAGCCGTGTGCGCGCGATTGCTGGACGCGGTCGCCGACCGTGACCGGTTCGACCTGGTGGACGAACTCGCCTATCCGTTGCCGATCATTGTCATCGCCGAACTGCTCGGCATCCCGGCCGACGACCACAAACTGTTCCAGGAGTGGGCGAGCACCCTTTTCGGCGGTGACGTACTCGGCGACGCCCCCGACATGGCCGAACTGGAACGCGCTCTGAACGCCATCGCCCCGACCGTGCGGGAGATGAACGGTTACGTCCTGGACCACATCAGGCGACGTCGCGCGAACCCCGGTGAGGACCTCACCAGCAAGCTGCTGGCCGCCGAGGTGGACGGGGCCCGACTGGAGGATCAGGAGATCGTCGGCTTCGTGGCCCTGCTGCTCGTCGCCGGCCACATCACCACCACCGCCCTGCTCGGCAGCGCCGTCGTCACCTTCGACCGGCACCCCGGGACCTTGCGGTCGCTGCGCGCCGACCCGGGCCGGGTGCCGGAGGCCGTCGAAGAGGTGCTCCGATGGCTGCCGCCCTTCGCCGAACTCGGCCGGCGGACCACCCGCCCCGTGGTGGTCGGCGGCCAGGAACTCGACGCCGGCTCCATGGTGGTGGCTCACCTGGGCGCCGCCAACCGCGATCCGGCCCGCTTCACGGCACCGGAGGTCTTCGATCCGGCCCGCAACCCCAACCCGCACCTGACGTTCGGGCACGGCATCCACTTCTGCTTCGGCGCTCCGCTGGCCAGGCTGGAGGCGCGGATCGCGCTACGGATGCTGCTCGACCGCTTCTCCGACCTCGCCGTCCCCTCTTACGGCGAGGTCACGTTCCAGAACCCGTCCGTCATCGTCGGCGTACGCCACCTGCCGGTCGAGGTCGTAAGGCAGCAGTAGGCAGCAAGCGGTAAGCAGCAGCCGGACAAGGGCTGAACCGCAACAAGCCATAGCACCAGCATCAGCACCAGCATCAGCACCAGCACCCGCACCCGCACCCGCACTCGCACCCGCACCCGCACCCGCAATGACGCGCAGGGCCGTACCGCTCTCCCCAGGGCCCCGTGTGTCATGTTCATGAGACCCAGATACCGGGAGTCCCCAGCTCATGCCGTACCGCGCCGCCGCTCCGATCACCGTCCCCCGACCGTCTCTCCTCCGTCAGGAACTGCAGAACAGCCTCGACACGCTCGCGCGGACCCACCGCGTGCCCGGCGCCCAACTGGCCGTCGACATCGGCACGGAGGTCGTGAGCGTGCACACCGGCACGGCCGACGCCGTCCAGGGCACCGCGTTCACCGCCGACACCGCCGTGCCGCTGGGAAGTGTCACCAAGACCTACACGGCCGCGACCGTCATGCTCCTGATAGCCGACGACGACCTCGACCTCGACGAGTCCGTCGCCGACGTCCTGCCGGAGTTCGAGGACTTACCGAAGGTGACCATACGGCACCTCCTCGCCCACACCGCGGGTCTGCCCACCGGCCCCGACTCGGACACCGCGGCCGGCACCACGGCCCCCCGCTATCTGGCCGCGGTCGGCAGGGCGGCGGACACGCTGTTCGCACCCGGGACCGACTTCTCCTACTCCAACGCCGGTTACGTGGCGGCCGGGCGGCTGATCGAGGCCGTCACCGGCATGAGCTGGCAGGAAGCCGTCCGCACCCTGCTCCTGGAGCCGCTGGGCATCACCCCCGCCTTCCTCGCCGACCGGGCCCCCGGCCGCCCCCTCGCCGCCGGACACGCCCACAACACGGCGACCGGCGCCCTGCGGCCGGCCCACCAGAACCTGGCCCCCGTCGAGGCCCCGGCCGGGGCCCTGCTGGGCAGCGCCGGTGACCTCATAGCGCTGGGCCAGGCCCTGCTCGGCCGGTCCGCCGTACTGCCGTCCGCCGCCGCCGCGCTGATGCGGCGCCCCGAGCCCGGCGCCGAGGCGGGTGTCCTGGCGGACGCCTGGGGCCTGGGCACGGCCCTGTACCAGCAGGACGGCCGATGGTGGTGCGGTCACGACGGGAACGCGCAGGGCACCTCGTGCCATCTGCGTGCCGAGCCGCGCAGCGGCGTCGTGATCGCCTTCACCGGCAACTCCGGCGGCGCCACCGCCCTGTGGCGGGATCTGGCCGGTGACCTCACCCGGCTCACCGGCATGCGGGTGCCGACCGCTCCGGCGCTCCTCGGCCGGGGCGAACCCGTGCCCTTCCCCGACTGCGCGGGCACCTACCGCAACGGGACGACGGAGTACCGGATAAGCCTCGACGCCGACGGCCTCCCGGCGCTGTCCATAGACGGTGACCTCGCGCTGCCCCTGGTCTGCCACCCGGATCTGACCTGCGATCTGGTCGACCCGGCCACCGGGCGGCTCGAACCCGGCGGCCGCTTCCACCGCGATCCCGTCGACGGCACCGTCGACCGGGTGCAGATATCCGGGCGCACGGCCCGCCGCACCGCCACCGCCTGACCCTCCGAGCCGCTCGGCCGCGGGTCTCCCGCGGCGCAGGGCCGCCTCCGCGACGGCCTCGGCTCCACCGGGCCGGCCTCCCGCGCACCCGCCTCAGTACCGTCCCCGAAGGACCCCCTCATGACGGACCTGCACAACGAGCCCGCCCCCTCGTCCGCCGCGGCACCGGCCGGAGCCACCGCCTCCGCAGCCGGTGCGGCCGCCGCGATGCCGCACGCGACGCTCGGTGACCTGTTCGAGGCGTGGGTGGCGCGCACGCCGGACGCGCCGGCGGTGACCGACGGCCGGGTGACGTGGTCCTACCGGGAACTGGCGGAACGGACCGCGCGGCTGGCCGACGACCTGGTACGGCGCGGGGCCGGACCGGACCGGACGGTGGCGCTGGTCCTGCCGCGCTCGCTGGAGCTGATCGCCGCCGAGCTGGCCGTGGCCCGGGCGGGCGCCGCCTTCCTGCCGGTGGACCCCCAGTACCCCGCCGAGCGGCGGAGGCTGATGCTGGCGGACGCGGCACCGGCGGTCGTCCTCGGCGATCTCGCCGAGGTACGCGGCGGATGGGCGGCCGAGCCCGCCGCGCGGCGGCGCCCCACGCGGGTGGCCACCGACCACGCCGCGTACGTCATCTACACCTCCGGCTCCAGCGGGATACCCAAGGGCGTCACCGTCACCCACCGGGGCATCGCCGGTTTCACCGCGGCCGCCGCCGAGCGGTACGCCGTGGGACCCGGCTCCCGGGTGCTGCAGTTCTCCTCGCCGAGCTTCGACGCCTCCGTGCTGGAGCTGTTCATCTCCGTGCTGTCCGGCGCCACCCTGGTCGTCCCGCCGGACGGCCCCTGGCTGGGCGACGAACTCGCCGCCGTGGTGGACGAGCACCGCATCACCCACGCGCT
The DNA here is from genome assembly GCF_039542605.1 of Streptomyces ziwulingensis. NCBI lineage: Bacteria > Bacillati > Actinomycetota > Actinomycetes > Kitasatosporales > Streptomycetaceae > Streptomyces > Streptomyces ziwulingensis. The sequence continues at coordinate 42,423 of NZ_BAABIG010000017.1, forward strand.
GATCCCGCCGGCCGCCCTCGCCACCCTGTCCGGTCCGGCGCGGATCGGCGCGGGCCGCCTGAGCACGCTGATCGTGGGCGCCGAGGCCTGCCCGGCGGAACTGGTCGACCGCTGGGCGCCCGGCCGCCGGATGATCAACTCCTACGGGCCCACCGAGACGACCATCGTCGCCTCCTGGACCGGGCCGCTCGCCGCCGGCGGCGGGACACCGGCCATCGGCACCCCCCTGCCGGGCACCGAAACGCACGTGCTCGACGCGGCGATGCGGCCGGTACCGCCCGGCACCGACGGTGAACTCCTCGTCGGCGGGGACGGCGTGGCCCGCGGCTACCTCAACCGGCCCGGCCTCACCGCCGCCCGCTTCGTCGCCAGCCCCTTCGGCCCGCCCGGCGCCCGGCTCTACCGCACCGGCGACCGGGCCCGCTGGAACACGGACGGCGAGCTGGAGTACCGGGGCCGCCTCGACCACCAGGTGAAGGTGCGCGGCTTCCGCGTCGAGCCGGGCGAGATCGAGACGGCACTGCGGCGCTACCCCCAGGTCGGCGAGGCCGTGGTCGTGGTGCGCGAGGACGAGCCCGGGCGACGGCAGCTCGTCGGCTACGTCACCCCCCGCGACCCCGGGCGGGCACCCCGGCCCGAAGAGCTGCGCGCGCACGTCGCCGCCACCCTCCCGGCCCACCTGGTCCCCTCCGCCCTCGTCGTCCTGGACACCCTGCCGCTCACCCCGCAGCACAAGATCGACCGGCGGGCCCTGCCCCGGCCCACCCGCACGGCCGCTCCGGGGCACCTGACGCCGCGTACCGAGCAGGAGCGGGCGGTGGCCGGCGTCTGGGCGGACGTCCTGGGCGTCGACACCGTCGGCGCGGGCGACGACTTCTTCGACCTGGGCGGTGACTCGGTGCTCGCCGCCCGCGCCCTGTCCCGGATCCGGGAGGAACTGGGCGTGCGGCTGTCGGTGCGGGACGTGTTCACCGCGCGCACCGTCACCGCCCTGGCGGCGCTGGCCGGCGGCCCGGCCGAGGCCGCGCCCCCGGACCCGATCCCGGTCGTCTCGCGCGAGGGGGCACTGCCCCTCTCCAGCGCGCAGCGCCGCCTGTGGTTCCTCGACGACCTCACCCCGGGCGGCGACGAGTACAACACCGGCGTCGCGCTGCGCCTGCGCGGCCCGGTGGACACCGCGGCGCTGCGCTCCGCCCTGGACCGGCTCGCCGCCCGCCACGACTCGCTGCGCACCACCTTCGCCACCGAGGACGGGCAGGGCGTGCAGCGCGTCCACCCCCACGCCGAACTGCCGCTGCGCACGGCCGATGTGACCCACCTGCCCGACGCCCGGCGCGACGAGGCCGCCGAGAAGCTGCTCGGCGCGGAACTCGGCCGCCCCTTCGACCTGGCGACCGGTCCGCTCACCAGAGCCCTGCTCGTCCGCCGCCGCGCCGACGACCACCTGCTGCTGCTCGCCCAGCACCACATCGTCACCGACGGCTGGTCCGTGGGCGTGCTCACCCGCGACCTGGCGGCGCTCTACCACGCCGAGGCGACCGGCACCGCGGCCGCCCTGCCCGCGCCCGGCACGCAGTACCCGGACTTCGCCGTGTGGGAGCGGCGGCAGCGCTCCGGCGACGCCGACGCGGCGGACCTCGCCTACTGGAAACGGCATCTGTCCGGCATGCGGCAACTGGAGCTGCCCACCGACCGGCCCCGGCCCGCGGTGCGCAGCACCGCCGGCGCGGCACACCGGCAGGAGCTGCCGGCCGACCTGGTCCAGCGGCTGCGGCACCTGGCCGGAGGCCGCGGCACCACCGTGTTCACCCTGTTCACCGCGGCGGCGGCGCTGCTCTTCTCCCGGTACTCCGGGCAGCGGGACATCGCCTTCGGCACCGTCACGGCCGGCCGGGGACGCCGCGAACTGGAGGACGTGACCGGCTTCTTCGCCAACACCGTCGTGCTGCGCGGCGAGGTCGACGACACCGTCACCGTCGACCGGTTCGTGCAGAGCGTGCGCGCGACCGTACTGGACGCCTTCGCCCACGACGAGGTGCCGTTCGACCGGGTGGTGGAGGAACTGGCCCCGGTCCGCGACCCGAGCCGTACCCCCCTGGTGCAGGTGCTCGTGGTGCAGCAGACCGCCCTGACCCACCCGCCGCGCGCCGCCGGGGTACGGATCGAGGAGCACCCGCTGCCGCGCACGGCCGCCCGCTTCGACCTGGTCCTGGAGTTCTCGCCGCGCGCCGACGGAAGCTGCGCGCTCACGGTCGAGTACAACACCGACCTGTTCACCGCCCGGACCGTCGCGCGGATGAGCCGCCATCTGCACCGGCTGCTCGACGGCATGGCGGACGGACCGCACCGCACGCTGGGCGAACTGCCCCTGCTGTCGGACCACGAACGGCGCACCCTGCTGGAGACCTGGAACCCGCGGCCCACGGACGCCGCGATGGAGGCCCTGGACCGCACGCTGCCCGGCCTGTTCGAGACCCAGGTCGCGAAGACGCCCGACCGGACCGCCGTGACCTGCGGGCCGAGGCGGCTGGACTACGCCGAGGTCAACCGGCGCGCCAACAGGCTGGCCCGGCTGCTGACCGCCCGCGGCGCCGGCCCCGAGACACTGGTGGCGCTCTGCCTGCCGCGCGGCGCGGACCTCTTGCCGGTGCTGTGGGCCGTACTCAAGTCGGGCGCCGGCTATCTGCCGGTGGACCCCGGCTACCCGGTCGACCGCGTCCGGTTCATGCTCTCGGACGCCGCGCCCGCCCTCGTCGTCGCCACCCGCGAGACCGCCGGATCGCTGCCCGGGGACTGCGCCCCGCTGCTCCTGGAGGACTGCCTCACCGACAGCGACAGCGACAGCGACACCGACACCGACACCGACAGCGAAGCCGGAGACACCGGCGGCGGCGACGGGACCGGCGGCAACCTCACCGACGCCGACCGCGCCCGGCCGCTGCACCCCGATCACCCCGCGTACGTCATCTACACCTCGGGGTCGACCGGACGCCCCAAGGGCGTCGTGGTCACCCACCGCAGTGTCGCGGCGCTCGCCGCGTGGGCGGGGGAGCGGTTCGGCCCCGACGGGCTGTCCCACGTGGTGGCCTCCACCTCGCTCAACTTCGACGTGTCGGTCTTCGAGATGCTCTGCCCGCTGCTGGTGGGCGGCTGCATCGAGGTGGTCGCCGACCTTCCGGCCCTCACCGACACCGCGGCACCCCGCCGCGCCGGACTGATCAGCGGGGTCCCGTCGGTGGTCTCCCGGACGCTCACCGCGGCCGGCGCGGACGTGGCGGCGAACACGGTCGTCCTGGCCGGCGAGGCCCTCTCCGCGCAGGCCGTACGCGACCTGCGGCGGGCCATGCCGGACAGCGAGGTCGCCAACATCTACGGCCCGACCGAGGCGACCGTCTACGCCACCGCGTGGTTCGCCGACGACGAGTCACCCGACCAGGCCCCGCCGATAGGACGCCCGGTCGCCCGCACCCGCACCTACGTCCTGGACCGCCTGCTGCGCCCCCAGCCCCCGGGAGTGACCGGGGAGCTGTACCTCGGCGGCGGTGGCCTGGCCCGCGGCTACCTCGGACGGCCCGGGCTCACCGCCACCCGCTTCGTCGCCGACCCCTACGGCGCCCCCGGGGAGCGCATGTACCGCACCGGGGACCTGGTGCGGTGGACCGGCGACGGCGACCTGGAGTACCTCGGCCGCACCGACCAGCAGGTCAAGGTGCGCGGCTTCCGCATCGAACTCGGCGAGGTGGAGGAGGCGCTGCGCCGCTACGACGGAGTGACGGAGGCGGCGGCCGCCGTCCGGGAGGACGACGGCCACCGGCGGCTGGTCGGCTACGTCGTCCCCGCCCCCGGCGTCCGCGTCGAACCGGACGAGGTGCGCCGCACCCTCGGCCGCTCGCTGCCCGACTACATGGTGCCGACGGCCGTCGTGGTCCTGGCCGAGCTGCCCCTCAACCCCAACGGCAAACTGGACCGCGGACGGCTTCCCGACCCCGGGCCCGTGCACAGCGGCACGCGGTACGTGGCCCCGCGCACCCCCACCGAGCGGACCCTCGCCGGTGTCTGGGCGGACATCCTGCACGTGGACCGCGTCGGGGTGGACGACAACTTCTTCTCGCTGGGCGGCGACTCCATCCTCAGCATCCAGGTGGTGGCCCAGGCCCGGCAGGCCGGCCTCACGGTGACCTCGCGGGACGTCTACCGGCACCAGACGGTCGCCGCCCTCGCCCGCTGCGCCGACCTGGCCGGCGAACGCGCGCCCGCCGCCGCCCCGGCCCCCGCGCCCGCCACCGGGCCCGCACCGCTGACCCCCATCCAGCACTGGCTGTTCGAAAGCGGCGCCGCACACGCGGACCGCTTCGCCCAGACCCTGTCGGTCCGGCTCCCCGCGACCGCCGACCCGGTGGCGCTGGAGGACGCCCTCAACGACCTCCTCGCCCACCACGACGCGCTGCGCTCCCGCTTCCTCACCACCGGGGGCGGCACCCAGTGGCACATCGACGCCTCCGCGCCCCGCCTGCGCCTGGCCCGCCACACCGGCCCGGACACCGACACCCCGCACCTCGGCGCCTTCGACCTGCGCCGCGGCCCGCTGCTGCGCGCCGTGCTGCACGACCTCGGCGCCGGCCGGCCCCCCGTCCTGCACCTGGCCGTCCACCACCTGGTCGTCGACGGCGTCTCCTGGCGGGTACTCCTTGAGGACCTGGACCGCGCCTACCGCGCCCGCCGGGAAGGCCGCGACGGACAGGCGGACCTCCCCGCGAAGTCCTCACCGCTGCGGCACTGGGCCCACCGCCTGTCCGCCCACGCCGCCGACGGCGGCTTCGACGCCGAGGCCGCCTACTGGACCGAGGCCGTCGCGGACGCCGGGGCGGCGCTCCCGGCCGACCTGGACGGCGCCAACACCTACGCCTCGGCACGCGCGGTGACCGTCCGCCTCACCCCCGAGGACACCGCCGCGCTCCTGCGCACCCTGCCGGACACCTACCGCACCCAGGTCAACGACGTACTGCTGAGCGCGCTCGGCCGGGTGCTGTGCGCGTGGAGCGGACACCGGCGGGTGCTGGTGGACGTCGAGGGACACGGCCGCGAGGAACTCTTCGCCGACCTCGACACCAGCCGTACCGTCGGCTGGTTCACCACCCGCCACCCGGTCGCCCTCGCCGCCGCGCCGGACGCGGACTGGGACACCGTGCTCAAACAGGTCAAGGAGCAACTGCGGGCGGTGCCCCGGCACGGACTCGGCCACGACGTCCTGCGCCACCTGGCCCGCCCCGGCACCCTGCCCGAGGCCCCGGCGGCCCAGATCAGCTTCAACTACCTGGGCCGCTTCGGCCTCCGGGACGACCAGGACACCTCCGAGGGCCTGTACGACGGCCCGTACCGCACCCTGGAGCTGGACGCCGATCCCTCGGCCGTCCGCCCGCACGCCCTGGAGGTCGTGGGCCGGCTGGACGGCGACGCGCTGGAGTTCACCTGGTTCCACTCCGCACACGTGCACCTGGGGACGACCGTCGCCGATCTGGCCGCACGGTACGCCGACGCGCTCAGCGCCCTCGCCCGGCACGCCCTGCGGCCCGGCAGCGCCGGACGCACCCCCTCGGACTTCCCGCTGGCCCGGCTCGACCAGCGGTCCGTGGACACGATCGTGGGCGAGGACCCCGGCGCGGTGGAGGACATCCACCCGCTCACCCCCACCCAGACCGGCATGCTCTTCCACCGGCTCTCCCAGGACGACCGGGGCGTCTACTTCCAGCAGCTCACCTTCGACCTGGACGGCGTACCGGACCCCGGCGCGCTGACCGCGGCCTGGCAGCACGTCACGGACCGGACCCCCGTGCTGCGCGGCCGGGTCGTCTGGCGGGACGTGCCCGAACCGCTGCTGGTGGTGGAGCGGCACGCCGCCGTGCCCGTCACCCACCTGGACTGGCGCGACCTGACCGAGGACGAACGGCACAGCCGGCTGCGGGAACTCCTCGACCGGGACCGGGCGGAGGGCATCGACCTGACCCGGGCCCCGCTCCAGCGACTGGTGCTCGCCCGGATCTCCGACGGCGGCGTCCGGGTGGTGTGGTCCTTCCATCACCTGGTCCTGGACGGCTGGAGCCTGTTCCAGGTGCTGTCCGACGTCTTCGCCCGGCACGGCTCGGGCGGGCGCGCGGCCCTGCCCGAGCGGCGCCCGTTCCGGGACTACGTGGCCTGGCTGCGCGAACGCGACCAGGACGAGGCCGAACGGCACTGGCGGCGCCGCCTGGCCGGCCTGACCGAGCCCACCACACTGCCCTACGACCGGGAGCCGCGCGAGAGCCACCACGCCGAGTCCACGGCGGCGGTCCGGACCCGCGTGCCCGCGGCCACCACCCGGTCGCTGGAGGAACTGGCCAGGTCGGCCGGGCTGACCCTGAACACCGTGGTGCAGGGGGCGTGGGCAGTGCTGCTGAGCCGCCTGGCCGGCACGGCCGAGGCCGTCTTCGGCACGACCGTCTCCGGACGGCCCCCCGAGCTGCCGGGCGCCGACAGCATGACCGGCCTGTTCATCACGACCCTGCCCACCCGGGTGACCGTGCCGCACGACCGGCCGCTGCTCGACTGGCTGCGCGAGCTGCAGCAGAGCCAGAGCGAGGACCGCCGCCACGACCACGTCCCCCTCACCCGGATGACGGGGTTCGCCGGACTCCCCGAGCGGGCGGCCCTGTTCGACAGCATCGTCGTCTTCGAGAACTATCCGGTCGACGACGGTCTCGCCGCCGGCCACGGACTCCGGCTCAGCGGCCTGGACGGCGTCGAGACCACCAACTACGCGCTGAGCCTGGTCGCCTACCCGGGCGCCGAACTGGGGCTGCGCCTCGGCTACGACCCGGAGCTGCTCGACGCCGGGACCGTCGAGCGGATGGCCGAGTACCTCACTGTCCTGCTGACGGGCATGGCCGCGGACCCCGGACGCCCGCCCGCGCGCCGGGAACTGCTCACCGCCGCCCGCCGCCGCCAGGTGCTGGACGAGTGGAACGACACCGCCACCGACCTGCCCGAGGCCACGGTCGCGGCGCTGTTCGCCGCGCAGGTGCGGCGCACGCCGGACGCCGTGGCCCTGGAGAGCGAGGAGGAGCGGCTCACCTACCGCGCACTGGACACCCGGGCCGGTGCACTGGCCGGCCGGCTGACCGCCCTCGGCGTCGCGCCGGAGGTCCCGGTGGGCGTCCTGATGGACCGCTCGGCCGAACTGGTCGTCGTACAGCTCGCCCTCGTGCGCACCGGCGGGGTGTACGTCCCGCTGGACGCCAGGGCGCCGCGCGAGCGGCTGCGCGCCATGCTCACCGAGGCGGGCGCGGACCTGTTGCTCACCGATGCCGCCCAGGAGGCGACGGCGCGCGGGGCACTGCCCGGCGGGACCGTCGTACGGGTGGACGGCCGGCCCGGCGGTGACCCGGGAGCGGCCGGCGAGCCCGGCGGCGAGGCGTCCGGTGCGCCCGCCGTCCGCGTCGGCGCCGCGCGCCCCGGCGCCGTCCACCCCGACAACACCCAGTACCTGATGTTCACGTCCGGCTCCACCGGCATCCCCAAGGGGGTCGCCGTACGTCAGCGGGACGTCGCCGCGCTCGCCCTCGACCGTGCCTTCGCCGGCCACGACCGGGTCCTGGTCCACTCGCCGCACGCCTTCGACGCCGCCACCTACGAGGTGTGGGTGCCGCTGCTGCGCGGCGGGACGGCCGTGCTGGCCCCGGCGGCCGACCTGGACGTGAGCGTCGTCCGCCGGGCGATCACCGAACACGGCGTACGGCACCTGTGGCTGACCGCCGGCCTGTTCCGGCTGCTCGCCCAGGAGGACCCCACCTGTCTGCGCGGCGCCCGCGAGGTGTGGACCGGCGGCGAGGCGGTGCCCGGCGCGGTGGTGGGCCGGGTCCTCGACGCCTGCCCCGGCCTCACCGTCGTGGACGGCTACGGACCGACCGAGACCACCACCTTCGTGACCCGGCGCCCCTTCCGGGCCGGCGACCCGCTCCCGCCGGTGCTGCCCATCGGCCGTCCGCTCGACAACACCCGGGTGTACGTGCTGGACGACGCCCTGCGGCCGCAGCCGCCCGGCGTCCCCGGCGAGCTGTACGTCGCGGGCGCCGGACTGGCCCGCGGCTACGCCGGGCGGCCCGGCGCGACCGCCGGCCGCTACCTGGCCGACCCGTTCGGCCCGGCCGGCGGGCGGATGTACCGCACCGGCGACGTCGTGCGCTGGAGCGCCGACGGCGAACTGCGCTTCGTGGGACGCGCCGACGACCAGTTCAAGATCCGCGGGTTCCGGGTCGAACCCGCCGAGATCGAGGCCCGGCTCACCGCCCACCCGGCCGTCGCCGAGGCCGTCGTCTCGGTGTACGAGCACGCCGGACGCAAGCGGCTGGCCGCGCACCTCGTGGCCGCCCCCGCGGCCACCGTGCCGGCCGCGGCCGGCCTGCGCGACCACGTCGTCGCCGCACTGCCCGACTACATGGTGCCCGCCGCCTTCGTCACCGTCGCCGAGCTGCCCCTGACGGCCAACGGCAAGGTGGACCGGCGCAGGCTGCCCGCCCCCGACTGGTCGGCCGCCGGCGACACCGCCTACCGCGCACCGCGCCCCGGGGCCGAGCGCGTCCTCGCCGGGATCTGGGCGGAACTCCTCGGCACGGAACGGGTCGGCGCCGACGACAACTTCTTCATGCTGGGCGGCGACTCGATCCTCAGCATCCAGGTCGTCTCCCGCGCCCGCGCCGCCGGGCTCACCCTCACCCCGCGCGACCTCTTCCGCAATCCGACGATCGCCGCCCTGGCCGCCGCGGCGGCCACCGGCACCGCCGTGCCCGTCGCCGGAACCGGCCCGGTGCGCGGCGAGGTCCCGCTCACCCCCATCCAGCACTGGTTCCTGGACGCCGGCCCGACGCGCCCGGAGTTCTTCAACCAGTCGGTCGTCGTGGAGACACCGGGCGACGTCGAACCGGCCGCCCTGCGCCGCGCCCTGACGGCCCTGTACGCCCACCACGACGCCCTGCGCGGCCGTTTCGTCCGGTCCGCCGACGGCTCCTGGCACCAGGAGTGCCCCCCGGCGGGGGAGGAGCCGCCGGAACTGCTCGAGGTGTGCGACCTGAGCGCGCTGGAGGCGTCGGCGGCCGACGAGGCCGAGGCCCGCGTCACCGCCGCCGCGCACGGCGGCTTCCGGCTCGCGCACGGCCCGCTGCTCACCGCGACCCTGTTCACCCGCGCCGGAGGCACCGGCGCCCGGCTGCTCCTGGCCGTGCACCACCTGGTCGTGGACGGCGTCTCCTGGCGGGTCCTCCTGGAGGACCTGGAGACCGCCTACCGGCAGGCCCGGGCCGGCGAGGCGGTGCGTCTGCCGGAGCGCACCACCTCCGTCCAGGAGTGGGCGCGACGGCTGCGCGCGCACACCGCGGCGGGCGGCTTCGCCGCGCAGCGCGAGCACTGGCGGACGGTGGCCCGGCACTCGGCCGCACCGCTGCCGGTCGACGGCGACGGCGGCAACACGACGGCCGACGCCCGCGCGGTCACCGTCCGCCTGGACCGGCAGCGCACCGACGACCTGCTGCGGAAGGTGCCCGGCGTCTACCGCACCCGCGTCGACGACGTCCTGCTCACCGCCCTCGGCCGGGTGCTCGCCGGATGGACCGGACGGCGGACCGTCGCCGTCGGCCTGGAGGGCCACGGCCGCGAGGACCAGCTCTTCGAGGACGTCGACCTGTCCCGGACGGTCGGCTGGTTCACCACCCTGTTCCCGGTCGCCCTCGACGTGCCGGACGGGGACTGGGGCACCGCCCTGAAGTCCGTCAAGGAGCAGGTGCGGGCGGTGCCGGGCCGGGGCCTGGGCCACGGCGCCCTGCGCCACCTCGCGCCGGACGCGGGGCTCGCCGACGCGCCGATGCCCGGCGTCAGCTTCAACTACCTCGGCCGGTTCGACTGGTCCGCCGAGGGCGGCACGCTGGTGCGTTCCGTCCCGGGCGGCCTGGACGGCGCCGAGGCACCCGACACGGTCCGCCCCCACCTGCTGGACGTGGTGGCCCGCGTCGAGGACGGCGAACTGGAGATCACCTGGCACTACAGCCGGGGCCTGCACCGTGAGGAGACGGTCGCCGCCCTCGCGGCCGGCCTGCGGGGGGCACTGGAGGAGATCGTCGCCCACTGCGCCGATCCCCGCGCGGGCGGCCGTACGCCGTCGGACTTCCCCCTGGTCCGGATCGACCAGGCGGCGGTGGACCGGGTGGTGGGCGACGGCCGGGACGTCGAGGACCTGTTCCCGCTGACGCCGATGCAGGCGGGCATGCTCTTCCACAGCCTGCTGGACCCGGACGCCCGCACCTACGTCAACCAGGTCCAGCTCGTACTGTCCGGCGTCACCGACCCGCACGCCCTGGCCGAGGCGTGGCAGCGCACGGCGGACGCCAACCCGATGCTGCGCACCCGCCCGGTGTGGCAGGAGACCACCGAACCCGTCCAGGCCGTGCGCCGCCGGGTGACCGTGCCCGTCACCCACCACGACTGGTCCGGGTGGCCCGAACCGCGGCGCGCGACGGAGCTGGCCGAGCTGGTCGAAGCGGACCGGCAGGCCGGCCTCGACCTCGGCACCGCCCCCCTGATGCGGCTCACCCTGATCCGGCTGTCGCCCGAGCGGGTGCGGCTGCTGTGGACCTTCCACCACCTGCTGCTCGACGGGTGGAGCGCGGCCCAGGTCTTCGACGAGGTGTGCGAGCGGTACGCGGCGCTCACCGCCGGGCGCCTCGCGCGGGTCCCCGCCCGCGCCCCCTTCGGCGACTATCTGCGCTGGCTGACCCGGCAGGACACGGGGCGGGCGGAACAGTACTGGCGCCGGGCCCTGGCCGGCTTCCCCGTCGCCACCGGACTGCCGCGCGACCGGCGCCCCGCCGAGGCGCACCGCGGCTCGTCCTCGGGCTCGGTGCGGATGACGCTCGACGCCGGGGTGTCGGCACGGCTGCGGGAGACCGCGCAGCGGGCCGGCCTGACCGTCAACACCGTGCTCCAGGGCGCCTGGGCGCTGCTGCTGTCCCGCTACGGCGGCGGCGCCGACGTGGTCTTCGGCACCACCGTCTCCGGGCGCCCCGCCGATCTGCCCGGCGTGACCTCCATGGTCGGCCTGTTCATCAACACCCTGCCCACCCGGGCGCGGATCGACGCGGACCGCCCGCTGCTGGACTTCCTGGCCGAACTCCAGGCCGCGCAGTCGGAGTCCCGGCGCCACGACTTCGTCTCCCTCGCCCAGCTCCAGACCTGGAGCGAGGTCCCCGGCGGCACCCCGCTCTTCGACAGCATCGTGGTGTTCGAGAACTACCCCTTCGACGCGGACGCCCTGGCCCGGCACGGCCTGGCCATGGAGCAGGAACGCGACGTCGAGCCGACCAACTACCCGCTCAGCGTGGTCGTCGCGCCCGGCGACACCCTCACCGTCACCCTGGACTACGACCCCGCCGCCTTCGACGCCGCCACGGTGGAAGGCGTCGGCGCGAGCCTGCGCACGCTGCTCACCGAGATGGCCACCGCACCGGACCGCACCCTGGCCGAGCTGCCGCTGCTCTCCGACGAGGCGGGCCGCCGGCTGGTGGACCGCTTCAGCGGACCGGTGACCACCGCGCCGTCCCGGACCCTGCCGGAGGCGTTCCGGGCGCAGGTCGCGCGCACCCCCGACGCCCCGGCCGTGCTGGGCGGCACCGGCCACCTCACCTACCGGCAGCTCGACGCGCGCGCCAACCGGCTGGCCCGGCTGCTCATCGAGGCCGGCGCCGGACCCGAGCGGTTCGTCGCCCTCGCCCTGCCGCGCACCCCCGACCTGATCGTGGCCCTGCTGGCCGTCCTCAAGAGCGGCGCCGCCTACCTTCCCGTGGACCCCGGCCATCCCGCCGAGCGCCTCGCCTTCCTCTTCGACGACGTACGGCCCGAGGCGGTCGTCACCGGCGCCGGGCCGGCGGAGCGGCTGCCGGACGGCCCGTTCACCCGGATCACCCTCGACGACCCGGCGTGCGCCGCCCGGCTGGCCGCCCTGTCCGACGCCGAGGTCACCGACGACGAGCGGCGCACCGCCCTGCTGCCGGAGCATCCCGCCTACGTCATCCACACCTCCGGCTCGACCGGCCGGCCCAAGGGCGTCGTCGTCGCCCAGGCGTCGGTGCTGGCACTGACCGACTGGGCCGCCGCCGAGTTCGGCGGGCGGGGCCTCGACCACGTGGTGGCCTCCACCTCCCTCAACTTCGACGTGTCGGTGTTCGAGATCTTCTCGCCGCTGCTGTCCGGCGGGCGGGTCGAGATCGTCCGCGACCTGCTGGCCCTCGCCGAACGCGACGGGCCCTGGCGGGCCGGGCTGCTCAGCGCGGTGCCCTCCGCGCTCGGCCGGCTGCTCGCCGAGGACACCGTCCACGTCACCGCCGACACCGTCGTCCTCGCCGGTGAGGCACTGCCCGCGCGGACCGTCCGCCAGGTGCGCGCGGCCGTCCCCGGCTGCCGGGTGCTGAACATCTACGGCCCCACCGAGGCCACCGTCTACGCCACCGCCTTCACCTGCGACCCGGCCGAACCCGACCGCCTCCCGCCCATCGGCCGGCCCGTCGGCGGAGCCCGCGCCTACGTCCTGGACGCCCGGCTGCGCCCGGTGCCCGCCGGTGCCCCCGGCGAGCTGTACCTGGCCGGCACCGGTGTGGCCCGCGGCTACCTGGACCGGCCCGGCCTGACCGCGTCCCGCTTCCTCGCCGACCCGCTCGGCCCGCCCGGCAGCCGCATGTACCGCACCGGTGACCTGGTGCGCTGGAGCGCCGACGGCGACCTGGTCTACCTCGGCCGTTCGGACGACCAGGTGAAGGTCCGCGGCTTCCGGATCGAACTGGGCGAGGTCGAGGCCGCGCTGACCCGGCATCCGCGGGTGTCCGCCGCGGCCGCCCGGGTCGTCGAACACGACGGCCACCGACGGCTGGTCGCCTACGCGGTGCCCGCCGGCCAGGCCGCCCCCGCCGCCCCGCCCCCGCCCGACTCCGCCGACCTCCGGGCCTTCCTCGCGCGCACCCTCCCCGACCACCTGGTCCCCTCCCTCGTCGTGGCGCTGGAGCGGCTCCCGCTCGGGGCCACCGGGAAACTGGACCGGCGGGCGCTGCCCGACCCCGTGTGGTCGGCGCCGGCCGGGCCGGGCGACCGTCCGCCGCGCACCGCGGCCGAACGGACCCTCGCCGCGATCTGGTCCGAGGTGCTGCGGGTGCCCGAAGTCGGCGCACGGGACAACTACTTCGCCCTCGGCGGCGACTCCATCCTCGGTATCCAGATCGTCTCCGCCGCCCGCCGGGCCGGCCTCGCCCTGACGCCCCGGCACCTGTTCCTGCACCAGACGGTCGCCGAACTCGCCGCCGCCGCCGAGGAGTCCGCCCCCGCGCAGACCGTCGCGGAACAAGGCCCCGTGGTCGGAGAGGTACCGCTCACACCGGTCCAGCACTGGCTGTTCGACACCCTCGACGGCGACCCCGCGCAGCTCACCCAGGCGGTCTCCTTCCGGCTGGCCGCCGGCACCGACCCGACCCCGCTCAGGGGCGCCCTGGCCGCCGTACTGGAACACCACGACGCGCTGCGGCTGCGTTTCGCACCGGCCGGCGACGGGCGCCGGCGGCAGTACGGGACCGCGCCCGGCGAGGCGCCCGCCCTGGAGGTGCACGACCTGACGGGCGACGCCGACGCGGCGGTGCGCGCCACCGCCGAGCGCCTGTGCGCCGGGTTCGACCTGGGCGAAGGGCCCCTGCTCAGGGCCGCGCTGTGCCGGTACGGCGACGGCCGGCCACCGGTCCTGGTGCTCGCCGCCCACCACCTGGTCGTGGACGCGGTGTCCTGGCGGGTCGTCCTGGAGGACCTGGACACCGCCTACCGGGCGCTGGAGGCCGGCGAACGGGTGGACCTCGGGGCGAAGACCACGTCCTTCCGCGCCTGGGCGCGGCGCCTGGCCGCCCACACCGCGGCCGGCGGCTTCGACGACGAACTCCCGCACTGGCGGGCCCTGTCCGAGGCCGTGGCGCCCCTGCCGACCGACCTCGCCGGGGCCAACACCGCCGCCGGTGAGGAGACGGTCACGGTGCGCCTGGACGCCGAGGAGACGCGACGGCTGCTCCAGGACGTACCGGACGTGTACCGCACCCGCGTCAACGACGTCCTGCTGTGCGCGCTGGGCCGGGTCCTGGGCCGCTGGACCGGACGGGACCGCGTCGCGGTGGCACTGGAGGGCCACGGCCGGGGGGATCTCTTCGACGACGTCGACCTCGCCCGGACCGTCGGCTGGTTCACCACCATGTTCCCCGTCGCCCTGGACGTCCCGCCGGACGCGGACCCCGGGACGGCCCTGAAGACGGTCAAGGAGAACCTGCGGGCCGTGCCCCGGGACGGACTGGGCTACGGCGCCCTGCGCCACCTGCGCCCCGACGGCGCACGCGGACTGCCGGAGCTGCCGCAGGTCGGCTTCAACTACCTCGGCCGGCAGGACTGGAACGCCACTGCCCACGGCCTGGTCCAGGAGCCGTACGGCGCGCTGGCCGGCTCCATGGACCGCGCGGCGGACCGGCCGCACCTGCTCGACGTCCTCGGCCGGGTCTCCGCCGAGCGACTGGAGTTCACCTGGTCCTACTCGCGCGAGGTGCACCGGCGGGACACCGTGGCCCGGCTCGCCGCCGAACTGACCGAGGAACTGCGGCGGATCGTCCGGCACTGCGCCGAGCCCGGCGCCGGCGGCCGCACCCCCTCCGACTTCCCGCTCGCCCCGCTGGACCAGGCCGCCGTGGACCGGCTGGCCGGCACCGGCCGCGACGTCGTGGACCTCTACCCGCTCACCCCCACCCAGGCCGGCATGGTCGTGCACGGCCTGGACGAACCCGGCCAGGGCATGTACGTCGAGCAGATCACGTTCGTCGTGGACGGGGCGCGCGACCCCGCGACGCTCGCCGCCGCCTGGCGTCACGTCGTCGACCGCACCCCCGTACTGCGGACCACCGTGGTGCTCAGCGGCGCCCCCGTGCCGCTCCAGGCCGTGCACCGCACCGCCGCGCCGCCCGTCACCGAGCACGACTGGACGCCGCTGACCGGGGCCGAGCGGGACACGGCGCTGGAGCGGCTGCTCGCCGAGGACAAGGCCCGCGGCCTCGCCCTGGACCGCGCCCCGCTGCTCCGCCTCGCCCTGATCCGGCTCGGCCCGGACCGGATACGGGTCGTCTGGACCTTCCACCACGTCCTGCTCGACGGGTGGAGCGTCTTCCACGTACTGGCGGACGTCATGGCCGCGCACGCCGCGCTCGCCCGGGGCGAGACCCCCCGGCTGCCGGAGCGCCGCCCGTTCGCCGACTACGCGGCCTGGCTGGCCGGCCGGGACACCACCCGCGCCGAGGAGCACTGGCGGAACACCCTCGGCGGCCTCACCGCCCCCACCCCGCTGCCGTACGACCGCAGGCCCGGCCGGGGCGCCACGGCCCGCTCCGGAACCTGGCTGTCCCAGTGGCTCGACGCCGAGGAGACCAAGCGGCTGGAGGAGTTCGCCCGCCGCCACCGGCTGACCCTCAACACCGTGGCGCAGGGCGTCTGGGCGCTGCTGCTCTCCCGGTGGAGCGGCGAGCGGGAGGTGTGCTTCGGCACCACCGTCTCCGGACGGCCCGCCGACCTGCCCGGCGCCGACACCATCACCGGCCTGTTCATCACCACCCTGCCCGCACGGACCACCGTGGACGGCGGCGCGGCGGCCGACGCCTGGCTCCGCGAGACGCAGACGGCACGGGCCGAGGACCGCCGTCACGACCACATACCCCTCACCGACCTCCAGGCGTGGAGCGGACTGCCCGCCGGCACGCCGCTCTTCGACAGCCTGCTGGTCTTCGAGAACTATCCGGTCGGCGACGCCACCGCGGGCGCGCACGGCGTCCAGGTGCGCGACCTCGACGCCCGGGAGGCGACCAACTACCCGCTCACCGTGGTGATCTCGCCCGGCGAACGGCTCGGCGTGGAACTCGGCCACGACCCGCGCTACTTCGACGCGGCCACCGCCCGCTCCCTGGCCGGGCAACTGCTGCACACCCTGCGCTCCCTGGCCGCCTCGGCGGACGGCACCCGCCTGGACGCGCTCGACACGCTGCCCCCCGACGAGCGGGCCCGGCTGCTGCGCGGCCCCGCCCGGCCACGGCTCGCCCCGGTGCCCCCGGCCACCCTGCCGGCCCTGGTCGAGGCGGCGGCCGACCGCTCACCGACCGCCCCGGCGCTGACCGCACCCGGCCTGTCCCTGTCCTTCGCGCAGGCGGAGAGTCTCGCCAACCGCCTGGCGCACCGGCTCATCGCGCGCGGCGCGGGCCCCGGCGACCTCGTCGCCCTGGTCCTGCCGCGCTCGGCGGACATGGTCCTCGCCCAGCTCGCGGTGGCCAAGACCGGCGCCGCGTTCCTCCCGGTCGACCCCGACCACCCCGCCGAGCGGGTGGCGACGATGCTGCGCGACGCGGCGCCCGCCGTCACCCTCGACGCCACCGGGACGGCCGCCCTGCTCGCCGCGCCCGCCCACGAGGTCCCCGGCCACCGGCCCACCGACGCCGACCGCACCCGCCCCCTGGACCTGGACGACCCGGCCTACGTCATCTACACCTCGGGCTCCACCGGCACCCCCAAGGGCGTGGTGGTCACCCACCGGGGCCTGGCGGCGTTCGCCGCCGCCGAGGCCGCGCACTACCAAGTGGCCCCGGGTGACCGGGTGCTGGCCTTCGCCACGCCCAGCTTCGACGCCTCGGTGCTGGAGCTGTGCATGTCCCTGCCGCACGGCGCCCGCCTGGTCGTCCCCCGGCCGGGCCCGCTGCTCGGCGCCGAACTCGCCGACGTGCTGCGCGCCGAGCGCGTCACCCACACCCTGGTGCCGCCGGCCGCGCTCGCCACCCTGCCGCCGGACACCCCCGGCACCCTGCCCGACCTGAAGACCCTCATCGTCGGCGCCGACACCTGCGGCGCCGACCTGGTGGCCCGCTGGGCCCCGCACCACCGCATGGTCAACTCCTACGGACCGACCGAGGCCACCGTCGTCGCCACCTGGTCCGATCCGCTTCAACCGGACGGCACCGCCCCGCCCATCGGCCGCCCGCTGCCCGCCACCGGGGCGTACGTCCTGGACGCCCGGCGGCGGCCGGTCCCCGACGGCGTGGCCGGCGAACTCTGGCTGAGCGGCCCGGCACTGGCCCGCGGCTACCTGCGCCGGCCCGGCCTCACCGCCGGCCGCTTCACCGCCGACCCGTTCGGCCCGCCCGGCACCCGCATGTACCGCACCGGCGACCTGGTACGGCGCGACAGCCGGGGCGAACTGCACTACCTGGGCCGCACCGACCACCAGCTCAAGCTGCGCGGCCACCGCATCGAGGCGGGCGAGGTCGAGGCGACGCTCGAACGTCACCCGGCCGTGCTGGACGCCGTGGTGAGCGTCCGGGAGGACGAGCCGGGGCTGCCGCGGCTCGTCGCCCACCTGCTGCGCGCACCCGACGCGGCCGCACCCGACGCCGCCGAACTGCGGGCGCTGGCCGCCGCGACCCTGCCCGGTGTCATGGTGCCCTCGGCCTACGTGGTGCTGGAGCGCTTCCCGCTCACCGAGAACGGCAAGACCGACCGGGCCGCCCTGCCCGCGCCCGCCCCGGATGCGGCACCCGCCGCCGGGCAGCTCGCTCCCCGCACCCCCACCGAGGAGGTCCTCGCCGCCCTCTGGGAGGAGGCCCTGCACACGGCCGTCGGCGCCGAGGACGACTGGTTCGCCCTCGGCGGTGACTCCCTGCGCGCCCTGCTCGTCTCCTCCCGGGCCAACGACGCCTTCGGCGTGACCCTCACACCCCGCGACGTCCTGGTCCACCGCACGGTCGCCGCCCTGGCCGACCTGGTGGAGGAACAGGTGCTGAGCGAACTCGAAGACGCCGCACGCGGCGACAGCGACCACGACGAAGGCTGAGGACCGGACGACCATGACGTCTTCGAAGCGAAACCGCGCCGAGGCCCTCTCCCAGGACCTCCAGGAGGCGCTGCGCCGCCGGCTCGCCGGACGGGCCGGCACCGCCGCCCGGCAGGGCATCCCGCACGCCGACCGCACCCGGCCGCTGCCCCTGTCCTTCGCCCAGCAGCGGCTGTGGTTCCTGGACCGGCTGCGCCCCGGCGACGCCCGCTACAACAGCGCCGTCGCGCTGCGCCTGACCGGCCCGCTGGACCGCACCGCGCTCTCCCGCGCGCTGGACACCGTGGCCGAACGGCACGAGGCGCTGCGCACCACCTTCGACGAGAGCGACGGGCGGCCGACGCAGACCGTGCGCCCGGCGGCCCCGGTGCCGCTGCCGGTGGCCGACACCCCGCCGGACGCCCTGGCGGCGGCCCTGCACGCCGAGTACGACCGTCCCTTCGACCTGCGCACCGGCCCCCTCCTGCGCGCCCTGCTGCTGCGCGAGTCGGACACCTCGCACGTCCTGCTGCTGACGGCCCATCACATCGTGACCGACGGCTGGTCGATGGGGGTGGTCCTGGAAGAGCTGACGACCGCCTACGACGCCCTGGCGCAGGGCTCCGTACCCGAACTCCCGCCGGTGGCGACGCAGTACCCGGACTTCGCCGCCTGGCAGCGGGAGCAGCTCACCGGACCGTTGCTGGAGCGGCAGCTCAGCTACTGGAAAAAGCAGTTGGCGGGCGTGTCGGCGCCGCGGCTGCCGCTGGACCGCCCCCGGAGCGGGGAGGAGTCCGGGGCGGGGGCCGTCCACACCTTCACCGTGCCCGCGGCCGTCACCACCCGGCTCCGCGCCCTCGCGGCCGAGCGGCACACCACCCTGTTCACCTCGCTGACCGCCGCCTGCCAGGCGCTGCTGGCCCGCTGGTCCGGGCAGGACGACATCACCGTCGGCTCCCTGACCCCGGGGCGTTCCCGCACCGACCTGGAACGCACCGTCGGCTTCTTCGCCCACACCGTCGTCCTGCGCACCCCCGTCGACCCGGCCGGCTCCTTCCGCGACCTGCTCGAAGCCGCCGCGACCACCGTGGGCGACGCCTTCGCGCACGGCGACGCGCCCTTCGAGCGGCTGGTGGAGGCCGTCGGCACGGCCCGCGAGGCCGGCCGCAACCCCCTGTTCGACGTGATGGTCCTGCTGCACCCGGCGCCACCCGCGACCGTCGCCCCGCACGGCCTGACCGCCGCCCCGGTCACCGTGGACCGGCAGGCCGCCACCTTCGACCTGAGCATCGAGTTCGTCCCCGACGGCGACGGGCTGAGCGGCCTGCTGGAGTACCGCACCGACCTGTTCGACCCGGCCACCGCCCGCCGGCTGGCCGGCCAACTGCTGCGCACCCTGGAGGGCGCGGCCAACGCACCCGACCAGCCGCTCGGCACACTGCCCCTGCTCTCCCCGGACGAGGCCGGGCGGATCACCGAGGAGTGGAACGCCACCGCGCTGGCCGTCCCCGCCGCCACCCTTCCGGAGCTGTTCGCGCGGCAGGCGGCCCGCACCCCGCACGCCACCGCCCTGGTCGCCGGGGACGAGCGCCTGGACTACGCCACCCTCGACGCCCGCGCCGACCGGCTCGCCCGCCACCTCCTCGCCAAGGGCGCCGGCCCCGAGCGGCTGGTCGCGCTGCGCCTGCCGCGCACCGCCGACCTGATCGTGGCGATCCTCGCCGTCTGGAAGGCCGGCGCCGGCTACCTCCCCCTTGACCTCGCGCTGCCCGAGGAACGCGTCCGCTTCCTGCTCGACGACGCCCGCCCCGCCCTGGTCCTCGACGAGACCGTGCTGCGGGCGCTGCCCGACTCCCTCCCGTCCCTCCCGGCGCTCCCGTCCCGCTGGGACACCGACCGGCTCACCCCGCCGGACCCGGACCACCTGGCGTACGTCATCCACACCTCCGGTTCCACCGGCCGCCCCAAGGGCGTCGCCGTGTCGCACCGGTCGCTCAGCCACCTGCTGGCCGGCCACCGCGAGGGGTTCGTCGCCGAGGCGGGCGGCGGCCCGCTGCGGGTGGCGCTGACCGCGTCGTTCTCCTTCGACACCTCGCTGGAGGGCGTGCTGCTGATGGCCGACGGCCACCCGCTGCACCTGGTCGACGAGGCGACCCGGCTGGACGCCGCCGCCCTGGTCGAGTACGTCGTCGAGCACCGCGTCGACTTCCTCGACCTCACCCCGTCCTACCTGCGGCAGTTGCTGCCCGCCGGACTGCTCACCGACCCCCGCCACCACCCGCGCGTGCTGATGCTCGGCGGCGAGCCCCTCGGCCCCGCCCTCTGGCGCGAACTGGCCGCCCAGCCGGGCGTCACCGCGTACAACTTCTACGGTCCCACCGAGTGCACCGTCGACACACTCGCCTGCCGCGTCGAGGGCGACGGACGTCCGCTGGTGGGCCGGCCGCTGCCCAACGTCCGGGCGTACGTCCTCGACGGCCGTCTCCAGCCGGTGCCGCCCGGCGTCGGCGGCGAGCTGTACCTGGCGGGCCCGCAGGTGGCCCGGGGCTACACCGGCCGGCCCGGACTGACCGCCGCGCGTTTCCTCGCCGACCCGTTCGGCGCGCCGGGGGAGCGGATGTACCGCACCGGCGACCTGGCCCGCTGGACCCCCGACGGGCGCCTCGACCACCTCGGACGCGCCGACGACCAGGTGAAGGTGCGCGGCCACCGGATCGAGCCGGGCGAGGTGGAGGCGGCCCTCCTCGACCTGCCGGACGTCACCGGCGCCGCGGTCGTCGCGCTCCCCGACGCGCACGGCCATCTCCGCCTCGCCGCCTACCTCGTACCCGGCCCGGGTGCCGAACCGCCCGCCGCGGCGGAGGTGCGGGCGGCCTGCCGGCGGGTCCTGCCCGACCACATGGTGCCCTCGTCGTTCACCGTGCTGGCCGCGCTGCCCCTGACCACCAGCGGCAAGCTGGACCGCCGGGCGCTGCCCGCCCCCGACTTCGACGCGGCCCCGCGCGAGCGGGAGTTCGTCGCCCCCCGCACGGCCGGGGAGGAGACGCTGGCCGGCATCTGGAGCGAGGTGCTCGGCGTCACGAGAGTGGGCGTCACCGACAACTTCTTCGAACTGGGCGGCGACTCCATCCTCAGCATCCAGGCCGTCTCCCGCGCCCGCGCGGCCGGACTGAACCTGACCTCCCGGGACGTCTTCCGCCACCAGACCGTCGCGGACCTGGCCGCCGCCGCGTCCCGGCGCACCGCGGACCTGCCGGCGCCCCGCCGGCCGCGCGCGGCCGGGCCCGCCCCGCTCACCCCGGTGCAGGAGTGGTACTTCGCCACGCACAGCGCTCCGGACGGCCCGCCCAGGGCCTTCAGCATGTCGATGCTGCTCGACCTGCCGCACGACGTGGACGAGCCCGCCCTGGAGCGGGCCGTGGCGGCGCTGGCCGCCCACCACCCGGCGCTGCGCACCCGGTTCGCCCGCACCGGCACCACCTGGCGGCAGCACCCAGGGCAGGGCCCGGCCACCGGACTGCTCACCCGGCACGACCTCGCCGCCGCCACCGACCCGCCGGCCGCCCGCGCCGAGGCGGCCGGCACCGCCCGCGCCGCCCTGGACCCGCGGACGGGCGCCCTGCTGCGCGCCGCGCTGTTCCTGCCCCCGCCCGGTGCCCGCCCCCAGCTCTTCCTCACCGCCCACCACCTGGCCGTGGACAGCGTCTCCTGGCGCATCCTCCTCGCCGACCTGGAGTCGGCCTACCGGCAGGCGTCGGCCGGCGAGCCGGTCCGGCTGGAGCCGGTGGCGACACCGTTCGCCGACTGGGCCGCGCACCTCACCGACCGGGTGCGGGCCGGTGAACTGGACGCGGACCTGCCGTACTGGACGGCCGAGGCCGCCGAGCCCCGCACCCCGCTGCCGGTGGACCGCCCCGGGACCCCGCTGGCCCGGACGGTACGGACCGTCCGCACCCGGGTCGACCGCGCCACCACCGAGGCACTGCTGCGCCGGGTCCCCGCCGTCTACCGCACCCAGATCAACGACGTGCTGCTCAGCGCGGTGAGCCGGGTCCTCGCCGACTGGACCGGCGCCGAACGGGTGACTGTCGCGCTGGAGGGCCACGGACGCGAGGACGACGGGCTGGACCTCTCCCGCACGGTGGGCTGGTTCACCACCCAGTACCCGGTCACCCTCACCCCGGCCGGACCGCCCTCCGCGCCCGACTGGGGCGCCACCCTGAAGGCCGTGAAGGAGAAGCTGCGCGGCGTGCCGCGGCGCGGCCTCGGCTACGAGGCACTGGCCCGCCTCGGCTCGCCCGACCCGGCCGCCCGCGCCCTGCGGGACCTGCCGCTGCCCCAGGTGTGCTTCAACTACCACGGCCAGTGGGAGGCGAGGGCCGGCGCGGACTTCGCCCCGGCCGCCGAGGTGCCCGGCCGGGACCTGGCCGCCGACGAGCCCCTCGACCACCTCCTCGACATCTCCGCCGCGGTCGCCGACGGCGAGCTGGAGATCACCTGGCACCACAGCGACCGCGCGCACGACACGGACACCGTACGGAAGCTGGCCGACGACCTGGTCGCGGCGCTCACCGCGATCACCGAGCACTGCGCCCGCCCGGACGCCGGCGGCCGCACCCCCTCCGACTTCCCGCACGCCCGCCTCGACCAGGCCGCCGTGGACCGGCTGGCCGGCGACGGCCGCGAGGTGGCGGACCTGCTCCCGCTGACCCCGCTCCAGGAGGGCATGCTCTTCCACCGCCTGGTCGGCGGCGACGACGACGTGTACGTGGACCAGGCCGCCCTCCTCCTGGACGGCGTCGCCGACCCGGACGCCTTCGCCGTGGCCTGGCAGCGGGTGGCCGACCGGACACCCGCGCTGCGGACCTCGGTGGTCTGGCAGGACGTGCCGGTGCCGCTCCAGGTCGTGCACCGCGCCGTCCGGGTCCCCGTCACCCGGCTCGACTGGCGGGCGGCGGACCCCGCGGAGCGCGCCGACCGGTTCGACCGGCTCCGCGCCGAGGACCTCGCCCGCGGCATCGACCTCGCCACCGCGCCGCTGATGCGGCTCACCCTCGTCCGGCTGCCCGACGCCCGCCTGCACCTGCTGTGGACCTCCCACCACCTCATCCTGGACGGCTGGAGCCTCGCCCAGGTCCTGACGGAGGTGTCCGAGGAGTACGCGGCACTCACCACCGGCGGCGCCTCGAAGCCGCCGGTGCGCAGGCCCTTCGCCGACTACGTCCGCTGGCTCGCCGAACAGGACGCCGGGGCCACCCGCGCGCACTGGCGCGAGGTACTCGGCGGCTTCGCCGACCCCACCCCGCTGCCCGTGGACCGGCCCCTGACCGGCACCCACGAGGCCCGGTCGGCCGACGTCCACACCGCCGAGCTGTCCGACCCGGTCACCGCCCGCCTGACCCGCACCGCCCGGGAGGCCGGGCTGACCGTCAGCACCGTGGTGCAGGGCGCCTGGGCGCTGCTGCTGTCCCGGTACAGCGCCGAACCGGACGTGGTGTTCGGCACCACCGTCTCCGGCCGCCCCGACGAACTCCCCGGCGTGGAGTCGATGGTCGGCATGTTCATCAACACCCTGCCCACCCGGGTACGGGTCGACGGGAACCGGCCCGCCACCGCCTGGCTCCGTGAACTCCAGGACGCCCAGGCCGAGTCACGGCGGCACGCGGCGGCCTCCCTCGCCGAGCTGACCGGCCTGAGCGACATACCCTCCGGCACCCCGCTCTTCCACAGCATGGTCGCCTTCGAGAACTACCCCTTCGACGAGGCCCGCACCGCCGGCACCGGCATCCGACTGGTCGACGTCACCTCCCGCGACGCCACCAACTACCCCCTCGTGCTCCGCGCCTTCCAGGGCGAACGGCTCGGCTTCGACCTGGCCTACGACCCCGCGCTGTTCGACGCCGCCACCGTCCGGTCCCTCGCCGACCGGCTGCGGCTGCTGCTCACGGAGATCGCCGAGGACGCCGCCCGGCCCCTGCGCGCCCTGGCCTGGACGACCGCCGAGGAACGCCGCCTCGCGGCCGCCGGGGCCGGCGCCGGACCCGACCGGCCCCGGCAGACCCTGGTCGACCTCTTCGAGGCCCAGGCCGCCCGCCGGCCCGACGCCACCGCCGTCACCTGCGGCACCGACCGCCTCGACTACGCCGCCCTCGACGCGGCGGCCGGCCGCCTCGCCCACCGCCTGGCCGAGGCCGGCGCCGGACCCGAGCGGTTCGTGGCGCTCGCCCTGCCCCGCTCCACCGACCTGGTCGTGGCGGTCCTGGCCGTACTGAAGACGGGCGCCGCCTACCTGCCCATCGACCCGAAGCTGCCCGCCGAACGCGTCGCCCGCCTGCTGGCCGACGCGGCACCGGTGACCCTGGTGACCACCACCGGGGCCGCCCCGGACATCGCGGACACCGCCGTGCCGCCGCTGGCGCTGGACGACCCGGACGTCCGCGCCGACCTCGCCCGCCGCCCCGCCACCGGCCCGGCCCGCCGCCCCCTGCCCGAGACCCCCGCCTACGCCATCTACACCTCGGGCTCCACCGGCCGCCCCAAGGGCGTGGTCGTCCCGCACGCCAACGTGGTCCGCCTCTTCACCCGCACCCGGCACTGGTTCGGCTTCGACGAGCACGACGTGTGGACCCTCTTCCACTCCTACGCCTTCGACTTCTCCGTCTGGGAACTGTGGGGCGCCCTGCTGCACGGCGGCCGGCTCGTCGTCGTCCCCGACGACACCGCCCGCTCCCCGGAGGACTTCCTGCGCCTGCTCGCCGACGAGCGGGTCACCGTCCTCAACCAGACCCCGTCCGCCTTCTACCCGCTGACCCGCGCCGACGCCGAACACCCCGAGGTGAGCGCGCGTCTCGCCCTGCGCACGGTGGTCTTCGGCGGCGAGGCCCTGGACACCGGCCGCCTCGCCGACTGGTGGACCCGCCACCCCGACACCGCACCGCGCCTGGTCAACATGTACGGCATCACCGAGACCACCGTGCACGTCACCCACCAGCCGCTGGACCGCGCCGCGGCCCGCCCCGGCGGCGCCGGCTCCATCGGCACCGGCATACCCGACCTGCGCGTCCACGTCCTCGACGGCGACCTGGCCCCCGTACCGCCGGGAGCCGTCGGCGAGATGTACGTGGCGGGCGAGGGCCTGGCCCGCGGCTACCTCGGCCGGCCCGGTCTGACCGCCACCCGCTTCCTCGCCGACCCGTTCGGCGCGCCGGGGCAGCGGATGTACCGCACCGGCGACCGGGCCCGCCGCCGGGCCGACGGCACGCTGGAGTACCTGGGCCGCACCGACCAGCAGGTGAAGATCCGCGGCTACCGCATCGAACCCGGGGAGATCGAGGCGGCCCTGCACAGCCACCCGGACGTCGGCGACACCGCCGTCGGCGTCCACGAGGACGGTTCGGGGACCCGGCGGCTGGTCGCCCACGTCGTCGGCCGCGGCGGCGCCCGGCCACCGTCGGCCGCGGACCTCCGCGCCCACCTGCAACGGCTGCTGCCCGCACACATGGTGCCCGCCGCCTACGTGCCGCTGACCGCCCTGCCGCTGACCGCCAACGGCAAACTCGACCGGCGCGCGCTGCCCGCCCCCGGCCCGGACGGCTTCGCCGCCGGACCCGACCGCACCGCGCCGCGCACCCCCGCCGAACGCGCGGTCGCCGCCGCCTGGACGGACGTCCTCGCCACCGACGAGGTCGGCGCCGACGACGACTTCTTCGCCCTCGGCGGCGACTCCATCCTCGCCGTCCGCGTCGTCTCCCGGCTGCGCGCCGCCTTCGGCACCGACCTCTCCCCCCGGCTGCTCTTCACCCACCCGACGCTCTCCGCCCTGGCCGCCGCACTCGGCACCCCGGCGGACGGCGGCGGCACACCGGCCGACACCATCCCGGCCGCCGATCCGGACACCGCGCCGCCGCTGTCGTACGCGCAGGCGAGGCTGTGGTTCCTCGACCGCTTCGAGCCGGGCTCCACCGAGTACACGACGCTGTCGGTGCTGCGGCTGCGCGGCACCCTCGACACCGGCGCCCTGCGCACCGCCCTGGACGGCCTGGTGGCCCGGCACGAGGCCCTGCGCACCACCTTCGCCGAACAGGACGGCCGGGCCCGGCAGATCGTACGCCCGCCGCACCCGGTGGAACTGCCGCTGGACGACCTCACCGGCGACCGGCTCGACGCCCTGCTGGAACGCGAGGCCGCCACCCCCTTCGACCTGGGCACCGGGCCCCTGCTGCGGGCCCGGCTGGCCCGCCTGGCCGACGACGAGCACGTGCTCGTCCTGGCCGTCCACCACATCGCCACCGACGGCTGGTCCGTCGGCGTCCTCGGCCGGGACCTGGGCGAGCTGTACGCGGCGGCACAGCAGGAGCGCCCCCCGCGACTGCCCGGACTCCCCGTGCGCTACGTCGACTTCGCCGCCTGGCAGCGCGCCCGCACCGGCCTTGAGGAGGAACAACTCCGTTACTGGCGCGACACGCTGGACGGTGTCGCCCCGCTGGAGCTGCCCACCGACCGGCCCCGCCCCGCCGTCCGGGCCCGGGAGGGGGCGCTGGTGACCTTCGCCCTCCCCGCCGCGCTCACCCGGCGGCTGCGCGAGACGGGCCGCGACGCCGACGCCACCCTCTACATGACGCTGCTGACGGCCTGCACGCTCCTCCTCTCCCGCTGGGCGGAACAGGAGGACGTCACCGTCGGCACCGTCACGGCCGGCCGGGAGCGGCCCGAACTCCACGACGTGGTCGGCATGTTCGTCAACACCCTGGTGCTGCGCAACCGGGTCGGGCCCGGACTGTCGTTCCACGCCCTGCTGGAGCGGGTGCGCGACACCGTCCTGTCGGCCTTCGCCCACCAGGACGTGCCCTTCGAGAAACTGGTGGACGCCCTCCAGCCCGAACGGGACACCAGCCGCACCCCGCTCTTCCAGGTGATGGTGGCGCTGCACAACCTCGGCGCCGAGGTGCCCGGCCTCCCCGGCCTGCACGTCGAGCCGCTCACCCCGCCGGTCCGGCACGCCACCTTCGACCTCGCCTTCGACTTCGTGGAGAGCGACGGCGGGGTCACCGGCTACCTGGAGTACGACACCGCCCTGTTCGACGCGGACACCGCCGAACGCCTCGCCGCACGGCTGCGGCTGCTGCTGGAGGCCGCCGCCGAGGACCCGCGGCGGGACGCCGGCGCGCTGCCACTGCTGACGGCCGCCGAACACCGCCAGGTCACCCAGGAGTGGCAGGGCGGCCACCTGCCCGTGCCGGACACCACCTTCCCCGCCCTGTTCGAGGCGCAGGCGGCACGCACCCCGCACGCCACCGCCCTGGTCGCCCGGGACGCCACGCTCGACTTCGCCGCCCTCGACGCCCGCGCCAACCGGCTCGCCCACCACCTCGTCGCCCTCGGCGTCGGCCCCGAGCGCGTGGTCGCCGTCCGGCTGCCGCGCACCTCCGAGCTGCTGGTGGCGCTGTTCGCCGTGCTCAAGGCGGGCGGCACCCTGCTCTGCCTCGACCCCGAACTGCCCGAGGAGCGGGCCGCGTTCCTCCTCTCGGACGCCGCGCCCCGCACCGTCCTGACCGCCGACGCGCTGCGCGAGGTGGACTGGGACCGGCTCCCCGCCCACGACCTCACCGACGCCGACCGGCTCGCCCCGCTCCACCCGGGTCACGCCGCCTACCTCGTCTACACCTCCGGCTCCACCGGCCGCCCCAAGGGCGTCACGGTGGAACACCGCCACCTGGTCAACCTCTGCCACGACCACCGCGAAGGACTCGTCGCCCCGCACACGTCCGACGGCACCCGGCTGAAGGCCGCGCTCAGCGCCTCCTTCTCCTTCGACACGAGCTGGGAGGGGCCGCTGCTGCTCGCCCTGGGCCAGGAGGTGCACCTCGTCGACGAGGACACCCGCCTCGACCCGGAGGCGTTCTGCGCCCAGGTCGCCGACCGGCGACTGGACTTCGTCAACGTCACCCCGTCCTTCCTGCGCGAACTCACGGCCGCCGGTCTCCTCGCCCCCGGCCGCCACCACCCGCGGCTGCTGCTGGTGGGCGGCGAGGCCCTGGACCCCGACACCTGGCGCGACCTGAGCGCGGCCCGGGAAGACCTCGGCGTCACCGCGTACAACATGTACGGCCCCACCGAGACCACCGTCGACTCCGTCTACACCCGCTGCGCCGACCGGTCCGGGCGCCCCGTCATCGGCCGCCCCGGCCGCAACCTGCGCGCCCACGTCCTCGACCGCACCCTGCGGCCGGTCCCGCCCGGCGTCCCCGGCGAGCTGTACCTGGCCGGCGCCCAGGTGGCCCGCGGCTACCTGAACCGCCCCGGCCTGACCGCCGCCCGCTTCCTCGCCGACCCGTTCGGCGCGCCCGGGGAGCGGATGTACCGCACCGGCGACCGCGCCCGCTGGGACGCGCGCGGGCAGTTGGAGTTCCTCGGCCGGTCCGACGAACAGGTCAAGATCCGCGGGTTCCGCATCGAACCCGGCGAGGTGGAGGCCGCCCTGCTCACCCACCCGGACCTCACCGACGCCGTGGTCACCGCCCGCGAACACGCCGGCCGCACCATGCTGGTGGGCCATGTGGTGCCCGCCGGGGACCGCACCCCGCCCGCCGACGAACTCCGCGTCCACCTGCGCCGGAGCCTGCCGGACCACATGGTGCCCGCCGCCTTCGTGCCGCTGACCCGCATCCCGCGCACCAGCAGCGGCAAGACCGACCGCCGCGCCCTGCCCGCCCCGCCCGCCCAGCCGGACAGCACCACCCCGTACGTGGCGCCCCGCCCCGGCACCGAAGCGCGACTGGCGGCGCTGTGGGCGGAGGTCCTGGGCGTGGAGCGGGTCGGCGCGCGGGACAACTTCTTCGTGCTCGGCGGCGACTCGATCCTGAGCATCCAGATCGTCTCCCGCGCCCGCCGGGCGGGCCTCGCCCTCACCACCAAGGACGTCTTCCGCCACCAGACCGTCGCCGAACTCGCCCTGTGCGTACGGGAGGCGGCACCGGAGCCGGCGGCCGGAGCGCACAGCGCCCCCGCGCGGGCACCGCTCACCCCCATCCAGCACTGGTATCTCGACGGCCGCCGCCCCGGCGACGCGCTGCGCTTCACCATGACCCAGCGCCTGGAACTGGCCCCCGGCACCGACCCCGCCGCGCTGCACCGGGCCGTCGACGCCCTCGTGGCCCACCACCCGGCCCTGCGCACCCGCTTCGGCCGTGCGGACGACGGCTGGTACCAGGAAGTCCTGCCCGAGGCGCCGGAAGGCGTCCTCACCCACCACGACGTGGCCGGACTGGACACGCCCGAGCTGGAGGACGAGGTACAGCGCGCGGCGGACCGGGCCCAGCTCTCGCTCGATCCGGCCGAGGGCCGGGTGGTACGCGTCCTGCTCTTCGACCGGGGCGCGCACCGGCCCCCGCACCTGCTGATCACCGTGCACCACCTCGTCGTGGACGGCGTCTCCTGGCGCATCCTGCTCGCGGACCTGGAGACCGCCCACCGCGCCGCGGCGGCCGGCCGCCCCGTCGAACTTCCCCCGGCCGGCACCGCCTACGGCCACTGGGCGGCCCGGCTGGCGGAGCACACCCGCTCCGGCGCCCTCGACGCCGACCTGCCGTACTGGACGCGCGCCGCCACCGCCCCGGCCGACCTGCCCGCCGCCCGGCCCGCCCCCGACACCCACGGCGACGCCGCCACCGTCACCGTGCGGCTCACCGCCGAGGAGACCGAGGCGCTGCTGCGCCGGGTCCCCGACGTCTACCGCACCCAGGTCAACGACGTCCTCCTCAGTGCCCTGGGCCGCACCCTGGCCCGCTGGTGCGGCCACGACACGATCCTGGTCGGGGTGGAGGGACACGGCCGCGAGGACCTCTTCGACGACCTGGACCTGACGCGGACGGTCGGCTGGTTCACCGCCGAGTTCCCCCTCGCCCTGACCGTCGCGCCCGACGCCGGCTGGCGCGACACCCTGCGGTCGGTCAAGGAACAGTTGCGGGCGGTGCCGCTGCACGGCCTGAGCCACGGCGCCCTGCGCCACCTGCTGCCCGGCAGCCCGCTCGCCGACGCCCCGCAGCCGCGGGTCGGCTTCAACTACCACGGCCGCTGGGAGGCGGGCGGCGGCGACGGCACCGGCCTGTACCGCGCCGCGCTCCCGCCGGCCGGCCGCGACACCGACCCGGACGAACCCCGCCCCTACCCGCTGGACATCACCGGCGTGGTCCAGGACGGCCGGCTCGAACTGGGCTGGACCTACCCCGGCGCCGGGTACGACGAGGCCACCGTGCGGCAGCTCGCCGAGGAGATGTGCGCGGCCCTGCGCGACCTGGTCGCCCACTGCGCCCACCCGGAGGCGGGCGGCCGCACCCCGTCCGACTTCCCGCTCGCCGGCCTCACCCAGGAGCGGCTGGACACGCTGGTGGGCGACGGACGGCACGTCGAGGACGTCCTGCCCCTCACACCCCTGCAGTCCGGCATGCTCTTCCACGGACTGGTCGACACGGCCGGCGCCTACTTCGACCGGACGGCGGTACGGCTGTCCGGAGTGGCCGACCCGGAGGCGTTCGCCCGGGCCTGGCAGGAGGTCGCCGACCGCACCCCGGCGCTGCGCACCAGCGTCCACTGGCAGGGGCTGCCGCACCCCGTGCAGGTCGTGCACCACCGGGCGGAGCTGCCCGTCACCCACCTGGACTGGCGCGGGCTCACCCCCGGCCGGCGGGCCGAGGCGACCGAGCGGCTGCTCGCCGAGGACCGCGCCGCGGGCATGGAGCTGACCGCCGCGCCCCTCACCCGCGTCACCCTGGCCGCCCTGCCCGGCGACGAGGTGCTCCTGCTCTGGTCCTCCCACCACCTGATCCTCGACGGCTGGAGCACCGGGCAGCTCCTCACCGAGGTCTGCGAGCGCTACGCGGCCCGCACCGGCGGCCCCGCGGCCCCGCCACCGCCGCGACGGCCGTTCGCGGACTTCCTGCGCTGGCTGAGCGAGCAGGACGAACAGGCGGCCGAGCGGCACTGGAGCGACCTCCTGGCCGGTTTCGGCGAGGCCACCCCGCTGCCCTACGACCGCACCCCCGCCGAGGCGCACCGCGCCCGCTCCGAGTCGGCCGTCCACCACGAACTGGACCCGGACGTCTCGGGCAGGCTGCGGGAGACGGCCGCGCGCGGCGGACTGACCGTCAACACCGTGGTCCAGGCCGCCTGGGCGCTGCTGCTCGCCCGCCACAGCGGACGCGAGGACGTGGTGTTCGGCACCACCGTCTCCGGCCGGCCCGCCGAACTGCCCGGCGTGGACACCATGATCGGCATGTTCATCAACACCGTGCCGACCCGGGTACGCGTTCCCGACGGTGACGTGCTGCCCTGGCTGCGGCAGCTCCAGGAACGGCAGAGCGACGCCCGGCACGTGGACTTCCTCTCGCTCGCCCGCATCCAGGCGCTGAGCGAGGTCCCGGCGGGCCGGGCCCTCTTCGACAGCATGGTCGTGTTCGAGAACTACCCGGTCGACGAGTCGGCCACCGCCAGGACCGGGGTCGCCGTCGAGGAGGTCCGCGCCGACGACGCCACCACCTTCCCGCTCTGCCTGCGCGCCCACCTGAGCGACCGGCTCGGCTTCGACCTGGCCTACGACGCCGCCCTCTTCGACCGCGCCACCGTCGAACGCGCCGCCGCCCGCCTGGCCGCCCTGCTGACCCGGCTCGCCGACGGCCTCGACGGCCGCGTCACCGACCTCGACCCGCTCACCGCCGCCGACCGGGAACTGCTGGCACGCTGGAACACCACCGCCCGGCGACAGCCGCCGCGCAGCCCGGTCGCTCTCTTCGCCGAGCAGGCCCGGCGCACCCCGGACGCCCGCGCGCTGAGCGACGGCGACCGCGAGGTGACCTACCGCGAACTCGACGGCTGGTCCGACCGCGTGGCGGCCGCGCTGCTCGCCGACGGCCTGGCCGCCGAGGACCGGGTGGCGCTGCTGATGGACCGCCGCGCCGAACTCGTCGTGGCCCAGCTCGCCGTCCTCAAGGCGGGCGGCGCCTACCTGCCGGTCGACACCCGCGCCCCCGGGGAACGCCGGGCCGCCCTGCTCGCGCAGGCGGGCGTCACCGCCTCGCTCACCGCGGACCGGGTCGCCGCCGCCCGCCACCTGCCGCCCGCCGCGACGGACTTCGCCCCGGCCGACCCCGACCGGCTGGCCTACGTCATGTTCACCTCCGGGTCCACCGGAGTGCCGAAGGCCGTGGCGGTACGCCACCGCGACATCGCCGCGCTCGCCACCGACAGCCGCTTCGCCGACGGGGTGTGCGCCCGCGTGCTGCTGCACTCGCCGGTCGCGTTCGACGCCGCCACCTTCGAGGTGTGGGCACCCCTGCTGACCGGGGGCGAGGTCGTCGTGGCCCGGGAGGAGACGGTGGACGCGGCGACGCTGCGCCGGCTGGGCGGCGACGGCGGACTGACCGCGCTGTGGCTGACGGCCGGCCTGTTCCGGCTGCTGGCCCAGGACACGCCGGACTGCTTCACCGGCCTGCGCCAGGTGTGGACCGGCGGCGACGTGGTCCCCGCGGCGGCCGTGCGCCGGGTGCTGGACGCCTGCCCCGGCCTGACGGTCGTGGACGGCTACGGCCCGACCGAGACCACCACCTTCGCCACCTCCCACCCCCTCACGGACGCGGCGGCGGTACCCGACTCGGTACCCATCGGCCGGCCCCTGGACGACATGCGCGTCCACGTCCTGGACTCCCGGATGCGCCCCGTCCCGCCCGGCTGCGCGGGCGAACTCTTCCTGGCCGGCGAGGGCGTGGCCCGCGGCTACCTGGGCCGCCCCGGCGAGAGCGCCCGCGGCTTCCTCGCCGACCCCTACGGCCCGCCGGGCACCCGGATGTACCGCACCGGCGACCTGGCCCGACGGCACCCCGACGGCACGGTCGAGTTCCTCGGCCGCGCCGACGACCAGGTGAAACTCCGCGGCTTCCGGGTCGAACCCGGCGAGGTGGAGGCGGCCCTGGCCGCCCACCCCGGCGTCGCGGACGTGGCCGTCCTGGCCCGTGAGGACCGGCCGGGCGCCCGGCGCCTGGTGGCCTACGTCGTCGGCGAGGCCGGCCAGGACCCCGACGGACTGCGGGCCTTCGCCGGCCGCACGCTGCCCGACTACCTGGTCCCGGCCGCCTTCGTCGCGCTGGCCGCCCTTCCCCTCAACGCCAACGGCAAGGTGGACCGGACGGCCCTGCCGGCGCCGGACCGCGACGGCGCCGCGGCGCGTGCCCCGCGCACCGAGCCCCGCACCGAGGCCGAGCACCGCGCGGTCCGCGTCTTCGCGGACGTCCTCGGCACCGACCGGCCCGGCGCCGAGGACGACTTCTTCATGCTGGGCGGCGACTCCATCCTCAGCATCCGGCTCGCCTCCCGCCTCGCCGAGGAGTTCGGCACCGACGTCTCACCCCGCGCGGTGTTCACCCACCCGACCCCGGCCGCGCTGGCCGCGCTGCTCACCGAGGACCGCCCCACCGGCGAACGCCGCCCCGCCCTCGTGCCGGTCACCCGCGACACGGCGATGCCGATGTCGTACGCCCAGCAACGCCTGTGGTTCCTGGAGGAGTTCGCGCCCGGCGGCACCGAGTACGTCACCGCCCTGTCGCTGCGGCTGCGCGGCCGGCTCGACACCGGGGCCCTCGGCGCCGCCCTGCGCGCCCTGGCGGCCCGGCACGAGTCGCTGCGCACCACCTTCGACTCGGTCGACGGCCACGGAGTGCAGATCGTCCACTCACCCGGCGAGGTGCCCCTCGCGCAGCGGGACCTGTCCGGGCTCCCCGAGGCCGACCGCGCCGCCCGGCTGGACGACCTGCTGGCCGCCGACCGGGCCCGCCCGTTCGACCTGCGGCGGGGACCGCTGCTGCGCGCCGGACTGATCCGGCTGGCCGACGACGAGCACGTCCTGACCCTCACCCTGCACCACATCATCACCGACGGCTGGTCCACCGGCGTCCTCACCGGCGACCTGGCCCACCTGTACCGGGCCGCGCTCGACGCCACCCCCGACCGGCTGCCGGCGCTGCCGGTGCAGTACGCCGACTACGCCCACTGGCAGCGCACCGCCCGCGCGGGCGAAGAACAACTCGCCTACTGGAAACGGCAACTGACCGGCGTCGAGCCGGTCGACCTGCCCACCGACCGGCCCCGCCCCGCGGTACGCACCCGCAGCGGCGCGACCGCCCGGCTGGCGCTGCCGCCGCGCACCGCCCGCCGCCTCGCCCAGGTCGGCCGGGACCGGGGAGCCACCCTCTTCACCACCCTCGTCGCCGCCGCGCAGACCTTCCTCGCCCGGCTGTCCGGCGGCCGGGACATCGCCGTCGGCACCGTCACCTCCGGCCGCGACCAGGCCGAGATCCAGAACCTCGTCGGCTTCTTCGTCAACACCCTCGTCCTGCGCTCCCGGGTCGACGCCGACCGGCCCTTCCCCGCCTTCCTCGACGACGTCCGGCGCACCGTGCTGGACGCCTTCGCCCACCAGGAGGTGCCGTTCGAGCAGGTGGTGGACGAGGTGCAGCCGGTGCGCGACACCAGCCGCACCCCGCTGTTCCAGGTCATGGTCGTGTTGCAGAACACCCCGGCGGCCGGCCTCGACCTGCCCGAGCTGACCGTCTCCGACATCGAGTCCGAACTCCACCACGCCGCCTTCGACCTCACCCTGGAGTTCGCCGAGACGGACTCCGGCGCGCTGCACGGCCTGCTCACCTACAACACCGACCTGTTCGACCCGGCCACCGCCGACCGCCTGGCCGACCAGCTCACCACCCTGCTCACCGCCGTCGCCGACGACCCGCACCGCCCGCTGGGCGCCCTGCCGCTCGCCTCCGCCGAGGAGCTGAAGTCCCTCCTCGACCAGGGGCGCGGCCCGGCCCGGCCGGTGCCCGTCGCCACCCTGCCCGAGCTGTTCCAACGGCGGGCGGCCGCCGCCCCCGACGCCGTGGCGCTGGCCGACGGCGACCGGCAGTGGTCGTACGGGGAACTGGACCGTGCCGCCAACCGGCTCGCCCACCTGCTGATCGCCCGCGGGGTCGGCCCCGAGGAGACCGTCGCCCTCGCCCTGCCCCGCGGCGCCGAGACAGTCGTGGCGCAGCTCGCCGTCGCCAAGGCCGGCGGCGCCTTCCTGCCCGTCGACCCGGACTACCCGGAGCGGCGGCGGGAGTTCATGGTGCGCGACGCGGGCGTCCGCCTGGTCCTCGACGATCCGGCGGCCGTCCGGGACGCCGGCGGCCCGGACACCGCGCCCACCGACGCCGACCGCACCGCCGCCCTCACCCCCGACCACCCGGCGTACGTCATCTACACCTCCGGGTCCAGCGGCACCCCCAAGGGCGTCACGGTGACCCACCGCGGCCTGGCCGGCTTCGCCGCGGCCGCCGCCGAACGGTACGCGGCGGGCCCCGGCGACCGGGTGCTGCAGTTCGCCTCACCCAGCTTCGACGCCTCCGTCCTCGAACTCTGCGTCTCCCTGCTCAGTGGCGCCACCCTGGTCACCGGCGAGGAAGGACCGCTGGTCGGCGAGCGGCTGGCCCAGGTCCTCGCCGAGCGCCGGATCAGCCACACCCTCATCCCGCCGGCCGCACTGGCCACCGTGGAACCGGAGACCGCCGGCGCCCTGCCGCACCTGCGGACCCTGATCGTCGGCGCCGAGACCTGCCCGCCCGACCTCGTGGAACGCTGGGCCCCCGGCCGCCGGATGATCAACTCCTACGGGCCCACCGAAGCCACCGTGGTCGCCACCTGGACCGGCCCGCTGAGCCCGGGAGCGGGCGCCCCGCCCATCGGCCGCCCGGCCGGCGCCACCCGCGTCTACGTCCTCGACGCCGCCCTGCGGCCCGTTCCGCCCGGCGTCACCGGAGAGCTGTACGTGGCCGGGCCGGGACTGGCCCGCGGCTACCTCCACCGGCCGGCCCTGACCGCCCGCCGGTTCCTCGCCGACCCCTTCGGCGCGCCGGGGGAGCGCATGTACCGCACCGGCGACCTGGTCCGCTGGGGCGCCGACGGCGAACTGCGCTTCACCGGCCGCGCCGACGACCAGATCAAACTCCGCGGCTTCCGGATCGAGCCGGGCGAGATCGAGGGCGCGCTGCGCCGCAGCCCGCAGGTGCGCGACGCGGTGGTCACCGTACGCACCGACGGCTCGAACCCGTCGCCGTCCGGCGGCCCCGGACGGCTGGTGGCGTACGTCGTGCCCACCGAGGACGATCCCGCGAGCCTGCCGGTCGCCGCGCTGCGCGAACACCTCGCCGGGCTGCTGCCCCCGCACATGGTCCCGGCGGTGTTCGTGCCGCTGGAGCGGCTGCCGCTCACCCCCAACGGCAAGACCGACCGGCACGCCCTGCCCGCACCCGGCCCCGCGCACACCGCCACCGGAGCGCACCTCGCGCCCCGCACCGACACCGAACGCCGCATCGCCCGGATCTGGACCGACGTCCTCGGCGTCGACGGCATCGGCGCGGAGGACAACTTCTTCCACCTCGGCGGCGACTCCATCCTGAGCATGCAGGTGGTCTCCCGGCTGCGGCGCGAGGGCCTGCACCTGGCCACCCGCGACCTGTTCACCCACCAGACCGTCGCCGCGCTGGCCTCCGTCGTACGCACCGCGTCCGAGCACACCGGGGCGGGACCGGCCGCCGGCGAGGTGCCGCTCACCCCGATCCAGGAGTGGTTCCTGACCACACCGCGCGCCGACCACACCCACTTCAACCAGTCGGCGCTGCTGGAACTCGACGGCCAACCCGACCCGTCGGCCCTGGGCACCGCCCTGGACGCCCTCAGAGAGCACCACGACGCGCTGCGCATGCGCTTCACCCACGACGCCGACGGCTGGCACCAGTTCAACCCGCCGCCGGACACCGGCGAAGGGCTCCTCGTCCGGCACGACCTGACAGGGCTGGCACCCGAGCGGGCCGACGCGGCGATGGAGCAGGCCGCCGACGACCTGCACGCCGGCTTCGACCTCGGCCGGGGGCCGCTGCTGCGGGCCGCGCTCTTCACCGGCGACGCCGGCCGGCCGGCCTTCCTGCTGCTCGTCGCCCACCACCTGGTCGTGGACGCCGTGTCCTGGCGCATCCTCGCCGACGACCTGGAGGCCGCCTACCGGCAGGCCGTGCGGGGCGAACCCGTCACCCTCGGGGAGCGCACCACCTCCTTCCGGGACTGGGCCCGCGGGCTCGCCGCACACGTCGCGGCCGGCGGCCTGGACCACGAACTGCCCTACTGGGAGGAGGCCGTGACCGCCGAGCCGCTCCCGGCCGGCACCGCGTCCGGCCAGCAGACGGCACCGGCCGGCACGTTCACCGTGGAACTGGAGGAGGAGGACACGGCGGCCCTGCTGCGCGCCGCGCCGACCGCCTACCGCACCCGTGTCAACGACGTCCTGCTGGCCGCGCTGGCCCTGGCCCTGGCCCGCTGGACCGGACACCACCGCATCCGCCTGGACCTGGAAGGACACGGCCGCGAGGACGTCCTCGACGGCGTCGACCTCTCCCGTACGGTCGGCTGGTTCACCAGCGTCCACCCGGTCGCCCTCCGGGTGGACGAACCGGACGACCTCGGGCCGGACCGGAACTGGCGGACCCTGGTGAAATCGATCCGCCGCCAGCTTCGCGCCGTGCCCGGGAACGGGCTCGGCTTCGGCGCCCTGCGCACCTTCGGACCGCCCGAGGTGCGCGAGCGGCTCGGCGCCGCCGCGCACGGGCAGGTGGTCTTCAACTACCTCGGCCAGTGGGACGCCCGCCCCGCCGCCCCCGGAGACGGCCTGATCCGCACCGAGCACGGCTCGTTCGGCCAGGACCACGACCCCCGGGACGGTGGCTCCCACCCGCTGGAGGTGGTCGGCGCGGTGCGCGGCGGACGCCTCGCCTTCACCTGGCACCTGCGCGGCGGCACCCACGACCCGGCGGGCGTGCGGCGCGTCGCCGAGGAGTTCGCCCAGGCCCTGCGCCACATCGCCCGGCACGCCAGGCAGAGCCTGTGACCCCACCGCAAAGCCCGAGACCGCCGCCCGCCCCGGTGCCCCGGCACCTTGACAGCAGCACCGGCCCGCGGACCGCGGGCCGGACCACCCCACCCACCACGGGAGAGGACGACATGGACGAGAACACCCGCTACCAGGTGCTGCGCAACGACGAGGAGCAGTACTCGCTCTGGCCGGTCGACGTCGAGGTGCCCGCGGGCTGGCAGCCCGTCGGCAAGGAGGGCACCGAGGAGGAGTGCTCCGCCTACGTCGACGAGGTCTGGACCGACATGCGCCCGCGCAGCCTGCGCGAGCGGATGGAGAACGCCGAGGCGTGAGCGCCCGGGTCCCGGACGCCGGGGCGCGGGCGGTGCGGTACGCCGCCCGCGCCCCGGCACCAGGCGCCGGCCCCGGCCGACGTCCGCACGTCACGGCCCGCGCCGCGCGGCCACCACCGCCCCACCCCAGGAGTCCACGATGACCCCTCCCCTGAAGACCGACCGGCTGGAGTTCACCCCCTACCGACCCGAGGACGAGGACCACTTCGTCGCCCTGCTCCGCGACGCGGAGGTGTGCCGCTGGATGGGCCAGGACCAGGTGCCCGAGGCCGAGCTGCGCGCGGCGTTCCGCGCCATCCTCACCGACGTCTACCCCACCCGCCGGTTCGACGTGTGGGGCGTGTGGTGGGAGGGGACGTACATCGGCCACGCGGAGGTGAAGAAGACCGGCAACGTCGACGGACACGAACTCGTCACCGCTCTCGCCCCCGAGTACTGGGGCCGGGGCCTGGGCACCGAGATCGTCCGCGGCCTGCTGCGCCACGCCGCCGACGGCCTCGGACTGACCGAGGCGTACGGCATGGTCGGCGCCGAGAACACGGCGAGCCTCGCGATGTGCCGGCGGCTGGGCTTCCGGCATGTGCGCGACGTGGTGGGCGACGACGGTTCGGTGACCCGGATGGTCGTCATCTCCACCGTCCAGGCGCTCTGACCGGACCAGGACGCGCCGCCGGCCCGGCGGGCCCGCCCGGGTAGACTCGTCCGCTCAGCAGCCCACCCGTATCGAGGCCGACCTGATGGACCGAAGGTGACGCGTCCCGCCGTGCCCGCGGCCGGTCCGGTGGGCGTGGGGTCGGCGTGCGTGCTCGTGGCGTCGGTGCTGTGGGGCACCACGGGTACCGCCGCGACCTTCGCCCCCGGCGTGGGACCGCTCGCCATCGGGGCCGTCGCCATGGGCCTGGGCGGACTCCTCCAGGCCCTCGTCGCCGTTCCCCGCCTCGCCCGGCAGGCGCCCCGACTGCGCGCTCAGCGTGGTGTGGTGCTGCTCGGCGCCCTGGCGGTGGGCGGCTATCCGATGGCGTTCTACAGCTCCATGCACCTGGCCGGTGTCACCGCCGGGACCGTGGTGTCGATCGGTTCGGCGCCGCTCGCCTCGGCCGTGATCGAGCGCGTGGTGGACAGGCGCCGCCTCACCCGGCGCTGGACGGCCGGTGCCGCACTCGGCCTGTCGGGCACCGTACTGCTCTGCGCGGCGCAGGCGGCCGGAGTGCGCTCCGGGGCCGGCCCGCACTCCGGTCCCGGAGCGCACTCCGCGGCATCGACCGTGCTGGGCGTGGCGCTGGGCCTGGTCGCCGGGATCACCTACGCCCTGTACTCCTGGGCCGCCCACCGCCTCATGAGCCGGGGCGTCACCTCCACCGCCGCCATGGGTGCCGTCTTCGGCCTGGGCGGTCTGCTGCTCCTGCCCGTGCTGCCGGTCACCGGCGCCCCGCTCCTCGACTCCCGGGCCGCCATGGCCGTCGGCGCCTACCTGGCCCTGGTGCCGATGTTCGTCGGTTACGTCCTGTTCGGCTGGGGTCTGGCGCGCGTCCCGGCGAGCACCGCGACCACCCTCTCCCTCCTCGAACCCGTGGTCGCGGCCGTGCTCGCCGTCCTGGTCGTCGGCGAACGCCTGGCCCCGGCCGGCTGGGCGGGCGTCGCGCTGGTCGTGGGCTGCCTCGCCGTCCTGACCGCACCCGCGCGTACCGCCACGGGCCGCCGGGCCCCCGCGCCGCACTGGCGGTTCCGGCCGGCTTCGGCGGCAGACGCCGAGGCCGTGGCCGAGCTGCGGGCCGTGGTGCTGCGGGCCGATCTGGAGCGGCTCGGACGGTACGACGAGCAGCGGGTGCGGCAGCGGCTGCGGGACGGGTTCACTCCGGCGCACACCTGGGTGATCGAGGTGAACGGCGCGTTCGCCGGCTGCGTGGCGCTGCGGCCGGCCGGCGAGATCCGCCTGCTGGAGCACTTCTATGTGGCCCCGCGCCTCCAGGGCGGCGGCATCGGTTCGGCCGTGCTGCGCACGCTGCTGGCACGGTGCGACCGCGACGCCCTCCCGGTCCGGCTGAACGTCCTGCGGGGCAGCCCGGCCCGGCGCCTGTACGAGCGGCACGGCTTCGCCCTCGAATCGGAGGACGCGGTGGACGTGTTCATGGTCCGCCCGCCGCGCCCCT
Source organism: Streptomyces ziwulingensis (assembly GCF_039542605.1). Classification (NCBI taxonomy): domain Bacteria; kingdom Bacillati; phylum Actinomycetota; class Actinomycetes; order Kitasatosporales; family Streptomycetaceae; genus Streptomyces; species Streptomyces ziwulingensis. The sequence goes on from NZ_BAABIG010000017.1 coordinate 82,779, forward strand.
GGCCCGCGCCGGTACCGCCCGCAGCGAGCGCGGACACCGGCCCGGTGGCTGGGCGAGGTGACGACACGGCGTGACGGTGCGTCCTCGCCGAGAAACCGCTTTCGCCCCCACTCTTGACGTGTCCCTGTCGCTACTGGCTAACGTGGGAGCGCTCCCATACGTCAGCCCGTCCCTCCGCTTCCTTGCCTCACTCATCTGGAGTCGCAGTGAGACCGACAAGAAGCACGTCAGCAGTGACCCGCGCCCTCCTGGCGGCCCTGGCCACCCTGGCCACCCTCCTCGGACTGCTCGCCCTGTCCCCGTCGCCCGCCCTGGCCGCCGACGCCCCGGAGCCACCCGGCGCCGCCGCGACCGGACTGCACATCAGCGACGGCCGCCTCCTCGAAGGCAACGGCAACGACTTCGTGATGCGCGGCGTCAACCACGCCCACACCTGGTACCCGGGCGAGACCCGGTCGCTGGCCGACATCAAGGCGCTCGGCGCCAACACCGTGCGTGTCGTCCTCTCCGACGGCCACCGCTGGAGCCGCAACAGCCCCGAGGACGTCGCGGCCGTCGTCGCCGACTGCAAGGCCAACCGCCTGATCTGCGTACTGGAGGTGCACGACACCACCGGTTACGGTGAGGACGCCGCCGCCGGCACGCTCGACCACGCCGCCGACTACTGGATCAGCCTCAAGGACGTCCTGGCCGGCGAAGAGGACTACGTCATCGTCAACATCGGCAACGAGCCCTGGGGCAACACCGACCCGGCCGGCTGGACCGCTCCCACGACCGCCGCGATCCAGAAGCTGCGCGGGGCCGGCTTCGAACACACGATCATGGTGGACGCGCCCAACTGGGGCCAGGACTGGCAGAACGTCATGCGCACCACCGCCCGGCAGGTCTACGACGCCGACCCCACCGGCAACCTGCTCTTCTCGATCCACATGTACAGCGTCTACGACACGGCGCAGGAGATCACCGACTATCTCGACGCCTTCGTCACCGCCGGTCTCCCGCTCGTGATCGGCGAGTTCGGCGGCCCCGCCGACCAGTGGGGCGACCCGGACGAGAACACCATGATGGCCGCCGCCCAGCGGCTCGGCCTCGGCTACCTGGCCTGGTCCTGGAGCGGTAACACCGACCCGGTCCTCGACCTCGCGATCGACTTCGACCCGGCGCGGCTCAGCTCCTGGGGCGAGCGGGTCTTCCACGGCGCCGACGGCATCGCCGAGACCTCCCGCGAGGCCACGGTCTTCGGCACCACCGCCCCCGACACGCGGGCCCCGACCGCCCCCGGCGCCCCGACCGCGTCCGGTGTCTCTCCCACCTCGGTCACCCTGACCTGGCCCGCCGCCACGGACGACATCGGTGTCACGGGGTACGACGTGGTCCGCGTCGACGGCACCGCGGAGACCCCGGCCGTCTCCGCCACGACCACCACGGTGACCGTCCCGTCCCTGACCGCCGGCACCCGCTACACCTTCGCGGTCTACGCCAAGGACGCGGCCGGCAACCGCTCCTCCCGGTCGGCCACCGTCACCGTCACCACCGAGGAGGACACCGGCACCCCCGGCGCGGGCTGCTCCGTCGGCTACCGGGTCGCGGGTGAGTGGCCCGGTGGTTTCCAGGGCGAGATCACCCTCCGCAACACCGGTACCGCCGCCGTCGACGGCTGGACCCTGGGCTTCGCCTTCGCGGCCGGTCAGACCGTCAGCAACATGTGGGGCGGCGCCCCGGCCCAGAACGGCTCCTCGGTGACGGTCACCGCCGCGTCGTACACCTCGGCCATCCCGGTGGGCGGCTCGGTCACGGTCGGCTTCACCGGTACGAAGCTCACCTCCAACCCCGCCCCGACCGCGTTCACCCTCAACGGCACGGCCTGCACGACCGGTTCCTGAACCGGGCGCCCGCGGACCGGCGGGAGAGGTGCCTGCGCCGGTCCGGACCGTCCGGGCCGGCGCAGGCACCTGAGACCGCAACCGCGCCGCACGGGGGAGGAGTTGACTCTGTCCAAGAACATCACGAACCCGTTACGCTGCCGATTGATCTTTCAACCTCCGCGTCGCCGGCGTGGCGGCGAAGTCTCGGAAACGGATCCCCCCATGCGTCTGAAAGCCCTTGCCCTCGCGGCCGTACCCGCGGCCTTCCTCGGTGTCATGGCCTCCGCTCCCACCGCGTCCGCGTGGGCCCCCGGCAACTGCCCGCAGGCCAAGTTCTGCGTGTGGCCCGAGTACTGGTACGGCGACACCGACCTGCCTCCGTCGCTGGCCACCGAGGACGAGTGGTCCGGCAGCGCACTCGGCCACATCTTCTACAACAACTCGTCCCGGGACGCCACGATGACGTACTCCATCGTCCGGGACGGCGGGCAGGGGCCCGTGTACACGGAATGTGTCAACAGAGGTCAGGGAAGTTACTTCACCCAGCCGATGTCCGTCACGAAGGTGGAGTGGCGGGAGGCCGGCAACCCTTGCTAGGGGCGTGGACCGCCGCGCGCGGGAGGCCCGTCGACGGTGTCGGCGGGCCGTTTCCCGTTCTCCGCACCGTCTCCCGCTCTCCGCCCGAGCGGTACGGAGTCGCCGGATCGTATGCGATCCCGCCTGTCCTGGCGCTTCGCCCACCCGCGCGGCCCTGGTGGACCCGGCGGCCCAACCCGACCGCATGTCCGCCATGTTGACGCCGCGCTACCGTCTCGATCGACTCTTCCCAAGATCGACTCCGAGCGCGTAGATTCCCGTCGGCCTGTATGACCATCCAGGTCAGACCCTCAAGTCAAGGGAATCCGTTGACACAGCACCCCTCCCGAAGACGACGGCGCCTGCTCGTGCCGGCCGTCGCCCTCCTGGTCACCGCGGCGACCCCGCACCTGACCGCCTCCGCGACCCCGTCGGCCGGCTCCGCCGCCCCGACCGACATCGTTGTCGACTCCCAGCCGGGCAAGGCCGTCACCTCGGCCGGGGCCGCCCGGTCCGTCACCCTGCTCACCGGTGACAAGGTGACCGTCACCCCCGCCGCGACCGGCCCCGACACCCTCGACGTCCGGGGACCCGACGGTGAGGCGAGCGGCGCGCGGATCGTGACCGTGGGCGGCGACACCTACGTCTATCCCGACTCCGCCCGCTCGTACCTGGCCGCGGGCGTCCTCGACCAGCGGCTGTTCAATGTGACCCGGCTGCTGGCGGACGGCTACGACGACGCGCACCTCGCGCATCTGCCGCTGATCGTCACCTACGGCGGCAAGGAGGCCGGCGCGGCCACCCTGCGCCGACGGGCCGACGCGCTGCCGGGCGACGTCACCGGCGTGCACCCGCTCACCAGCGTCAACGGCGTCGCGCTTGCCGCTGACCGGGAGGACTCCGAAGGGCTGTGGTCGGCCCTCACCGGCACCGGGGCCCGCGCCGGTGACCAGGATGCGGCCCCGGCCCTCAAGGGCGGCGTCGCCGAGGTGTGGCTCGACGGCAAGGCCGAGGCCACGCTCAGCGACTCGGTCGCCCAGATCGGCGCCCCCGAGGTCTGGTCCGGCGGCAACACCGGTGACGGCGTGGACGTGGCCGTCCTCGACACCGGCTACGACCCCGGCCACCCCGACCTGAAGGACGCCGTCGCGGACAGCGACAGCTTCGTGCCGGGTGAGGGCGTCACCGACCGCAACGGCCACGGCACGCACGTCGCCTCCACCATCGCCGGCAGCGGAGCCGCCTCCGACGGCGCCGAGAAGGGCGTCGCGCCCGGCGTCGACCTGCACGTCGGCAAGGTGCTGAGCGACGAGGGCGTCGGCTACGACTCCTGGATCGTGGCCGGCATGGAGTGGGCCACGCGCAAGGTGGGCGCCCGGGTCGTCAGCATGAGCCTGGGCAGCGGTGAGTACACCGACGGCGAGACGGTCCTCGCCCGCGCGGTGGACGAACTGAGCGAGGAGACCGGCGCGCTGTTCACCATCGCGGCCGGCAACGACGGCCCCGAGGCCCGGACCGTCCGCTCGCCCGGCACCGCCGACGCGGCCCTGACCGTCGGCGCCGTCGACTCCGCCGACGCGATAGCCGACTTCTCCAGCCGGGGCCCGCGCTACGGCGACGACGCCCTCAAGCCCGAGATCACCGCGCCCGGCGTCGGCATCCTGGCCGCCCGCTCCCAGTACGCCGCCGAGGGATCCGGTGCTTACCAGAGCCTGAGCGGTACGTCCATGGCGACGCCCCATGTGGCGGGCGTGGCGGCGCTGGTGGCCGCGGCGCACCCCGACTGGACCGGCAGCCGCATCAAGGACGCCCTGGTCAGCACGGTGAAGGCGACGCCCGGCATCAGCGCCGACGACGGCGGCAACGGCCGGGTGGATGCCGCCGGGGCGGCCACGGCCGCCCTCACCGCCACCGGCAAGGTGGACGCCGGCATCCACTCGCCCGGCGCGGCCGAGCGGACCGTCGACTCCACGGCGACCTGGACCAACACCGGTGACAAGGCCGTCACCGTCGACCTCGCCGTCGACGCGCCCGACGCCCCCGCCGGTGTCTTCACGGTCTCGAAGGACCGGCTGGAGGTCCCCGCACACGGCACCGCGAGCGTCACCGTCACCACCGACCTCGCCAAGGCGGGCGAGCTGAACCGCTGGACCGGCCGCCTGACCGCGTCCGCCGACGGCACCGTCCGCACCCGCACGCTGCTCGGCGTCAGCACCCGGCAGCAGCTCTTCCACGTCCGCACCAAGATCACCGGCCGCTCGGGCGAACCCACCGACGGCATCCTGACCTTCTTCCGCAAGGGCGACGAGTACGAGGGCATGGCCCTCTACAGCGGCGGCGAGTCGGACGAACTGCTGCCCCCCGGCCGGTACACCGTCTACGCCGACTTCCGGGTGGAGGGCACGCACGGCGCCTCCTCGGCCGGATACGCGCGCCTGGTCCTGCCGCAGGTGGAGATCACCGGCGACACCGACCTGGTGCTGGACGGCAGGAAGCTGCGGCAGATCAGCGCGGTGACGCCGAAGAAGACCGAGACCTTCGCCCAGCGCCTGGACTACCACCGCGAGTTCGGCGACGGCTCCGCCCTCACGGACCTGACCCAGATCGGCGACGGCTTCGACAGCATCTGGACCGCCCCGGCCGCCGCACCCCGTGACGGCGAGCAGTACCTGACCGCCCGCTGGCGCAACCAGGAACCCCTGCTGTCGGTGACCTCCGGCCGGCAGGAGTTCGACGACCTGTGGATCATGCCCGGGTCGGCGAAGCTCCCCGAGGACGAGTACGACCTCGACGTGATCCACCCCGGCGAGGGCCTGGCGGAGGACTACGAGGGCGTCGACGCCGCGGGCAAGGCCGCCGTCGTGCGCTGGGACGGCGAGGACGAGGACACCGCCGACGACCAGATCCGGGCCGCGACGGCCGCGGGTGTGAAGCTGCTGCTGTTCGTCAACGACCTGGACGGACGGCTGCGCGAGGCCATCATCCGCTCCACCATCGAGGTGGCCGGGCTCTCCCGGACCGAGGGCGAGCAGCTCATCGCCCGCGTCGACGCGGCCGGTTCGGGTTCGGTGCCGCTGCGGGCCGTCTCCCGCCCCGACACCGACTACCTGTACGACCTCGTCCGCACATGGAAGGACCGCATCCCCACCACGCTCAGCTACGCGCCGAAGACCGGTCAGCTCGCCCGCGTGGAGACCGGCTACCGCAACCCCGACAACCGCGAGGTGTACGAGAACCGCTACGACATCCACCCCTGGACCACGTACAAGGTCACCGGCAACCGGCTGAGCACGGCCGGCTCGCACCGCACCGACTACGTGAGCACCGACAGCACGTTCTTCTGGTCGGAGGAGGCCGAGCTGTCCCAGGCGGTGTCCAGCACTTCCGGACCGGTCCGCTACCGGGCGGGCACCACCACGGACGCGAACTGGTTCGGCACGGTGGCCCGGCCCCGGATCAACGGCGGCGTCGCCCCGCCCACCCGCACCGGTGACCGGATCGACGTGACCGTCCCGGCCTGGGGCGACTCCGGCGGCGACCACGCCAACGTCATGCCCTTCGGCAGCGAGCAGGCCACCCAGAAGAGCGTCCTGTACCGGGGCGACACCGTGCTCGCCGAGGGCTCGGGCGACGTGACGGCGACCGTGCCCGCCAAGAAGGGCGGCTACCGGCTGGTGCACTCCGCCACCCGGGAGGCCACGGCCGAGTTCCCGTACTCGACCTCGACCCGGACCGAGTGGACGTTCACCTCGTCCGCGCCCCGCGCGGCGGACGCCACCGAGCAGCTCCCGCTGGTCCAGCTCGACTACGCCCTGCCCACGTCGGCCGAGGGCAGGGCCGCGTCCGGCGCGACCCTGCTCGTCACGCCGCTGCACCTGGCGGGCGGCCCGGCCGCCGCCCTGCGCACCGACAAGGTGGAGGTGTCCTACGACGACGGCGCCACCTGGACCGCGGCCCGCGTCAGCGGCCGGGGCAACGGCAAGGTCAGCACCGTACTGAAGGCGCCGAAGGCGGCGAAGTACGTCACCCTGCGGGTGCACGCCTCGGACAGCCGCGGCGACACCGTCACGCAGACCGTCGTACGGGCGGCCGGCATCGCCCGCTGACCGTCACGACCCGCACCGCGCGGAACCTGACCCCGGGCCGGCCGGCCCGGGGTCAGGCCGCGGGCGCCGGATAGGTCGGGTACTCCACGCCCGAGACGTGCTGCACGACCCGGACCACCTGGCAGGAGTAGCCGAACTCGTTGTCGTACCAGAGGTAGAGGATGGCGTTGTCGCCCTCGACCTTGGTGGCGCCCGCGTCGACGATCGAGGCGTGGCGCGAGCCGATGAAGTCGCTGGAGACCGCGTCCGGCGCGGTGATGAAGTCGATCTGCCGCTTGAGCGGCGAGGTCAGCGACACCTCACGCAGGTGGTCCAGCACCTCCTCGCGGGTGGTGGAGCGGGCCAGTGTGAGGTTGAGGATCGCGATCGAGACGTCCGGCACGGGCACCCGGATCGAGGAGCCGGTGATCTTCGCCTTCAGGCCGGGGAGCGCCTTGGCCACGGCGGAGGCGGCACCGGTCTCGGTGAGGACCATGTTGAGCGGCGCCGAGCGGCCACGCCGGTCGGACCTGTGGTAATTGTCCAGCAGGTTCTGGTCGTTGGTGAACGAGTGGACCGTCTCCACGTGCCCGCGCACCACGCCGTACTCGTCGGCCATCGCCTTCAGCGGCGGGACGATCGCGTTGGTGGTGCAGGAGGCGCAGGACAGGATGCGTTCGTCCGGCTTGACGGTGTCGTGGTTGACGCCGTGCACGATGTTGGGGACGTCGCCCTTGCCGGGCGCGGTCAGGACGACCTTGTCGATGCCGGGGCGCAGGTGCTTCGAGAGGCCCTCGCGGTCGCGCCACCGGCCCGTGTTGTCGATGAGGATGGCGTTCTTGATGCCGTACGCCGGGTAGTCCACCGTTGTCGGATCGGCGGCGTGGATCACCTGGATCTCGTTGCCGTTGGCGATGATCCGGCTGTTCGCCTCGTCCACGGTGATGGTGCCCTGGAACTGGCCGTGGATGGAGTCGCGGCGCAGCAGCGAGGCGCGCTTGACCAGGTCGCCGCTCCCGCTGTCGCGGACGACGACGGCCCGCAGCCGCAGCCCGTTGCCCGAACCGGACTTCTCGATGAGCAGCCGGGCCAGGAGGCGGCCGATGCGGCCGAAGCCGTAGAGGACGACGTCCCGCGGTGCACGGCGCTCGATCTTGTCCGTGCCCGTGGCACCCGCGACGGCGTCGGCGGTGAACTCCGCCACCGACAGCCCGCGGTCGTCGTCCCGGTAGGTCGCGGCGAGCATGCCGAGGTCGATCTGGGACGGGCCGAGGTCGAGCGCGGTGAGCGCCCGGAGGAAGGGCAGCGTCTCGGTCACGGACAGCTCCGCGCCGGCGATCTGCCGGGCGAAGCGGTGCGTCTTCAGGATGCTGACCACCGACTTGTTCACCAGGGATCGGCTGTGCAGCAGGACCGTGACGTCCCGCTCCCGGTGCAGCCTCCCGATCATCGGGATCATCGATTCCGCGATCTCCTCGCGGTGCTTCCAGTCGGTGAACGAGTCGTCGTTGACAGTCACGGTTCCATCTTTCGAGCTAGGGGGCGCTCATATGTTAACCGCACGGTCACGATGATCGATCAAGTGGGTGCACCCTTGATCGAATGAGCGCCCGCCGGAACCGGGCCCGGCCGCGCCCCGAGAGCAAGGACCAGGGGCGGGGGCAGGGGCAGGGGCGGGGCAGGGGAGGGGAGGGGAGGGGAGGGGAGGGGGCGGACGGGACTTCGGGACGGGACTTCGAAACCGGCCCTAGGGAAGTCGCGAAACTCGCGGCGGCCCGCTGCTTCGCCGTACGACGAGTTCCGCGGGCACCGGACGGGCCGAGCGCGGGGGCTCGGCGGCACGGTCGATCCGGTGCAGCAGGAGCCGTAGCGAACGGGTGCCGATCTCGGCGAAGTCGGTGCGCACGGTGGTCAGCGGCGGCAGCAGGAACGCCGCCTCCGGGATGTCGTCGTAACCCACCACGCTGACGTCGCCGGGCACCGCCCGCCCCGCCTCGTGCAGGGCGTGCAGCAGGCCCAGCGCCATCTGGTCGTTGGCGGCGAACACCGCCGTCACCTCCGGCCGCCCCGCGAGCCGGCGGCCCAGTTCGTACCCGGAGCCCGCGCTCCAGTCGCCCACGAGGGGTTCGGGCACCTCGGCGCCGGCCGCCTCCAGGGTGGCCCGCCAGCCGGCCAGCCGCTGGTCGGCGGAGGTCCAGCCGGCCGGACCGGCGAGGTGGAAGACCGTGCGGTGCCCGAGCGCCAGCAGGTGGCCGGTGGCTCGGCGGGCCCCGTCGCGCGAATCACCGGTGACCTGCGGGGCGCCGTCCTCGGGGGCGTCGTCCAGCACCACCAGGGGCAGGTCGGGACCGGAGTCCGCCAGGGCGCGGCCCACCCACCGCTGGGGTGCGATGGCGATCACCCCGTCCGCCCCCTCCGCCGACAGCCGCCGCACTGCCTCGGCCACGGTGTTCCGGTCGGCCGTGTCCAGGGCGATGGAACCCACCAGATAACCGGCGTCCCGCGCCGCCGCGTCGATCGCGGTCAGCATCGCGGCGGGCCCGTACCGGGCGGCGTCGAAGGAGAGGACGCCGAGCATCCGCGTCCGCCCGCTGGCCAGCGACCGCGCGCTGCGGCTGGGCCGGTAGCCGAGCACCCGCATCGCCTCCCGCACCGCCTCCCGGGTCTCGGGCCGGACGGCGGGATGGTCGTTGAGCACCCGCGAGACGGTCTGCTTGGAGACACCGGCCCGGCGCGCCACGTCGTCCATCACCGGCCGCGTCCCGGCGAAGCTGCGCCTGCTGCGCCGCGCGGGGCCGTCGGGGGCGCTCGGGGTCATGGCGGGTGGGTCCTCGGCGTCGACGCGGCGGCACGGCTCACCCGCCCCGCCCGGCAGGAGCACAGCATAGGCCGGGCGGGCAGGGCGGGGCGGGGCAGGTGAGCCGACGCGCGTCGGCGCCGCAGACCTCGGACCTCGGACCTCGGACCTCGGACCTCGGACCTTGGACCTCGGACCTCCGGTCTCAGACCTCAGACCTCAGACTCCGACCTCAGACCTTGACCGGGCCGAGGTCAGGCGTGTCGGTGAGGTGCGCGCGGGCGGCCCGCGTGCCGTGCAGCTCCAGCAGCACGAGGTCGTTGGCGCCGGACCGCAGCACGGGGGCGGGGACGTACAGCGTGCGCTGCGGGCCCCGGTTCCAGTAGCGGCCGAGGGCGAAGCCGTTGACCCAGGCCAGGCCCTTGGACCAGCCGGGCAGCGACAGGAACGCGTCGGCGGGCGCCGCCACCTCGAACGTGCCCCGGTGGAAGGCGGGTACGGCGCTCGCGCCCGGGTCGGCCGGGGCGAACGGCACCGCGCCCGGATCGGCCGCCGGCAGCGCGTGGCAGTCCCAGCCGCGCAGCACCGTGCCGTCGAACTCAACCGGCCCGAGGAGCCCCTTGGGATCGCCGATGTGCGGCCCGTAGTTGACCCCGCCCATGTTCTCGACCAGGACCTCCAGTACCGCGCCGGGCCGCGCGATCCGCACCGGCAGCGTCTCCTCGTGCCGCTCCCGCTCCAGGACGCCCGCCGGCCCGCCGTCGACGAAGACCTGCGCGCGGTCGCCGATCCCGCCCGTGAAGTGCAGCAGACCCGCACCGGTGGCGGGCACCGCGGTGCGGTACAGGACGAGGCCGGACGCCTGCCCGAGGGCGTGCAGCGGGAGCGGATCGTCGCCGCGCACCGGCGGCACGGAGGCGGCGGCGTACGGCAGCAGCGGCGCCCGCCGGTCCAACTCCACCTCCACCGGCGCGAGTTTGGGGGAGGGGCCTGGGACGGGCTCGTCGGGTACGCCCGCGTGCCGGGCGATGACCTCGCGGAACGCGTGGTACTTCGGACCGGGGTCGCCGCACTCCGTGAGCGGGGCGTCGTAGTCGTACGAGGTGACCGTGGGCGTGTAGGCGTGATGGTGGTCGGCGCCGCTGGTGAGGCCGAAGTTGGTGCCGCCGTGGAACATGTAGACGTTGACCGAGGCTCCGGCCGCCAGCAGCCGGTCGAGGTCGGCGGCGGCGTCGGCCGCGTCCCGCACGTGGTGCGGACCGCCCCAGTGGTCGAACCAGCCGATCCAGAACTCGGCGCACATCAGCGGCCCTTCGCTCCGGTGGGCGCGCAGCCGCCGCAGCGACTCCTCGACCCGGCTGCCGAAGGTGGCGGTGGCGAGCACGCCCGGCAGGCTCCCGGCCGCCTGATGCGCCGGGTCGGTCTGGTCGCAGGTGAACAGCAACTCCTCGACGCCGCGCGCCCGCAGCGCCCCGGCGAGGTGTTCCAGATAGGCGGTGTCGGTGCCGTAGGCCCCGTACTCGTTCTCCACCTGGACGGCGACGACGGGCCCGCCCGCCGCGGCGAAGTGCGGCAGCAGCGGGGGCAGGAGCAGGTCGAGGTAGCGGTCGACGGCGCCGGTGAAGCGCGGATCGGCGCTGCGCGGCCGGATCTCCCGGTCCGCGGTGAGCCACGCGGGCAGGCCGCCGCCGTCCCACTCGGCGCAGATGAACGGCCCGGGCCGCAGCAGCACCCGCAGCCCCTCCGCGCCGGCCAGCCGCAGGAAGCGGGGCAGATCGAGGATGCCGTCGAGGACGAGGGGACCGCCCGGGTCCGGCTGGTGCAGGTTCCACGGGACGTACGTCTCGACCGTGTTGAGGCCCATCAGCCGGGCCTTGCGCAGCCGGTCGCCCCACTGCTCCGGATGGACCCGGAAGTAGTGCAGCGCGCCGGAGAGGATGCGGAACGGCTCGCCGTGCAGCAGGAAGCCGTCGGACGTCGTCGTCAGGGCGGACACAGGGGTTCCCCTTCGCTGGGCGGAGCCTTCGCGGGGTGGTGCCCTCGCGGGGCGGAGCCTTCGCTGGGCGGTGCCGCGAACGGCTGTGATGTTACCGGTAACATCACAGCCGTGGTCCGTCCCCGGGTCAACCCCCGGGACCGGACAGGGTTGCCCCCGGAGCCATCGGGTACGCGAGCCGGGACCACGCCCGTGCCGATCGCGCCCTCGGGCGGGCCGCACGACCGCCGCTATCAGGGATTTGCCATGGACACACCTGCGAACGACCCGACCGCCACACCCGCCCGGCAGGCTCTCGACTCGCTCTCCGTGAACACCGAGGACACGGTGGCACTGGACACGCTGGCCGGCAGTGAGGTGCTCGTGCCGGTGCCCGACGACGCGGGCGAGGAGGACGCCGTGAGCGAGGAGACGCTGGCCCTGCCGGTACTGGAACAGTCGGGCGGCGGGCAGGTGGTGCCCGTCTTCACCTCGGAGCGGGAGATGGCCGGCCTGCTGCCGTCCGTCTCCCGCTACCGTCTGGTGCCGCTGGGTGCCCTCGCCGCGCAGTGGCCCGCCGAAGACCTCTCGCTCTCCATCGACGCCGGCTCCGAGCACCGGCTCACCCTCACCTCGCAGGGCGTCCGCACGCTGCTGGCGCGTCCCTGAGCCGGAGTCAGTCCTCCGGCCGGTCGTCGCCCAGCATCCGGGCCAGTACCGCCCGCTGCACGGGCAGCGTCTCGGTGTGCAGGGCGCGGCCCGCCTCGGTGAGCGTCACCCACACCCCGCGCCGGTCCTCCGCGCAGACCGAACGCTCCACCAGGCCGTCCTTCTCCAGCCGGGCGATCAGCCTGGACAGGGCGCTCTGACTGAGGTGGACCCGGCCGGCCAGGTCCTGCACCCGGCAGTGGCCGCCCTGGGCGGGGGCGGCGGTGGCGAGCAGGTCCAGCGCCTCGAAGTCGCTGGCGCCCAGACCGTACGCGTGCAGCGCCCGGTCGATCCCGCACATCGTGCGCGCGTGCACCGTCAGGATGTGCCGCCACCGTTCGTCGAGCGGCGTACCGGCCGTCTTCCCTGCCATACCCGCACGGTAACACCGCGTCCATCGGACGTTGCCGGAGCGCGCGCCGTCGACGCGGAGCGCGCACGGCCCTCCGCCCGGCCCCGGGTCGGTACAACGGCGGACAGGGGCGCCGTGGCTGCGGGACAGTGGGGGCGGGACAGCGGGGGCGCCGGCCGGAGGGAGGACGCGATGCTGAGGAATCCGGTCGGGGACACGCGCCGGGAGATCCTGGAGTGGTTCAAGGACCCGGCCGCGCACTTCCCGCCGCCCCGGCGCCGCCGGCCCGCCCCGGGCGTCGACGCGCACGCCGTCGCCACCCGGCTCGGCGTCTCCCGCCGCGTCGCCGAGACCCATCTCGCCCTCCTCGTGGCCGCCGGTCTGCTCCGCGCCGACCGGGTCCGGCGGCGGACGTACTACCGGCGGGACGAGATGCGCATCGCCGAAGTCGCCCGCATGTTCGAGAAGGGGTGGCAGCGGTAGCGGAGGAGCGCGGGGGCGTCACCGTGGGCGCGGGCGTCGCCCCGACGTGAACGCGTGCGCGGGCGGGGCTACTCTGGCCACCGTCCGCGATCTCCGCAGCCAGGCGCCGCGTGGCGCGACGCCGGGGCCGCCGTAACCGGACGGCGGCACCGGCGCCGACGGTCCTCGGCTCGCCGAACCGGGGGCACCCCGACGCAGGCGAGGAGGAGACCCGCGACATGACCGCACCCGAGGGCGCCGCCGTGCACCCCGCCGCCCGGCGACGGTTCACCTGGCGCGCCGAGGCGCCGGTCGTCGCGGCCGTCGCGCTCGGCGGTGGGGCCGGCGCCGCCGCCCGGTACGCGGCCTCCCTGTGGTGGCCCGCGCAGAGCGGCGGGTTCCCCTGGACGATCTTCTGGGTCAACGTCGCCGGCTGCGCCGTGATGGGCGCCTTCACCGTCCTCGCCACTCAGGTGTGGCCCGGCCGCCGCCTGCTGCGGCCCTTCTTCGGCACCGGGGTGCTCGGCGGTTTCACCACCTTCTCGACGTACGCCGTCGACATCGAGCGCCTCGTCACCACCGGGCACACCGGCACCGGCCTCGCCGTCCTGGCCGCGACCCCGCTCGCCGCGCTCGGCGCGGTCTGGCTCGCCGCGTCCGTCACCCGCCGGGCACTGAAGGCGAGGCACTCGTCGTGAACTGGCTGCTGGTCGTCGTCGGCGCCATGGTGGGCGCCCCCCTGCGCTACCTCACCGACCGCGCGGTGCGGGCCCGGACTGGCTCCGCCTTCCCCTGGGGCACGTTCACGGTGAACGTGGCCGGCTCCCTCGTCCTCGGCCTGCTCACCGGCGCCGCGCTCGCGGGCGCCGCGGGCTCCCGTCTCGGACTGCTGATCGGCACCGGCCTGTGCGGGGCGCTGACGACGTACTCGACCTTCTCGCTGGAGACACTGCACCTGGCGGAGACGGGGGCCCGCCGGTCGGCCGCCGTCAACGTGGTGGCGAGCGTGGCGGTGGCCCTCGCGGCGGCGTTCGCGGGCGCGGCCCTGGGCGAGGCGCTCTGGTCGTGACCACCCGCGCCCACCGGGAGCGCACCCGCGCCCACCGGGAGCGCACCCGCGCCCACCGGGAGCGCACCCGCGAACGACCGGAAAGCGCGCCGTCGTCCGTCTCACCGGGCGTCGCGGAGCGGCTCCCCGATCCGGCGCATGTGCCGCAGCGCCTCACCGTGCGAGGCGAGCAGCCCGGTCTGGTGGTAGGGGATGCCCAGTTCGGCGCAGTACCGCTCGGTGAGGCGCTGGGCCGCGGCGAGGGCGGGTGTCGGCATGCTGGGGAAGAGGTGGTGCTCGATCTGGTAGTTGAGGCCGCCCATGAAGGCGTCGATGAACGCACCGCCCCGGACGTTGCGGGAGGTGAGAACCTGGCGCCGCAGGAAGTCGAGCCGCGTGCCCTCCTCGATCATCGGCATGCCCTTGTGGTTCGGCGCGAAGACCGAGCCCAGGTAGAGCCCGAACAGCCCCTGGTGCACGGCGAGGAAGACGAACGCCTTGCCGGGGGAGAGGACCGTGAACAGGCCGCCGAAGTACAGCGCGAAGTGGGCGACGAGCAGGGCCCCCTCCACCAGCGGCCGTTTCACCGAGGGACCGCGCAGCGCCTTGAAGCTGCTGAGGCTCAGGTTGAGACCTTCGAGCGTCAGCAGCGGGAAGAACAGCGCGGCCTGGTGCCGGCCGATGAAACGCGGTATCCCCACCGCCTGCCGCGCCTGGCGCCGGGACCACACCAGGAGGTCCGGCGAGACGTCCGGGTCCTTGGCCTCGTGGTTGGGGTTGGCGTGGTGGCGGGTGTGCTTGTTCATCCACCAGCCGTAACTCATGCCGAGCAGCAGGTCGGCGGTCAGCAGACCGCCGGCCTCGCTGGGGCGCCGGCGGGAGAACACCTGGCGGTGGGCGAGGTCGTGGGCGGCCAGCCCGAGCTGACCGAAGACCACGGCGAGGCCGGCGGCCACCAGGAGCTGGGCCCAACTGTCACCCAGCGTGAGGAAGGCCGCCACACCGCCCGCGAGCGCCAGTCCCACGGCACCGAAACGCACGGTGTAGTACAGCGGTCGCCGCCCCAGCAGTCCGGCGTCGTTGACGCGGCGGGCGAGTTCGGCGAAGTCACTGCCCGGCCCCCGCTCCCCTTCGCGGGTGGTCCTGGTGCCGGTGGATACGGTCGCGGTCTCGGTCAATACCGTCGGGTGAGCCATGCCCTCCAGTATGTGAACGCGTTCACTACCGTGGAATGGCGTTGCCCCCCGGGCGGAGCGGGTGACCGCCCCCGGCCCGAGGTGCGGCTAGCCCCACCGTGCGGCCGGCCCCCGCGGGCGCCGGGGCGCTCCGCTCATACGGCGTCCATGCGCACGCCCCCGCCAGGAGGGCGGTAGGTCGGTTCCCGGCCATCCGGTGCCGACATGCTGCGCGTGTGCTGTCCGTGGCCTTCCCCGTCGACCTCCGCCGCTGCCAGGTCCTCGGCCTGGCGGGCACCGCCTGTCTCGCGGCGGGCGGTGAGACGGCGGGCGCCCTGCCCGTACGGGACCTGCTCGCCCCCGCCTCCGCGGGCGCCGCCCTCGGCCTGGTCGGCGTGTACTTCGGCGTCGTCCTGCTGATCGCGGCCTGGGCGCTCCTCGGCCGCCTGATCCGCGGCCCGCGGCCGCCGGCGCCCCGCGCCCTGCTGCCCACCCTGGCCCTCTGGTCGGCGCCACTGCTGCTCGCCCCGCCCCTGTTCAGCCGGGACGTCTACAGCTACCTCGCCCAGGGCGCCATGGTGAACGCGGGCATCGACGTGTACGCCCACGGGCCGGCCGGCCTGGGCGGGCCGCTGTCCGCCGAGGTCGCCCCGCTCTGGCAGCACACCGGCGCCCCGTACGGCCCGGTCTTCCTCGGCGTGGCCGCCGCCCTGTCCGCGCTCACCCGGGGCGACCTCCCCGCCGGGCTGATCGGGATGCGGCTCGTCGCCCTGGCCGGAGTGGCGCTGATGGCCGTCGCACTGCCCCGCCTCGCCCGGCACAGCGGCGCCGACCCGGCCGCCGCGCTCTGGCTCGGCGCGCTCAACCCGCTGGTCCTGCTGCACCTGGTGGCGGGCGCCCACAACGACGCCGTCATGCTCGGGCTGCTCGGCATCGGGCTGGTCGCCGCGCCGGGCCGGTGGCCGGTGGCGGGCGCGGTGCTGGTCACGCTCGCCGCCCTGGTCAAGGCACCCGCCGTGCTGGGGCTCGCCGCGGTCGTCGTCCTCCAGGTCCGGGCGGGCCGCTCACCGGCCCGGGCGGTGCTGACGACCGCCCTGGCCGCGGTGGCCACGACCGTCGCCACGACGGCCGCGACCGGCACCGGCTACGGCTGGACCGCCGCCCTGAACACCCCGATATCGCCCGGGAACTGGGCCCTCACCAGCCTGCTCGGCAACGCCACCACCGCCGTCCTGGACCGTCTCGGCAGCGACCTCGCGCCCCTGGCCGTCCCGGCCTGGCACGCGCTCGGCCTGACCGGTGCCGCCGTCATCATGCTGCTCGTCTGGCTGCGGCCGCGTCCCCACCCGGTGTACGCGGCCGGCCTGAGCCTGGCGGCGGTGGCCGCCCTCGGTCCCGCGGTCCGCCCCTGGTACGCGCTGTGGGCGCTCTTCCTCATCGCCGCGGCCGCGCCCAGCGCCTCCGTGCACCGCCGCGCGGCGGCGGTGGCCGCGGTGCTCGCCCCGGCCACCCTGCCCGGCGGCGGCCCCGCCGACTTCGGCCAGCTCGTCCTGGCGGTCTGCGGTGCCGCCCTTGCCGCGGTCGTGCTGTGGCAGGCCCACCAGGCCAGGCTCGCCCCGGCGCTGGGCAGCGTCGCGTGAGGCCGCCCGGCACCGACCGCGGCCGGCTGCTGCTGGTCCTCGCCCTCGCGGCCGCCGTGACCGCCTTCACCGCCACCGTGCCGCTCCTGCGCGACTGGTTCGACCTGCGCGTCTACCACGGGGCCGTCGACCACTGGATCCACCGGGGCGGACAGCTCTACGACTACCGCGTACCGGGCACGGTGTACGGCTTCACCTACCCGCCGTTCGCCGCGCTCGCCATGCTGCCGATGGCCCTGCTCGGCCTGGGCACCGCGATCGGCGTCGCGCTGCTGCTGAACGCGGCGGCCCTGGTGGTGATCCTGCGGGCGCTGCGGGCACCGGCCGGGCGGCGGTTCGGCTGGTACGGCCGGGCCCTGACGCTCTGTGCGCTGGCCCTGTTCGAGCCGCTGCGCGACACCGTCAGTTTCGGCCAGGTGAACCTTCTGCTGCTGGCTCTCGTCCTCGCCGACGCCCGGCTGCTGGCCGGCCGGCCCGCGCGCGCCAAGTGGGCCGGCGTGGGCATCGGCGTGGCGGCGGCGGTCAAACTGACGCCCGCCCTCTTCATCGGGCTGCTGCTGCTCGCCCGGCGGTGGCGCGCGGCCGCGACGGCGACGGCCGTGGCCGCCGGCGCCACCGCGCTCGCGGCCTGGGCGGCGCCGGGCGCCTCCCGCTTCTTCTGGACCGACGCGATGTGGGACACGACCCGCGTCGGCCGCCTGGCCTACGTCTCCAACCAGTCCCTCCAGGGCGTGCTCGCCCGGCTCGGGGAACCCGGCCGGGCCGCGTGGGCGGTCGCGGTGCTGCTGGTGCTCGGGGTGTGGGCGTGGCGGACGCGCCGGGCGGTCGCCGACCGGGACCCGGCGGCCGCCTTCGCTCTCACGGGCCTGACCGCGTGCCTGGTCAGCCCCGTGACCTGGGTGCACCACCTGGTGTGGCTGCTGCCGTCGTTCGCCGTCCTGGTCCGCGCCGGGCACCCGCGGGTGGCGGGCGCCTTGTACGCGGTGCTGTGCACCAGCGTGGTGTGGCTGTGGGTCGACGACCCCTCGGGCGTGGACGGCTTCCTCGGCTCCAACGCGTACGCCTGGATCACCCTCGGCCTGCTCCTCGGCCTGCCGGTCGGTCAGCCGCCCTCCGCCCGGCCGGCCCTGCGCCGCAGTACCACCGCGACGACACCCGCGCCGAACCCGGCGGCGGCGGTGATGGTCCCCGCCTCCGTCCAGCCCGGCCCGTCCCCGGCCGGGACCGCCGCGGCGGCCGGCGCGGCGGGCACCGCCTCCGGGCCCCGCCGGGCCGGGAGGCGCAGCGCGTCCAGCGACCCCACCGGCGCCACCCGCCCGGCCGACTCGAACCCCCAGTCAAGCAGCGAGCGGGCTTCCTCGTAGACGGCGAAGCCACCGCCCTCCTGAGGGTTCATCACGGTCACCACCAGGGTGCGTCCGTCGCGGCGGGCGGCGGCGACCAGGGTGTGCCCGGCCCCGCTGGTGTAACCGTTCTTGACGCCGATCACCCCCGGGTAGGCGGCGACCCCGTCCGAGCCGGTCAGCAGCCGGTTGGTGTTGACGATGCCGTAGGTGCCCCCGTCGCCCGGGAAGCGGGCCTCGATCCTGGCGCAGTACCGCGCGAATTCCGGGTTGCGCAGCCCCGCCCGGCCGAAGACGGCGAGGTCGAACGCGGACGACACCTGTCCCGGGGAGTCGTAGCCGTCGGGCGAGCGCACCTGCGTGTCGTGGGCGCCGAGGCTACGGGCCTTGGCCTGCATCCGGGCGGCGGTGCCGCTCCAGCCGCCGCTGAGCGCGGCCAGGACGTGCACGGCGTCGTTGCCGGAGTTGAGGAAGACCCCGTTCCACAGATCGGCGACCCGGTACGTGCGGCCCTCGGCGACCCCGACCAGGCTGCTGCCCGGCCCCACCTCCCACAGTTCCTCCGGCCGCACCTCGTGCCGCACACCGCCGGGGAGGACGGGCAGCACGGTGAGCGCGAACAGGGTCTTCAGGGTGCTGGCGGGCGGCAGCGGGCGGTGCGCGTCGTGCGCGGCGAGGACGTCCCCGTTCCCGGCGTCGGCCACCACCCAGGACAGGGCGGAGATCTCGGGGACCACGGGGGCGCCGGGGCGGGCGCGGACCTGGGTGCCGGGGTGGTACAGCAGTCCGGGCTGCGGTGCCGTCGCCCGCGGTCCGCCGGGCGGGCCGGGATCCGGCGGCCGGGTACGGACCGCGGCGGCGGCGGGCGCGAGCGCCAGCAGCCCCGCCACGCAGAGCCCGCATCCGGACACGACCAGCCGGGAAGAGAATCCGATAGTCATACCGCAAACGTAGGAATGTGTCCGCCCGACGCCACGCTGCCCGGGCCGAGCCGCGGGCGCGAGCACCCGGATGCCGCATCCGGCGCCGCCGTGACGGCGAGGCGCCGGCCCGCCGCGGGGGAGGGGGGAAAGGTGGCGGCCCGTCAGCCCGTGGGCAGCGTCGGCTGGACCCGCCGCAGGAAGGTGGCGTTGTCGGGCGTCTCGCGCATGCGCTCCAGCAGCGTCTCCAGGGCCGGGTGCCCGTCCCGGGTGCGCAGGGCCCGCCGCAGACCGTGCACGGTCCGCGACTCGGCCGGGGTGAGCAGGAGTTCCTCGCGCCGGGTGCCGGAGGCGTCGATGTCGACGGCCGGGAAGAGGCGCCGGGAGGCCGGCTCGCGGCTGAGCCGCAGCTCCATGTTGCCGGTGCCCTTCAGCTCCTCGAAGAAGAAGTCGTCGGCGCGGGAGCCGGTCTCCACCAGCGCGGTGGCGAGGATGGTCAGCGAACCGCCCTCCTCCAGCTTCCGGGCGGCGCCGAAGAACCGCTTCGGGCCGATCAGCGCGCCCGCGTCGACGCCGCCGCTGAGGGTACGGCCGCCGGGGCCCGCGGCGTTGTTGTGTGCCCGGCACAGCCGGGTGAGCGAGTCGAGCAGGATCACGACGTCCTGGCCGGCCTCGACCAGCCGCTTGGCCCGCTCGATCACGGAGTCGGCCAGCGCGATGTGCTGCCTGGGCGTCCGGTCGAAGGTCGAGGCGTACACCTCGCCCTTGACCGAACGCCGCATGTCGGTGACCTCCTCGGGCCGCTCGTCGAGCAGTACCACCATCAGGTGGCACTCCGGGTGGTTCCCGGCGACGGCGGCCGCGATCTGCTGGAGGAGCACGGTCTTGCCGGTCTTCGGCGGGGCGACGAGCAGGCCGCGCTGGCCCTTGCCGACCGGGGCGAGCAGGTCGAGCACCCGCCCGGCCAGGCCCGCCGCCGGATGTTCGAGCCGCAGCCGCTCGTGCGGGTGCAGCGGTGTCAGGTCGGCGAAGCGCCGCCGGTCCCGTCCCCGGTCCGGGAGGCGGCCGTTGACGCGGACGACGTCGGTCAGGGAGCGCTGCGGACCGCGCACCCCTTCGACGAGGTCGCCCTTGCGCAGGCCGTACCGGCGGACCAGCGCGGCGGAGAGCTGGAGGTCGGACGGGGTGGGGTGCAGATCGGTGGGGCGCAGGTGGCCCTTGCCGCCCGCGTCGACGTCGAGGACGCCGGCGGCGGCCTCGGCCGGGGACTGCCGCACGGGAGGGTGTTCGAGGGTGGTGGTCATGGGAGGGGGGTCCTTTCACGGACGGCAGGCGACGAGGCGTGCGCGAGGGGGAGGGCCGTGCGGGGCGGTCACAGGACACGCCCGGGGACGGCGGGAAACAGCACCTCGTCGACCGCGGGAGGAACCCGCTCGGGAGGTGGTGTGGGAAAGCCGATGCGCCGGTCGAGAAGACGGGCCGGACGGCGAACCTTCGGGAAGAACTGGCACCGGGGCCCGGGAACGGGCGTCCGCGAGTGCTTGTCGCACTGTACCACCGGAGAGTGACGACGGACAGGGCGACGGGTGGTCGTACGGCACCTGAGCGGGCCGTGGCGGCAACTCCCCGCATCCGTTCAGGTCAACGAGCGCGGCGCCCCGGCTATTCCGTCGGCGCCCCGGTCTCCGTCACGATCCCTGCCCCGATACCTGCCCCGGTCCCCGTCACGATCCCCGCCCGGGTCCCCGCCCCGGTCCCCTCGAAACACGCCCTAGGCTCGTCGCATGTTCAGCCCCGAAGGTCCCACGCTGCGCGAACTCGCCGTCCAGGCCATGTCGTCCGTCGAGCGCGGGTACGACCTGCTGGCCCCGAAGTTCGACCGCACCCCGTACCGCACGCCCGACCGGGTCCTCGACGCCGTCGCGTCCGCGCTGGAGCCGCTCGGGCCCTTCGGGACCGGACTCGACCTGTGCTGCGGCACCGGCGCGGGGACCGACGTGCTGGCCCGGGTCTGCCGGGGGCGCGTCACCGGTGTCGACTTCAGCGAGGGCATGCTGACCGTCGCCCGGGAGCGCGCCCGGCCCGCCGGGGCCGCCCCGGCCTGGGTCCGGGCGGACGCCCGCGCCCTGCCGTTCGCCCCGGCCTTCGACCTCGTGGTGAGCTTCGGGGCGTTCGGCCACTTCCTCCCGCGGGAACTGCCGGGACTCTTCGCCCAGGTGCACTCCGTGCTGCGGCCGGGCGGCCTCTTCGCCTTCCCGGTCGCGGCACCGCCCCCGCCGGGCTCCCGGCCGTACTGGGCGCTGCTCGGCTTCGACGCGGCGATGCGGGCGCGCAACGCCGTGTGGCGCCCGCCGTTCGTCATGTACTACCGGACGTTCCGCCTCGGCCAGGTGGGGCGGGAGCTGGCCCGGGCCGGATTCCGGACCGCGCTGCACCCCTTGGCGGAGTTCGGCCGGCGGCCCGACGGCAGCCCGCGCGCCCGGCTGGTCACGGCCCGGCGCGCACCGGCGCCCGCCGGTGCCGCCACCGGCGCCGCGGTCAGAGCCGGGAGCTGAGCCAGCGCACCTTGGCGGCCTCCTGGTAGGGGCCGCCGCCCTCGTGGTCGTTGAACTCGTACACCTCGATGTCCTTGTCGCCGTGCGCCCAGGCGTTGAAGGCGGCGAAGACCGTGGAGGGCGGGCAGGTCAGGTCCTCCAGGGCCGCCGAGAACAGGGCGGGGGCCCGGCCGCGGGCCGCGAAGTGCACGCCGTCGAAGTAGGACAGGGTCCGCAGGGCGTCCGCGGACCGGCCCCGGTGCGTCTTCAGATACGCGCCGATCTCCCGGTAGGGGTGGCGGTCGGTGAGCGTCGTGGCGCGCGGGAAGTCGCACAGGAAGGGCACGTCGGGGGCGACGGCCGTCAGATCCGGCACCAGGCCGCCGACCGCGAGGGCGATGCCCCCGCCCTGGCTTCCGCCGAGGGCGACCGTGCGCGCCGGGTCGGTCAGCGGGTGCGCGCGGGCCGCCTCCACCGCACGCACCGCGTCCGTGAAGACACGGCGGTAGTAGTAGTTCTCCGGGGCGTCGATACCCCGGGTCATGAAGCCCGGGTACGCGGGCGCGCCGCCGACCGGGTCGGCCGTGGCGCCACCGCCGCCCCACCCGCTGCCCTGTCCGCGGGTGTCCATCACGAAGTGCGCCCGGCCGGTGGACGCCCACAGCAGGTGCTCGTGCGGCAGGCCGCGCCCGCCGCCGTAGCCGACGAACTCGACGATCAGCGGCAGCGGTTCGTCCGCGTCCGCGGGCAGCAGCAGCCAGCCCTTCACCGGGTGGCCGCCGAACCCCGCGAAGGTCACGTCGAACACCCGTACCGTGGCCAGCCCCGTCTCGACCGGCTCGAACCGGGCGTCCAGGTCGTGCCCGCGGGCCTCCCGGAGCGTCTCGGTCCAGAAGGCGTCGAAGTCCTCGGGCTCGGCGGACGCGCTGCGATACGCGCGGAGTTCGTCGAGCGGAAGGTCGAACAGGGCCATCGAGAACCGCCTTTGCGGGGGTAGTCGGCCGACGCCGGCCGCTCGGACGATCACACCGTACGGGAATGATCGGAGGACTCGCCAGAGTTTGGGTGTCAGCTACCTCGCGGACCGCGATGCGGAGAACGGGGAGCCAGGAGAGATAGGACGAATGAGAGTGAGTGATCAGGCAGCGCGACGGCGCCGGTCAGACTTCGCGACGCGTCCACTGCGGCTCGATCCGCGCCCAGGCGCGGTCCCACTCCGCCATCCGGCGCCTGAGAACCACCCGGCGCACGGCCCAGTGCCCGGTGAGGACCACGAGAGCGGCGCCGCCCGCGGCACACCCGCCGAGGGTGAGGGTGCGCTGCCACGACGAGCGCTGTCCGGGCTTCGACCACGTCCGACCCGCGCCGCAGCGGATTGCGCCGCCGGCGCCGGCCGTGCACCCGGGTTCGCATGCCGGCCTCCTCGCCGTTCCCGCGCCGGGGCGCACAAGCGCCCGCACGGTTCCGGTACCCCGTGCGGGGGCCCTCGCTCACCTCACCGGCGGAACGTGTCCGCAGGGCGCCGCGCGCGGTCAGCCGAAGCGTTCGACGCGGATGCGGTCCACGGGCTGTCCGGCCGCCACCAGCAGCCGTGAGGCGTGCTCGGCGAAGGAGTTCGAGCCGCACACGTACGCCTCCCAGCCGCCGGGCGGCGGCGCGGCCAGCAGCGGCGCCAGATGTGCGGCGGCCAGCCGCCCGACAGGCGCCCCGTCCGGCGCGCTCCGGGTGAAGACCCGCGTCGTCTCCGCGCCGTACTCGCCCGCGTAGAACAGGTCCTCGGGGCCGCGCGCGGACACCACCAGCCGCAGCGGTACCGCCAGGGCCCGCGCCCGGTGGTGGCGCACCATCGACATCAGCGGAACGACGCCGGAGCCCGCGCCGACGAGCAGCGCGGCCCGGTCGCCCGGCCAGGCGAAGAACCCGCTCAGCGGGCCGCGCACCTCGACCCGGTCGCCCGGCCGGGCCACGGTGTGGAACCAGCCGGAGACCTCACCGTCCACGACGTGGTCGAGGGTCAGCTCGACGTGCCCGGTGTCGTCGGGCGGGGAGGCCAGCGAGTAGTGGCGCTGCGCCACATAGCCGTCCTCGGCGGTCAGCCGCAGCAGCAGGTGCTGGCCGGGCAGATGACCGGCCCACCCCGGCACCGCGAAGCGGAACGTGGCCGCGCGCGGCGTCTCGCGGCGGATCTGCGTCAACGTGGCCGTCTGCCACCGCGCCGCCACCTGCTCGTTCACGGCGATGCGCCCCGGCACGGCGAAGCGGGTCGGGGGAGTGAAACCGGCCACCGTCGTCTGCGCCGCCGTCGTCTCAGCCGCCGTCGTCTCAGTCACCGGAGTACCGCTGTTCCTCCCAGGGGTTGCCCCGGGCGTGGTAGCCGTTGCGCTCCCAGAAACCCGGCTCCTCGTGGTCGACCAGTTCCAGGCCCGCGACCCACTTCACGCTCTTCCAGAAGTACAGGTGCGGCACGATCAGCCGCGCCGGGCCGCCGTGCTCGGGGGCGAGCGGACGGCCGTCGTACGACCACACGATCCAGGCCCGTCCGCCGGTCAGGTCGGCGAGCGGCAGGCCGGCCGTGTAACCGGTGTGCGCGTAGGTCACCGCGTGCGTGGCGGACGGCAGCGGGCCGGCCGCCTCCAGGAACGCGTCCAGACCGACCCCGGCGAAGCGCACCCCGAACTTCGACCAGCCCGTCACGCAGTGGATGTCGCCCTCGTACGCCGACTCGGGCAGCCGGTGCGCCTCGTCCCAGGACCAGGAGCGGTCCTCGGCGACCAGTCCGCCGACGCGGAAGGACCAGTCGGCGGGCGTGAGGTCGGGGGTGACCTCGGCGGACAGTACGGGCCAGTCGTCGCCGGCGTCGTACTGGCCGGGCGGCAGGCCCGCGCGGGCGGCTCGGGAGCGCCCGGTGAAACCTCGGGTGATGTTCATGCGGTGGGTGCCTTTCGGGCGGCCGGGGCTGCCCGGGTCGTGCCGGGTCGTGAAGTGCACGGTCAACGGTACGTGGCCGCGCTCAGCGGCGGGCCCGGGGTGCCGGTGGCGGCGTCCCGGCTGACCGTGGACTTGTCCAGGGCGTAGTGGGCGGCCAGATCGGTGGCCCGGCGCCCGTCCCGCTCCTCCAGATGCCCGAGCAGGGTGTACGGCACCAGCGACAGCTCGGGGTGCGTGCGGCCCGCCGGGGCGCGGGCGCGGCGGGCGAAGGCGGTCAGCTCGCGGTGCACGGTCTCCAGGGCGGTGTCCGCGGGCTCGGCTGCTGTCACGGAACCTCCCAGACTTTTGGTTGCATAATACAACTTGGCGGGATTCGGCCGGATCGCCGCCCGGATTGCCGCCCGATCGCCGCCGGATCGCCGCCGGATCGCCGCCCGGAGCAGCGGCCCGTCGTGGCCGGGCCGCTGGGGTAGGGTGACCGTCGGTCGCGGACCGTCCCGGCCGGGAATCGAGGAGGTGAGTCCCATCACCGCTGTGTCGGCCCGGGTGCTCTCTTCTCCCGGCAGGCGGACCGCCCGCCGCGGGTGAGCCGCGAGAGCGCCCTTCGGTTCTCGAAAGGCTCTCCTTGCTCATGCCTTCCTCCCCGCCCCCCTCCCTCCCCGGCCCGCTCTCCCGCGACCAGGTCGTGGCCGCGCTGCGTGCCGCCGGCTGCGTCTTCGCCGAGGACGAGGCGGAGCTGATCCTCGCCACCGCCCCGGCCCCCGCCGACGTCACCGCCCTGGTGGCCCGCCGGGCCGGCGGTCTGCCCCTCGAACTCGTCCTGGGCTGGGCGGAGTTCCGCGGTCTGCGGATCACCGTGGAACCGGGCGTCTTCGTCCCGCGCCGCCGTACCGAGTTCCTCGTGGCCGAGGCCCTCGCCCAGGCACCGGACGCCACCGTCGTCGTCGACCTGTGCTGCGGCTCCGGCGCGGTGGGCGCCGCGCTGGCCACGGCACTGGCGGGGTCCGGGGCCGCGGGGACCGCGCCCGAGGTGCACGCCGCCGACCTCGATCCCGTCGCCGTGCGGTGCGCCCGCCGCAATCTCGCCGGCGTCGGCGGCCGGGTGTACGCGGGGGACCTCTTCCAGGCCCTTCCGGGCGCGCTGCGCGGCCGGGTGGAGATCCTCGCGGCCAACGTGCCGTACGTCCCCTCCGGTGAGGTCGCCCTGCTGCCGCCCGAGGCCCGCGACCACGAACCGCCGCTCGCCCTCGACGGCGGCGCGGACGGGCTCGACGTGCTGCGCCGGGTCGCCGGCGAGGCGGCCGGCTGGCTCGCGCCCGGCGGCTGCCTCCTGGTCGAGACGGGCGAGCGGCAGGCCGCCGCCGCCCTGGACGCCTTCGCCCGCGGCGGCCTGCGGGCCCGGCTCGCCGCCTCGGAGGAGCTGTACGCCCATGTGGTGGTCGGCGTACGGGACTGACCCCGGTACGCCTCACGCCGGGGACGTGGCCCGCGCGATCAGCAGGGCCACGTCGTCGGCGTTCTCCGGCTCGTGCAGTGTGCGCAGCAGCAGGTCGCAGACCTCCTCCAGCGGCCGGTCCGGCCCCTGGAGCAGGCTGAGGAGGATAGCGAGCCGCTCGTCGAGCGACTGCCGCCGCGTCTCGACCAGCCCGTCGGTGTAGAGGATCAGCCGGTCGCCCGGCGCCAGCTCCACGGTCGTGCTGGAGAAGGAGACGCCGCCCACGCCCAGCGGCACCCCGGTGGGCAGGTCGAGCAGTTCCGGCGCCCGGCCGGGCCGCACCCGCACCGGCGGCAGGTGCCCGGCGTTGGCGATCCGGCACTGCCGCGCGTGCGGGTCGTGCACGGCGTACACGCAGGTCGCGATGGCCTGGTCGAGACCGGCGGTGGTCCGGTCCAGGTGTTCGAGCAGCAGCGCCGGGTCGAGGTCCAGCGCGGCCAGCGTGTTCGACGCCGTGCGCAGTTGCCCCATGGACGCGGCCGCCGCGATCCCGCTGCCCATCACATCGCCCACCACCAGCGCGGTCTTCTCCGCGGCCAGCGGGATCACGTCGAACCAGTCGCCGCCGACCTCGCTGGTGGTCTCGGCCGGCTGGTAGCGGGAGGCCACCTCAAGACCGCCGGTGACCGCCGGATGGCTCGGCAGCAGGCTGCGCTGGAGGGTGAGGGCGGCGTCCCGGGCGTGCCGGTACCAGCGGGCGTTGTCGATCTGCACCGCCGCCCGCCCGGCCAGCTCCCGGGCGAGCAGCAGGTCGTCCTCGCCGAACGGCAGGGCGTTGCCGGTCCGCTTCAGGTCCAGCGCGCCCAGCACCTCGCCACGCGCGATCAGCGGCACCGCCAGATACGAGTGGACACCGGCGCGCCGCAGCAGCTCCACGGCGTGCGCGTCCCGCGCGATGCGCGGCAGGTCCGCCTCCCGTACGCGCCGGACCATGACCGGGCGCCCGGTCCGCACGCACTCGGTGACCAGCCGCTCGGGCCCGTACCGGGTGACCTGCCCGGGAGGATCGGCGGCCCGCAGCGCCTCGGGGGCCGCCCGCGCCGCGACGGCCAGCGCCCGGATCACGGCGGGCTCGGCCGGGCCGAGGGAGCTGCGGCGCCCCTGCACCACCGCCTCCAGCAGGTCCACGGCCGCCACGTCGGCGAGTTCGGGGACGGCCACGTCGGCCAGCTCACGCGCGGTGCGGTCCAGCTCCAGGGTGGTGCCGATGCGCGCCGAGGCGTCGGCGACGACCGCCAGCCGCCGCCGCGCCGCCTCGGCCTCAAGGCCCGCCCGGTACTGCTCGGTGACATCCACGACCGAGACGGCCAGGCCCAGCACGGTCTCCAGGGAGTCCTCCAGCCGGTGCAGCGACACCGACCAGGCGTGCTCCGCCCCGGGGTCGGCGGGCGTCCGGCCGGTCGCGGGCAGGTCGAGGACGGGCCGGCCCGTCTCCAGCACCCCGCGCGCCGCGTCCTCCAGGGCGGGGGCGAGCCGGGGCAGTACCTCGCGGACGGTCCGCCCGAAGTGCTCGCCGGCCGTCCGCCCGTCGATCCGCTCCAGCGCCGGGTTGACGGAGACGTACCGCAGGTCGGTGTCCAGGACCGCCTGTCCGATCGGCGACTGCTCGATCACCCGCGTCGACAGCGCCACGTCCCGCTCCAGCCGGCGCACGGTCGACCGGTCGGCGGCCAGGCCGAGGGCGTAGACGTCGCCCCGGTCGTCCAGGAGCCGCATGTTGCGGAACTCCACCAGCCGCGTACGGCCGTCCTTACGGCGGATCGGGAAGGCCCCGGCCCAGCTCCGGCCGGTCTCCATGACGTCGGCGAAGAGCTTGGCGACCAGGTCGAGGTGGTGCTCGTCCACCATGACGCGGGCCGCGTACCGTCCGAGCGCCTCCCGCGCCGAGTAACCGAACAGCTCCTCCGCCCGGGGGCTCCACAGCACGATCCGGCCGCGGGCGTCCAGCACGATCGAGGCCATGCCGAGCACGTCGAGCAGGCCGCTCGGACGCACCGGTCCGCGCGCGGGTCCGTCCCCCGGGAACAGGGGAGATCCGGCTGCACTCATCCCACGGCCCGCCTTCGCCTCTCGCGCGGCACACCTTCCTGCTGCCGACTCCCCTCTTCTGCCGCGTTCTACCGTGCGCGGCGCTGATTCACGCGAGCGAGCCGTCGCCGGTCCCGAGCGGCTGCATCCGGCCCGGGGGCCGGTCCGGGAACGGGCGGCGAACAGGCGGGGCGGCGGGGGAGTCGGTCCGGCGACGGGACGGCATTGGTCTGTACATGACCCGCCGGACCGGCCAGACTGTGCGCCGTTCGCCTCCGGCCCGACCTCACGCGTCCGCCCCGCGCGCAGCCGCGGCGGACCGTGCCTCCCCCACCGAGGAGCCGTCCCATGCCCTTGTCCGCCCGTCTCCTGCCGCCGCGTGCCCGTCTCCGGTCCCGGCGCGTCGGTCCGCTGTCGCAGCGAGCCCGGCAACGTTGTCGCCCGGCCGTCGCGGCGCTCGCGGCCCTCGCCGCCGCCACCGTCCTCGCCACCGCCCCGCCCGCCACGGCCGCGCCCGCCGCCGACACCTGGACCGTAGTGGGCTCCGACCGCGCCGACCCGCTGACCGAGAGCCAGGGGCTGGCCTCCGTCGAGGTCCCGGCCGGCAGCCCCAACCGCTACACCGGCATCGGCACCGTCCCCCTCGGCCTCAGCACCCGGGGCTGGAACCACGTCGGCGACCCCGACGCCTCCTACGACGGCCACTACGTCGAGCCCTACCAGCGCGACGACGGGGCCGCGAAGATGTTCCGGACCCAGGCACCCGGCGGCGGCTGGGCCGAGTACGTGCACGCGCTGAGCCCGGGCGAGGCGCTGAACAACTCCTGGGTGGCGATCTCACCGGACGGCCAGTGGATGCTGTCGGGGGAGTGGGGCACGATGGACCGGCTGCTGGTCTTCCCGACCCCGGGCGTCAACGCCGCCACCTCGCCCTCGGCGAACCTGCCGCAGGTCGCCACGGTGCGCCTGGACCGCCCGGTGCGCGACGTCCAGGGCTGCGACTTCGTCACCGCGACCCGCCTGCTGTGCTCCTCCGACGACCCGGCGGGCACCCTCTTCGGCCTCACCAAGCCGCTGCTCCAGGTCGACCTGTCGGCCGCCCCGACCGGCGCGGGAGACGTCACCGGCCGGGTGACCGCCCTCCGGCAGTTGCCGCTGCGCAGCGCCTGCTCGGGCACCTTCGAGGCGGAGGGCGTCGACTACGACCGCCGCTCCGGCACCCTGCGCGTGATCGTCGTGTCACCGGGCTTCTGCGTACTGACGGACAGCAGGACGTACCGCCTCACCCGCGGCTGAGCGCGCCACCTACCGTCCCACCGGTCGGCACCTCGGCCCGTCCCACCGGTCGGCACCTCGACCCGTCCCACCGGCACGGCGGCGCCCGCGCCCGCCGTGCCGGTAGTGCTCCGTGCCGGGTGGTGCTTCTCTGGTGAGGGGGGCGGTTCCGCGGAGCGCCCGCGGTGCCGCGACACCGGCCCGAGAGGAGCGATCACCATGGACGGTGAGCGACTGCACCCGGAATCCGTCTCGGTGGAGCTGAGCGGATGTGACAAGGAGGACGCCCGGACCGTCTTCGACGTCCTGTGCGCGACCTTCACCTCCGACCGGTGCGAGGAGGACGTGCTGCGGGATCATCACGCGGTGCGCCCCACCGTATGGCTCGGCACCTTCGACGTGGCCGATGCCCGCGCGGGCGACCACACGCCCGCGCCGCTGCGCTCGTCGGTGGAGGCCGATGTGCAGGGCGGCTACTGGGCGGTCGAACAGTTCCGCGTGACGCTGGACTCGCTGTTCGACGTGGACGACCTGAGCACGGCCTCGGGAGATCAGGAGAGCGAACTGCACGTACGGCTGCGCAGCCACTGACCCGCGGGGGCCCGAGGTGCGCCGATGTGTGCCACACCACCTTATGCAACTAGTTGCAAAAGGTGGTGGCCGTCCTCTACAACAGTGGTGGCGTCCTCTGCACCAGAGGCACGAGACCGCGCACGGAGGGCCCGATGAGCCGCTACCCCCACCTGCTGAGCCCCCTCGACCTGGGCTTCACCACCCTGCCCAACCGGGTCCTCATGGGTTCCATGCACGTCGGCCTGGAGGAGGCCGACCGCGGCTTCGAGCGGATGGCCGCGTTCTACGCCGCCCGCGCCCGCGGCGGAGTGGGTCTGATCGTCACCGGCGGCATCGCCCCCAACGACGAGGGCCGTCCCTACGAGGGCGGCGCCAAGCTCACCACCGCGGCGGAGGCCGAGCGCCACCGGGTCGTCACCGACGCCGTGCACCGCGAGGGCGGCCGGATCGCCCTGCAGATCCTGCACTTCGGCCGCTACGCCTACCACCCGGACCTGGTCGCGCCGAGCCCGCTGCAGGCGCCGATCAGTCCCCATGTTCCCCGCGAACTGACCGACGCCGAGATCGAGCGGACCGTCGAGGACTATGTCCGCACCGCCCGCCTGGCCCGCGACGCCGGCTACGACGGCGTCGAGATCATGGGCTCCGAGGGCTATCTGATCAACGAGTTCATCGCGGCGCGGACCAACCACCGCACCGACCGCTGGGGCGGCTCGTACGAGAACCGCACGCGCTTCCCCGTCGAGATCGTGCGCCGGGTGCGCGAGGCGGTCGGCACCGACTTCATCCTCGTCTACCGCCTGTCCATGCTGGACCTGGTCCCCGGCGGCTCCACCCTGGCCGAGGTGGTCACCCTCGCCAAGGCCGTCGAGGCCGCCGGGGCCACCCTCATCAACACCGGCATCGGCTGGCACGAGGCCCGCATCCCCACCATCGCCACCTCCGTGCCGCGCGGCGCGTACACCTGGGTGACGAAACGGCTGAGGGGCGAGGTCTCCGTCCCGCTCGTCACCACCAACCGCATCAACACCCCCGACCTGGCCGAGCGGCTGCTCGCCGAGGGCACCGCCGACATGGTGTCCATGGCCCGCCCGATGCTCGCCGACCCCGACTTCGTCGCCAAGGCCGCGGCCGGCCGCCCCGAGGCCATCAACACCTGCATCGGCTGCAACCAGGCCTGCCTGGACCACACCTTCAGCGGGCGGATCACCTCCTGCCTGGTCAACCCGCGCGCCTGCCACGAGACGGAACTGGTCCTCGCCCCGACCCGGCGGCGCAGGCGCGTCGCCGTCGTCGGCGCCGGACCGGCCGGTCTCGCCTGCGCGGTGAGCGCCGCCGAACGCGGCCACGACGTCACCCTGTTCGACGCGGCGAACGAGATCGGCGGCCAGTTGAACGTGGCCCGCCAGGTCCCCGGCAAGCAGGAGTTCGACGAGACCCTGCGCTACTTCCGCACCCGGCTCGCCGAGCAGCGGGTGGACGTCCGTCTCGGCACCACCGTCACCGCCGCCGACCTGGACGGCTGGGACGAGGTCGTCGTCGCCACCGGCGTCACCCCACGCCTCCCCGACATCCCGGGCGCCGACCACCCGAGCGTCGTCGGCTACCTGGACGTCCTGCGCGGCACCGCCCCCGTCGGCGACCGCGTCGCGGTCCTCGGCGCCGGCGGCATCGGCTTCGACGTCGCCGAATACCTCACCGACGGCGGCGACAAGGCGCACGAGGACCCCGAGACGTACTTCCGCCGCTGGGGCGTCGACATGGAGTACCGGGCCCCCGGCGGCCTCGCCGCCCCCGAACGCCCGGCCCCGCCGCGCACCGTGCACCTGCTCCAGCGCAAACCCACCAAGGTCGGCGCCGGCCTGGGGCGGACCACCGGCTGGATCCACCGCGCCGAGCTGAAGCACCGCGGCGTCACCATGGTCCCGGGGGTGCGCTACGACCGTATCGACGACGAGGGCCTGCACCTCACCGTCGACGGGGTGAGCCGGGTGCTGGAGGTCGACACCGTCGTCCTGTGCACGGGCCAGGACCCGCGCCGCGGACTGTACGACGAACTGGCCGCCGCCGGCCGCGGCGTCCACCTGATCGGCGGCGCCGACGTGGCCGCCGAACTCGACGCCAAGCGCGCCATCAAGCAGGGCACCGAACTGGCGGCGGCCCTGTAGCCAGGGGGTCCGTCCCTAGGATGAGCCCATGTCACTCCCGCACGCGATCCTCACCGCCCTGCTCGAGAAGCCGTCCTCGGGCCTGGAGCTGACCCGCCGGTTCGACAGGTCGATCGGTTACTTCTGGTCGGCGACGCACCAGCAGATCTACCGCGAGCTGGGAAAACTGGAGGCTGGGGGACTGATCCGGGCGCTCCCCGCCGAGCAGCCCGCGCGCGGCCAGAAGAAGGCGTACGAGGTGCTGCCCGCGGGCCGTGCGGAACTGGCCCGCTGGACCGCCGCCGCACAGGACCCCAAGCCGCTGCGGGACACGATGCTGCTGCGGCTGCGGGCCGCGGCGGTGGTCGGCACCGAAGGGCTGCGGGCCGACCTCGGCCGCCATCTGAGGCTGCACGAGGAGCAGTTGGCCGAGTACGAGGAGATCGAGCGCCGCGACTTCCCGCCGGAGAAGGACGGCGCCGAGGACCGGCTGCGGCATCTGGTGCTGCGCGCCGGCATCGACCTGGAGACCTTCTGGACGCGCTGGCTGCGACACGCGCTCACCGAACTCCCGGACCTTCCCGGACCGTCCGGCCCCGGGCGGGGCTGACGCCGCCCCGCCGCCCTCGGACTTCAGAACCGGTACGGCTTCGCGCGGTGGCGGCGCAGGAACCAGGCCGCCCCGATGAGGCCGCAGCCGACCAGGGCGCCGCCCGCCACCAGCGTCGCCGTGCCGTAGTCCTGGACGGCCCCGCCGACACCGCCCATGACACCCCGGGACGGCGAGGCCGACGAGGAGACGGCGGGCCGAGCGGCGGACGACGCCGAGGAGACCGGGGAGACGATGACGGTCTGGGAGCCGGCCGTGCTGTTGTTCGCACACATGACGATGACCGTGTAGGTACCGCCGCTGATGTTCGACCAGGCGGCCGACTGGCTCGTGCCGGTCCCGGACAGCGCGACCTGACGGCCCTGGGCGAAGTTCGCCTGGCCGCTGGTGAGCAGCGAGGCGGTGCCCCAACTTCCGTTGACCTGGGCGCAGGCGCCGGTGACGACCGAGACCGTGGACCCGGAGGTGCTCACCGAGATCCCGGAGCCGGCCGAGGCCGGACCGGGGGCCAGGGCGAGAGGCAGCGCGACGGCTGCCACGAGCGTGCCGGAGCGGAGAAGTGGCTGGTGGATGCGCATGTGGAGGCCCTTTCGGCGGCACGGTCGGCGGTACATCCCTGGCGCCGCCGAATCGGGAAGCGGCCGTGCTGCCTCACGGGCAGCCAACAGCCCCGCGGCCCACCGCGCATGCGGAGCGCCTCCGCCCGGGTGGCGGACGGCTGATGGTGCCGGCGGTCGCCGCCGCGCACGGCTGCGCCGTTGCCGACGCCGTCAGGGAGAACCGGGCGGAGGCGGGAGCCCGTGTCGAAGGCCGCGGTGGGTACGGTGATCTGCCGGACCGCGCGTGCGGTCGCGCGGTGTCGGCGGGCTGGTGCCCGGCGCGGTGGGCGGGCCGGGCACCTGGCAGTTCTTGACACCGCCGTCCGCACCCGGCCGGCCGCCCACACCGAGTCTGTGCCCACGCCGCCGAACCGGTGGCAGGGGGCCGGGGCCGACCGGCGTAGCCGGGTGCCGCTCAGATCCCGCAGGTCGGCGCGGACCAGTAGGGCGAGGGGTCGAAGGCGACGTGGGCGTGGTCGTTGTGGTCGGGGTAGCCCGGACCGAGGATCTCCGAGAAACCGTGCGTCCTGGCCTGCTGGGCCAGCCGGCACAGGCTCGGCGAGCCGGTGAGGTCGGCGGCGTCGCCGTAGAGGTGGCGGCTGGTCGACGATCCGCCGACCGCGTTGTTGCAGGCGTGGGAGCGGAAGCCGCTGGAGATCGTGATCGGCACGTCCCCCAGCGCGTGGCGCATCGCTTCCAGCTTCCACATGGACTTCAGGGCGTTCGCCTTGGCGGTGCCGGCCGGCACCGCGCCGCCCGACCAGTCCGAGTTGCACTTGTTCAGCTCCGCGTAGCCGAAGTGGACCGGGGTGCAGTCCGCGTCCTGGAGCGCGTAGATCTTGGCGAAGGTCTGTGGTCCGGCGACGCCGTCGGCGGGCAGTCCGTACGACGCCTGGAACTTCTTGACCGCCGCGGCCGTCCGCGCGCCGTACCGGCCGTCGTAGGAGAGGCG
This sequence comes from Streptomyces ziwulingensis, assembly GCF_039542605.1. Taxonomy (NCBI): domain Bacteria; kingdom Bacillati; phylum Actinomycetota; class Actinomycetes; order Kitasatosporales; family Streptomycetaceae; genus Streptomyces; species Streptomyces ziwulingensis. Next base: position 116,866 of record NZ_BAABIG010000017.1, read on the forward strand.
TTCGCCGGAGGTCACCCAGCCCGCGACGCGGATCTGCAACTGGGTCACGTCAGCGCCGGACGCACCCTGGGACAGGGTGCGTCCCCAGGAGTAACACTCGTCGGCGTGGGCCGCGCCGGCGGTCGCGCCCACACCCAGCGTGACGCCTGTCGCGACCATGACAAATGAGACGAGCAAGCGTGCCACACGTGAGAACATCCCGGCCTCCCGACCGTCGTCCTGGGAAGTGGAACAAGCCGATACCGCCGCGCGGACGGCCGTTGCCCAGGGTGGCGCCGGTGGGCTACGCGCGTCAACCGCGCACCCTCACGTCCCGTCCGTCACAACGGGGGAGCCGGGCCGCCGCCACCCGCAGGGCCGACGCCGCGGCGAGCAGCACGAAGGCCACGACGGAGTACGCCCACGCCGTCACCCCCCGAACCACACCCACCGCGCTCCACACGGCCCACAGTGCCAGAACGACACACAGCGCCGTCCACGCGATGTCGGCCGCCCTGGTACGCAGTTGGCCCCGTTGCCGGGTGCCCGGTCCTCCGAGGTCACCGAGGCTGCTGTCGGCGGCTGCCCTCTGTCCGTCCACGTCGAACTCCTCTGCTGTGGAACGCTGGAGAGTGGACACCGCATACCCCCGGCGGCGTCGGGCAAGCCGCACCTGCGCGCTCGCCGCACCGGAGTGCGCGTGACTCCTCAGCCGAGATCCCTCCTCGGCGGACGTCCGTCCGGAACCGGCACCGGTACTCCGTCGGTGTCGTGGCGAGCCGTCGACGAAAGGCCCGCATCAGGGTGTCGACGGTGCCGAACCCGCAGGCGGAGGCGATGTGTTCGAGCGCGGCATCTGCCGCGTTGTGCGGCGGCGCTGGTCACTCGCGACGCCGCCGCGCGAAACGGCCCCGTGCGCCGGGGCCGCGACGGACGGGACGGCAGCCGCCGACGACAAGGGAGCCGGCCGATGACACCCCGCCGGCCCTGGCAGCGTCCGACCTCCGCACCCGCCCCCCTCGCCGGCCTTCCCAGCCCGGCGGTGCCCGCCCCGCCCGGCACGGAACCAGACGCGCCGACCCCGGACAGTCCAAGCGCGGGAACGAAGTCGAGCGAACGGTCAACGCGCTGAAGACCTCCCGGGCCGTGCCACGAGATTCGACAAGCGCGTCCACATCTTCCACGGCACCGTCACCGTCGCCGCGATCCGCCTGTGGCTCAGGTCGTGACGTGACCGGCTTGGCCCCGCAGTTCCTGGACGGCTTCAGGACCGCGGCAGGAAGCGAGCGATCTCCGCCGCCACGGCTTCGGGGACAACCGAGGGCGCGAAGTGCATCTGGCCGGGAAACCTCGTGTAGGTGACGTGGGGCAGCGCGGTCGCGAGCCGGTCGAGCGTCGCTGGCATCGGCTGCCAGGTGTCGGCGCCCCGCATCAGCAGTGTCGGGACGCTGACCGTGGACCAGCGCTCCACGTCCATCGAGTCGGCGGCCATCGACTCGAGGTCACGGCGCCAGCCGGGCGCGTCGTCGGGTTCGTCATCGGCGGGCTCGCCCGCATCCATGAGGTCCAGAAGCGCGGCCGGGACGCGGGCCACCTTCTCCGCCAGCAACCGATCGGCCTGCCGCCGGTCACCGTTCGCGGTCAGCGCCGAGAACTCGTCCAGGACGGGTGCCAGTTCTTCGCCGGCCGCGTACAGAGGTGGCTCCCACAGCACCAGCGAGCGAACCGGCAGTCCAGTTGCCGTGGCGTGCAGGGCGACGGAGGCTCCATAGGACATACCGACCAGGTGCACGGGACTGCCGATCTTGGCGATCAGTGCCTTGAGATCCCCCACCTCGTCGGCAAAGCGCTTCGGCGATCGGCCCGGCCCGCTCGGGGCATACCCGCGGCGGGCGGGTGTCCAAAGCTCGAACTGGTCGGCGAGGTGCTCGGCCACCGGCTGCCAGGAGTGCAGTCCACCGCCGGAGCCGTGGACCATGACGACCGGTGGCCCCGAGCCGAGCTGTCGATAGCTGATGGCGGTGCCGTCGAAGGACTCCAAGGACGCGGTGGCTCCGAAGGACTCTGACAGGGTTGTCTCGCTCGGCATGCCAGGAACGTCGCACAGTCCATCCAGGCCAGTCCACCGATTTTCCGCGGCTGAAGCAGCCGCCCTCAGCTCCGCTCCACGATCCGTAGGACACGCCTAGGCCAGTTCGAGCCCGACGTGCGCGTCGGTATCACCGAGTCGCTGACTCAGGGCGAGTACGGAACCCTGGGGTCCCTGATCTTCCGCGAAGATGACCGTGGCGTGTGGGTCGAGGCGCAGGTCCAACGCCGGGGCATTGCCACCCTCTGGACATGTCGCCGGGGACGTTGGTGAAGCCAGTCCGCCTCCGGCGCTGTCGCCCATCGCACCGATCCGGCTCGGGTCGACAACCAGCTCGCCGGCGTGCTCGTGCGGCCAGCGCAAAGCGGTGCACCCGTCCCCCACCGCTGCGGGGAAAGGATGTTCGGGAGCCCGGCGGTAATTCTCAGCACAGCCGGCGGCGGGGCAGGCGTGGCGATGCAGGCCGTGAACATGGTCGGAAAGACAGCCACAGCCATCGACGGGCGCTACTCGGCGAGAGGCTACGTCGGAGGCGCCGCGATCGGCGGACGGGAATGGAGCCAGTCATCTGCGAACAAGGAGGGAGGCAAGCGTGGAGAACCTCGATACCAGTTGTACGTCCTGGTGCCGCCGGGCACAGGGCGCACGGCCGCCGGCCTTCCCGGCGTGCGCGTTCTCGGCGACGGCTTCCAGCTCTTGGTGTCCGCCGGCCAGCACGGCAGCCCCGTGGCGCACTGGGTCAGACCACCGCGCGAGACCCCTCCGCCACTGATCCGCCTTGACCGACTCAACCACCATCTGCGAGCCCTGGTCCGCGACCCCCAGAAGGCGGCCACCTCATGAGCAGCACCCGTTACGTCCTGTACGACCCGGAGGGCCCCCTACGCGGCAGAACTCCAGCCCGATCGCATGGTGCCCGAGCAGGTGGTGCGTTCGGCGCTGGCGTGGCACTCCCCGCTGGATGTGCCGGCCGGTGACGTCGCCCGGGTCGGCCTGCTGCTCGCTGGAGTGGCACGGGTGGTCGCCGACGAGGTGCGCGCCCAAGCGGACGGCTTCCTGAGGACGACGCCCGCCGGCTGTTCGCCGAGCTGATCCTGCGGAAAGCCGACGGCCGATTGTCGCAGCCGTGCACAAGCCGGAATTGGGTGCGGAACCGGGCCCGGCCGGCCCGCGCACTGTACGAACGCCTCGACCGGCTCAAGGCGGCTATCAATCTGCGGGATCCGCCCCCGTGATGGGTGCGGTATCCCGAATCGTGCCATCGCACGGCGAACTCGTCCGCCGCATCTTGGATCATGCCATGCGTGCGAATGGTGCGTCTGCGGGAGGCGAGGCGGGGGCGGGTGTCAGCTGAGCTCGAACGAACTCGCCCGGTCAAAGCAACCGACCTGGGTAAGGTCCCAGTGCTTGTGGATCCACTGGTCCCCGCACTCACCTTGGTAATTGATGTTGGACGAGAACCAGACGTCGCAATGGGCGCCGGTTTCGGTCGACACCGAACTGACCCGGTCGTTCCACCCGCTCGGCATGGACGCGAACCTGAAGTCCTTGTCGCCCAGGGTGGCCGTGCAGTCGCGGGAGACGTAGACGTCGTGAGTCGCGCCCGCTGAATTGTAGTTGACCCAGTCGTAGAACCTCGCCACCCACACGGAGGCGGCTCCGGCGTACTCGTCGGCCTGCTCCAGGGTGGCGAAGCACCTCGGGGCGCTGCCGTCCAGGACCGCAGAGCAGTGCTGGTTGGAGGCGGTCAGACCGGCCGAACCGGGTGGGGCGGCTTCCGCGGCACCGGCAGCCCACAAACTCGTCGCCACTGTCAGACAGAACGTCATCCCGATCTTCGTCACCGCTCGGCGAGTACGCATCAAGGGCTTCTCTTCTCGTGAGATCAGGCCGGGTTTGCGAATAGTGCGTTTGGTTTTCCCTCGGTCCCACTGGCTCAGTCTGGCAGCTCCTGGGGCGCGCCGCTACGCCCTTTGCATAAGAACGACGCAAATCCTCATCTTGCGCGTGACTTTCGCACGCGTGAGCGCTCCAGTAGTACTTCGCTATCTGACCAGGCCGAACCACTGTTGAGGTGCCGGGCCTCGAAACCCCCGGCGTCGCGCCACTTGCAGAAGCGGTTGTGCACGGTGGGCCGGCGCCGAACTCGGCTGGCATTTCCCGCCACTTCCTCACCTCGCGCTTTCATGAAGCGGGCTTTCCGGCAGGCGGTCAGGAAAGCAGACGGCCGCCAAGTCGTCTCCCAGGCCGGGGCGGTCCTGCTCGTCGAGACGGCCCGTAAGATCGGTTCTGACGCGGCGATATCCGCGGCGCTGTCGCCGTGGCGGAAGCCGCGTGCCGTGCACGATCCGGGCAAGGTCCTCCTGGACGTCGCGCTGGCGGTCGCCCTCCCAACAGTTGCCCGGGCTCCGCCCAATGTGCCCGGATCCAGAAGGTGGCCACCGCATGAACCCGAGCCGGTCACGCTCGGGCCGGCTGCCGCATCTTTGCCGGGATCAGGTGGTCACCAGGAGCCGCCGCCTCCGCCGCCACTGCCTCCGCCGACATCTCCGCTGCTGCCGCTGCCGAATCCCCCGCCGCCGCCGCTGCCGAATCCCCCGCCGCCGCCGCTGCTGTTGCTGCTGGAGGAGGGCGGCGGAACGGTGGACGCCGCGGAGGCAGTGATCAGGCCCAGGGCGAAGCCGGGGAAGAATCCAGAGGTGAGGGTTGAGCGGTGTTGGGGTGCGGCCGTCGATTCGGCCACCGCCCTGTCCCACGCGTGTGCCGCATCCAGTGCCACCGCCCACGCGGTGTACAACTCCAGGCGTGCCGCGTCCAGGGGTTCACCCCCGAACAGGGCGGGTGGGTCGGCGAGGTAGCGCTGGAACGCCTGAGTCCGCAGTCGCAGATCGGTGCCGCGAGGGCTGCGCATGTGCAGTTCCCAGGAGCGCAACCACAGCGCCAGCCCGACGCCCACGGCGAACAGACCCAACAGGAGAACGGTCCGGCCGGACGCGTGCCGGCCACCGTCGAGCCAGGTGCCGACGGCCGTCGTGACGAACCCGAGCACAGTGGCGGCGATGCCGACGGGGCGTCCGAGGCGGGCACGGTTCGCGGCCGCCTCGTCCCACAGATCGCTGGTTCCCCGCCAGACCGTCAGCTCGCGGCGCAGGAGCTGCCAGCCCGCCCTGAACTGGGTGTCGCGCAGACCCAGAGTGACCGAGTCACGCCCCGCGAAGATCGTGTCGAGGACCGAGCGGGCGATCGAAGCGTCCACCGAGCCTGCCGGATCGTCCGGTGCGTCGGCCGTCTCGCGCCGCCGGAGGACGGGATTCTGCGCCGTCCCTCCAACAGTGATGCGCCCCTCGATCGTCATGCTCAGGAGCCAGGCCACCTGGTGGTGACTCTCCACGCGTTCGGCGAGCAGGATTCCGCCCTGCGCCGGAGACAGACCCTCCGGGGGCACCGCAGACGACAGGGGCGGGGCGGCGGAGCGGCGGGCGAAGCCGCGTCGTGTCCGGCCGGGCGGGCCGCCGGGCCGTTCTTGAGCGGTGCGGTCGCGGCCCAGCAGGCGCAGCAGTCCGACCGCCGCGGCGGCGCACAGTGCCGTGAGACAAGACGCGAACAGGGCCACGCGCAGTGGGCTTTGCACCGTCGTGCCGACGGCCTTGGCGCCGGAGGGCGGCGCGGGCAGCGTCTGCGGCACCCCACTCAGTTTCCGGCCGCCGGAGGCGTAGAGAGTGATGCCTTCGTGACCTTCGAGCCTGTCGAGGGTGATATCCAGTCGGCCCGGCCCGTCCGGGCGGGCGGTGCAGAGATTCTCGGAGCCGTCCGTGCCTCGCACGCAGCGTGCACCGGTGAGGTTGTAGGGGGCCACGACGTGGATCCGCACATGGGAGCGGTCGACCTGCCATCCGGTGCCCACCGCGTTCCAAGCGATCTTGCCCTTCTGCACCACGTCACTGAGCGTGTACTGGATGCGGTAGCGGTGCACGCCGGTCACGGAGTCATCGGGATTCCCCACTTTGATCCGGGTGGCGATCTCCCGCTGCCCGTCCGGCTTCTCGTAACGGTCGCCGACGTCCAGTTCCCATGGAGTGCGGGCGCCGTCCATGGTGACGCTCACCTCGGCGCTGTCCGCGTTGTAGGGCAGGTCCGGCAGGTCACGGTAAATGCCGTGCCTGGTGGTGCGGGGCGCCCCGAAGTCGTAATCGATGACCTCGGTGACGCGCATGCCGCCGTCGGCGGCTATCTCGGCGCCCACCCATAGTGTGTTGACGCGCTCCACGTTTCCTCGGAAGAGGGCGACGACACCGCCGAGCAGCAGGACTGCGAAGAAGATCGCGACCCAGGTGCCCCGTCTGCGTCTGGCGGTCTGGCGCATTCCAGCCGACGGTCTCTTGTCCTTCGCAGTATTCAAGGCGGTACCCCCACGTCAGGAAGGCTCCCCAGCCTCCGCGAAGATCCTATACCGGGGCAGGCCACCGGGTCTGGCGTCGCAACCACGCGGCCGGCGGTGCCCGGCCGGCCCCCGCCCGCTCCACCCGGCCGGCGTGGCGCTCAGGGCTCCCGGCTCGGTTCGCGTCGGAAAGGCGGTGGGCTACCAAGGCATCGTTGCCCAGACACCGGGCACCGCAGTGGGGCGGCCCTTCGCTGAAGGGACCGCCCCATCGTCGATCACTCGGGAGACCGGGATCCTGCCTCGTGCAGCACAACGATTCCGTCCGGGCACCGCACGTCCCCGCCCCGAATCCAATGACGTGCAGAACTTGTCGGCTTCCCCCAGCGCGCCCCTCGGCGATGTCGTGGCCGCCGCCGGCGCAGGCTCGGCGACGGCCGTGGGGCGTGCGCGTCAGGCGTAGTGGTGGATGGTGCCGTGCAGTGCGGGGTCGGTGCCGTCGCAGCGCAGCGTGAAGGTGGCGGCGAATACCTTGATGGCGCCGTCGTCGTCCCGTGTCAGCCGGGTGAAGGACAGGTCGCCGGTGACGGTGCGGACGCAGCCGTAGGCGGACACGTTGATGAAGACGCCCGCGACGTCATCACTGCTGGAGAACGCGATGGGATAGGTGCGGCCCGCCTCGAATCGCTCGCCCGTCGGCGGTTCCAGCGACATTGGGCGCACCGCCCGCGAACACCACCTCACCACGTCGTCACGTCGTCACGGTCCGCTCGGCGGAGAAGCCGCCCCAGGTGCCGTCGGGAAGCTTGGCCCGGAGCCGTACCCGCTGGGTGACACCGGCCTTCTCACCCGCGTAGAAGCTGTACTCGGCCCGGCCGCGCGGCGCGTCGCCGCCGTAGACGAGCGAGGTGGCCGGCCGCCTGTCGAGCTGGATCTGGTACTCGGTCACCACCCCGTCCGTGCGCGGCGGCGTCCAGCTCAGGTCGATGTGGTACGCCCCGTCGGCGCGGTGGGTGCCGGCCCGCAGGCCGGTGGGCGCGGTGGCGCGGCCGTCGTCCGTGCCCGGCGTGGTCACCCGCACGGCGGCGCCGGGCGGGGAGACGTTGCCGGCCGCGTCCCGGGCGCGGACCGTGAAGGAGTAGCGGGTACCGGGCCGCAACCCGGTGACCACGGCCGCCGTCTGGCCCCCGCCCACGCTGTGGATCTTCGTATCGCCCTGGTGGATGTCGTACGACACCACGCCCCGGTCGTCGCGCGCCGCCGACCAGGACAACTGGACGGCACGGCCGCCCGCGGGCCGGCCCCGGGTGTCCGACGGGCGGGTCGGCGCCGAGCGGTCGGCCGCAGCGGCGGCGGGCGTTCTCGCCCGGACCTCCTGGCTGCGCGGCCCCCGGCGTCCGTCGGCGTCCCGGGCGAGCACGGTGAAGGCGTACGTGGTCGACGGCGCGAGCCGGACCACGTCCACCATGCGCGTGGAGCCCGGCACGTCGCTCACCTTGGTACGCCCGCGGTACACCTCGTACCCCTCGGCCCCGTCGATCGCGTTCCACATGACGTGCACGGTGCTCGCGCTCCCCGCCGCCGCGGTGACGCCCGTCGGGGCGCCGGGCAGCGGACCCTCGGCGCCCGGGTCACCGGTGCCCCAGCCGCAGGAGGCGACCAGGGCCACCGCCGCGCAGAGCAGGGCGGCGCGGCGCGGACGGGCGCGGACGGCGGGAGCGAGGACGGCTGGCACGGCACTGCCTCCCGGAAAGGGGCGAACGGCGGACGCTAATGGTCCGGACCAATATGACGCCGCCGGTGTGCTCACTTCAAGAGGGAGTGCGGGGAGCCCGTTCCCGACCACCCGGACGCGTTACGTATGCTGAACCGTACGACGGCCCAACCCTCCCTTTTCAGAGGGAAGTTCGGCCGACGGCGCGGACCGCTGTCGTCGCTGATCCCGCGTCGGTGAGGGCGCCCGGGCTCCGAACGGGCCCGGGCCGCCCGGCTTCCCGTGCCGCCCGCAGGGGCGCCCGTGCACCTTCTGGCCCCCCATCGGTGGCCGCCCCGCCGGACCGGCCCCAGATTGGCCTGAGTACCCGTCAGCTCCCCCGTCGGCGTCTCTCAGGAGGTCCCATGGTGCGTGTCCAGTCGTTGACGCTCGTCGCGGCCAGTGCCGCGCTGCTCGCCCCGACGACCCTCCCCGGCGCTCCGCCCCCGCCGGACCGCCGGGCCCAGCCGCAGGCGAGCGCGCACGCCGGTGCCCACTCCCATCCGAGGGTCCGGCCGTCCGCCGGGCCGGGACCCGGGGCATCCCCCGTGCGCGCGGGCGGCGGCGCCGTCGGCGCCGCCGAACTCCTGGCGAAGGTCCGCGACTGCGCCCCCGTGTCGAAGGGCCACTACCGCAGCGACGCCGGGACACCGGCCGACATCCCCGTGTGCGGGACGTCCGACGCCGTGTTCTGGCAGGCCGACCTGGACGTCGACTGCGACGGACAGGCCGGCGCGCACTGCAACAGCCGTACCGACCCGGCCTTCTCCGCCGCCACCGCCTTCACCGGCTCCGACGGCCGCCCGCTGAACGCCGAGACGCTGCCGTACATCGTCGTCCCCGCCCCGAGCGACCGGTGGGACCACAGGGCGGACGGGGTGCGCGGCGGTTCGGTCGCGGCCGTCGTGCACGAGGACCGCGTGCGGTACGCGGTCGTCGGCGACATCGGTCCCCGGGACATCATCGGCGAGGGCTCCTACGCCCTCGCGGAGGAACTCGGCATCCGGCCCGACCCGCGGGCCGGGGGAGTGCCCTCCGGCGTCACGTACCTCGTCTTCAAGGACAGCCGCGTCGAGCCGATCGAGGACCGGCAGGCGGCCCGGGAGGCCGGTGAACGACTGGCCCGGCAGTTCGTCGACACCGCACCGGACCCGGCCCCGTCCACCGCCTCCTGACGACCGGTCAGACGGCGGCCCAGCCGTCGTCGACGGGCAGGATCGCGCCGTTGATGTTGCTCGCGGCGTCCGAGGCGAGGAACACGATGGCCGCGGCCTGCTCCTCGGGCCGCGAGACGCGCCCGAGGTTCACGAAGTGCGGGCGGAGCGTCGACGGCCCGTGCGCGGCCTGGTCGGCCTCCACCGAGATGGCGGTCGCCGTGCCGCCCGGGCAGATGGCGTTGGCGCGGATGCCCTGCTTGCGGTACATCACGGCGAGGTTCTTCGTCAGCCCCACCACGCCGTGCTTGGAGGCGGTGTACGCGGCCCCCGCGGCGCTGCCGCGCAGGCCGGCCTCGGAGGCGGTGTTCACTATGGCGCCCCGGCCCGCCGCCAGCATGTGCGGCAGCACCGCGCGGGTGAGCAGGAACGGGGCGGTCAGGTTGACCCGCAGCACCCGCTCCCACTCGGCGTCGCTCACGTCCGCGAGCGCCGACATCCGGTCCATGATCCCGGCGTTGTTCACCAGGACCTCCACCCCGCCGAACCGCTCCACCGCCGTCGCCGTCACCCGGTCGACGACCGCCTGCTCGCTCAGGTCTCCGGCGACGGCCACCGCGGTGCCGCCCGCCCCCTCGATCTCGTCGACGACCGCCGCCGCGCCCTCGGCGTCGAGGTCCGCCACGACCACGCGGTCACCCTGCGCCGCGAAGGCCAGGGCGGTGGCGCGCCCGATACCCGAACCCGCCCCCGTGACGATCACACTGCGTCCGCCGGCCATGTGGTGCTCCTTTTACGCGTCCCGCGGGGCACCGAGCCCCGCCTGTCTGCACCTTACGACTTAATGTCGTCCAGCGACAAAAAATCGGCGGGCGGTCCGGTGGGGGAGAATCCCGGCAGGCGATCACCGGCTCGGGAGGAACACGCACATGACCGCAGGCCGCGGACGGACGGGGAGACCGCCGCTGAGCGAGCAGCGCAAGGCGGAGATCCGGCTGGAGATCGCCCATGCCGCCGTGGACCTCTTCGTCACCCAAGGAGTCGCGGCCACCACCGGTGAACAGATCGGCCGGGCGGTCGGCGTCTCGGCGCGGACCGTGTGGCGCTACTTCCCGAGCAAGGAGAGCTGTGTACGTCCGCTGCTCGCGGCCGGCGTCGAACTGATCGCCGCCGCGCTGCGCGCTTGGCACCCCGGCCAGTCCCTCGCCGAGGCCCTCGACTTCGAACGGGAGGTCACCGAGGACGACGGTCCGCTCACCGGCCTCGAACAGGCGAGCGTCGGCGCGCTGGTGCGGCTGACCCGCACCGAACCGGGTCTGCGCGCGATCTGGCTCCAGACCTACGACGAGGCCGAGCCCGCGTTCGCCCGCGCCCTCGCCGAGCGCGCGGGGCTGCCCCCGGACGACCTGCGCCCGGCGATCCAGGCGGCGATGTTCAACGCGGCACTGCGCGCGGCGGTCGAACACCACGCCTGGCACACCGCGGGCACACCCGCCGGTCCCGAGGCGGCGAGGACCGCACTGGCGGCGAACCTGCGCACGGCCCTCACCGTCGCCATGACGGGCCTCACCTGACGGGTCTCACCTGACGGGTCTCACCTGACGGGTCTCAGCTCACGGGTCTCACCCGACGGGCCGCTCGCGAGCCCGAGGCCCCGGTCGGTGGACGCGGCGAGCCCGGCGGTCCCGGCAAGCGCGGCGGTCCGGCGGTCCCGGCAGCCGACAGCCCAGACAGTCCCAACAGCCCCGGCGGTCCCGGCCACCCCCTCGCCTCAGGTCTTCCGATAGGTGTACGCCTCCATGGCCGCAGCCTCCACGGTCGGGAGGTCCGCGCCGGTGGCCGCCGTGACGACGGCCGCCACCGCGCCCTCCAGGAACGGGGCGTCCACGAGGCGCGTGTCCGGGGGCAGCTCGTCCCCTTCCGCGAGCAGTGCCTTCACGGTGAGCACCGCGCTGCCGAGGTCGGTGAGGACGGCGACCCCCGCGCCCCGGTCGACGGCGGCCGCGGCCGTCGCCACCAGTTCGGAACTGGTGCCGAACCCACCGTCCGCGGTACCGCCCGCGGCCGCGACGAGCACGCCGGCGCCCCCGCCCGCCAGCGCTCTCGTCAGCTCGGCCACCGACGCGGCCACCTCCGCGCTGTGCGACACCAGCACGATCCCGACCCGCCCGTCGTCACTCACCGGCGGCCTCCGCGAGGGCGCTGATCAGCAGCGCCGACGAGGCGGCACCGGGATCCTGATGGCCGATGCTCCGCTCACCGAGATAGCTCGCCCGGCCCTTGCGGGCCCGCAACGGCACGGTCGCGACGGCACCGGCCTGTGCGGCGGACCGGGCCGCGGCGAACGAGTCGCCGAGCGCGTCCACCGCGGGGACCAGCGCGTCGATCATGGTCTTGTCGCCGGGTGCCGCTCCGCCGAGGGCCCGGACCGCCTCCACGCCGGTGCGCAGCGCCTCGGCCAACTGCTCCGCGCTCACCTCGGGCCCGTCCCCGAGCGCCTTGCCGGTGCGGCGCAGCAGCGTGCCGTACAGCGGCCCGGAGGCGCCGCCGACGGTGGAGATGAGCTGTCGCCCGGCCAGCGTCAGTACGGCTCCGGGCGTGCCGGGCGCCTCCTTCTCCAGCACCTCCCGCACGGCCGTGAAACCGCGCTTGAGGTTGCTGCCGTGGTCGGCGTCGCCGATCGGCGAGTCCAGGGCGGTGAGCTGTGCTGCCTCGCGGTCGACCGACGCGGCGGCCGCGGTCATCCAACGGCGGAAGAATTCGGCGTCGAGCACGGGATCTCCTTGACTGGTAGGTACCTCGTGTTCCATTCCCCGTACGCCCTCACATGCCCCACCTCAGGCCCGGCGTCCGCACCGGCGCGTCCCACAGGCGCAGCACCTCCTCGTCGACCTGGCACAGGGTCACCGAGGCGCCTGCCATGTCGAGGGAGGTGACGTAGTTGCCGACGAGGACGCGGGCGACGGCGACACCCCGCGCCGCGAGTACCCGCTGCACCTCGCCGTGGAAGCCGTACAGCTCCAGCAGGGGCGTCGCGCCCATGCCGTTGACCAGCAGCAGGACGGGGTTGCGGGGCTGGAAGTCCGCCAGGATCGCGTCGACGGCGGCCTCGGCGATCTCGCCCGAGGTCATCATGGCGCGCCGCTCGCGGCCGGGTTCGCCGTGGATGCCGATGCCCAGTTCCAGTTCACCGGCGGGCAGGTCGAAGGTGGGGCTGCCCTTGGCGGGCGTGGTGCAGGCGCTCAGCGCGACACCGAAGCTGCGGGAGTTCTCGTTGATCCGACTCGCGAGGGCCGCCACCCGTTCCAGCGGCTGCCCCTCCTCCGCCGCGGCGCCCGCGATCTTCTCCACGAACAGGGTCGCCCCGGTGCCGCGCCGCCCGGCCGTGTAGAGGCTGTCGGTCACCGCCACGTCGTCGTCGATGAGCACCTTGGCCACCTGGATGCCCTCGTCCTCGGCGAGTTCGGCGGCCATGTCGAAGTTGAGGACGTCGCCGGTGTAGTTCTTCACCACGAACAGCACCCCGGCCCCACTGTCCACGGCGGCCGCCGCCCGCACCATCTGGTCCGGCACGGGCGAGGTGAACACCTCACCCGGACAGGCCGCCGACAGCATCCCCGGCCCCACGAACCCCCCGTGCAACGGCTCGTGCCCCGAGCCCCCGCCGGACACCAGGGCGACCTTCCCGGCCACGGGGGCGTCCCGCCGTACGACCACCCGGTTCTCGACGTCCACCGTCAGCTCGGGATGCGCGGCGGCCATCCCGCGCAGCGCGTCCGCGACGACGGTCTCGGCAACGTTGATGAGCATCCTCATGGGTATCTCCTCGCAAGATCAGCCGGCGGCTCCGACGGTACTGACGCTGACCCGGCACCGACTTCGGTGACGACTCGTCAGGCGGTGTCACGTCCCTCCTCGGCGTGCGGGCAACGGCTTCCACAGGGCAGTATCGGCCTTGCTGCCGCGAAGGTCACGCGAGCGGTACCCGCGCCGCCCGCACCGCGGTGACCCCCCGTGTCACCTTCACCGGAAGAGGTGGTGCGGCACACCACTCGGGCCGGGCACGACCTCCAGGTGGAACCGGTCCAGCAGCTCATCGGGGGACTCCCAGAGCCGCGGTCCGGCCCGATGATCGTGACCGAACGGCCGCTCCGGACCGCGGGCGCCTGGCTCTCCTCCTTCGGAGCGGACCGGGCCCGCCCAGTACCCGCGTACGGAGCGACAGCGCGACGAGCACCGCGCCTCACGGCCGGCCGGCAGTGGTGTCACCAACGGGACACGCCCACCTCACGGCAGGTGGCCGGCCAGTTCGAGGAGTCCGGAAGCGGAGGAGCCGCCGGGGGGCCGGCGGTTCTCGGCGCACGAGTGGACCGCGCGCAGCAAGGTCTCGTTGACGGGTGTGGGTACGCCGTGCAGGCGGCCCAGGAGGACGATCTCGCCGTTGATGTAGTCCGCTTCGACCGAGCCGGTGCGCCGGGTCAGGCTCTGCCAGGCCGAGCCCAGTGACCATTCCCCGTCCGGGACCGGCTGCGGTTCCACCTTGCCCTGGCGTAGCTGGGCCATTTCGGTGGGGTCGGCGTGGTCGATCCCGGCCGCTCGCAGCACCGCGACTCCCTCGGCCCCGGCGCGTTCGACCAGGGCGGTGACGGCGGTGTCGTCGTGCACCGGACCGCAGAGGGCTTCCACGGTCTGGATCAGGTTGCTCAGGAGCTTGCCGTACTTCCAGCGCATCACATCGGGTACGACCGGCGCCAGGAACTTCGAGTCCTCCAGGTCCGCGGCGATCCGGCGGAGCAACTCGTCCTCCCCGGCGGGGACGCCGCCGCCGAGGGGGAGCGGCGAAGGGTACGGGCCGAGGATCAGCGTTCCTGTGTAGGGGCCGCACTTCGCGGTGACCGCGCCCGGTCGCAGGAAGGCGGCGGGCAGCACCACGCACACGCCGTGGACCCGGCGGAAACGGCGCAGTGCCTGCCGCTCGTTCTCGACGCCGTTCTGTGCGCAGAGCACCGGCAGCGACGCGCCCGCCGTGCTGCCGTCGGCGACGGGGCGTCCGGTCCACGCCTCCAGCGCCGCCGCGCTGTGCTGGGTCTTCACGGCCAGCACGAGGACGTCGTCGGGGCGCAGGCCGACGGCGTCCGGACCGTCGGCCAGCGGCACGGACAGATGCCGGGTGCCCTCGGGGGTGGTGAACCTCAGCCCGTCCGCGCGCAGCGCCTGGAGATGGGCGCCGCGGGCCACCAGGACGACATCGTGGCCGTTCTCGAAGAGCCGTCCGCCGATCGAGCCTCCGATGGCCCCGGCTCCGATGACGATGTAACGCATCGTGTTCCTCACTCCTTCGGCGGCGGGCCGGACCCCGCCGGCATGCCGTCGGTGATCCGTGATCCGTGATCCGTGATCCGTGATCCGTGATCCGTGATCCGCGTGGCCGGTCCCGCTCACCCACGCGTCGCTCCCGCTGCCGACCCGACACGGCGCGCCGCCCCTCCTGCCGACCAGATGCTGCCCCGTTCGGCTCCGGCAGATGCGGCCCGTTCGGCTCCGACTGTATTGCGTGCGGCGCGTGCTGACGCGGCGGACGTGGCGTCCGCGTCCCTCGCGGTGGTGACACTCCCGGGTCTCCGTTACCGTCGATGACGGATCATGTACGGAGCGCGACCGCAGGGTCTGGAGGAGGGCCGGTGCGACGAGATCGTTCGACCGCCCTCACCGGAGAGCCGGTGGAACGGGCCGGCCCGGTCGGCTCCGGCCATCCGGTTCTGAGGCCGGTCACGGCCACCGCTCGCCCCGCCCCTGCCCCAGCCGAGGCGGCCGGCCGCCACGGTCGCCCACCAGGAGCCCCCAGCCATGCCTTCCTTCGCTCGGACCCTCACCGAGATTCCCCCCTCACCCCTCACCACGGTCGAACAACTCCTGCGAAGTCACGGACACGACTCACCGGTCGCCCTCCATCAGGGCAAGACCGTGTTCCCCCCGTGCGCCGCACCCCGGACGTGGGAACGCGCCGAATTCGGGATCGCGGCGCACGAACACGCACCGCCCGCCGGCGTCCCCGCGCTGCGCCGCCGCCTCGCGGACGCGGCGACCGCACGCCGGGGCACCGCCGTCGACGTCGAACAGGTCCTTGTCACCGGCGGTGCCACCCACGCCCTCTCGGTGATCCTGCACGCGATCCTGCGGCCCGGCGACGACGTGCTGCTCCTCTCCCCGCAGTGGCTCTTCGCCGCCGGCCTGGTGCGTACCGCCGGCGGCGTGCCCCGCGAGGTCCCGGTCTTCCTGGAACTCTCCGGCGACCCGGACTTCGACGCCGTCGCCGTCGTCGAGGACGCCATCGGACCGCGCACCCGCGCCGTCTACTTCAACAGCCCGAACAACCCGACCGGACACCGGCTGAGCGAGGACGTGATCGCCGGGCTCGCCGGGCTCGCGGAACGCCACGACCTGTGGCTGATCGCGGACAACGCCTACGAGAACTACGACTTCTCGTCCGACGGGTTCGTTGATCCCGCGACCGTCGGACGGGCGGCCGCGTACACCTTCTCCCTCCACTCGTGCAGCAAGACGTACGCGATGCCCGGGGCCCGGGTCGGCCACCTGATCTCTCCGCCCGGCTGCGCCGAGGTACTGACCAAATGGTCGCTGCACAGCCTCTACGCGGTGTCCACGGCAGCGCAGTTCGCCGCGTTCGAGGCGCTGCGCACACCCCCGGAGGAACTCGCCGCCCGCCGCGCCCTCGCGGCGGACGCCTGGCGACTGACCGACGAGGCGCTGGAGATCCCGCACACCCGCGCCGACGGCGGCCTGTACACCTTCCTCGACCTGCGTGCCCTGGGCGACGGCGGGGAGTTCGTCCGCCGGTGCGCCGAGGAGGGCGTCGGCCTGGCACCCGGCCAGGTCTTCGGCGAGCACTGCGGCGGATGGGCGCGGATCTGCTACACCGCCGCGCCGCCACCGGCCGTGCTCGACGCGGTCCACCGCATCAACAAGATCACCACTGGAGGGCAACGATGAGCGCCGAAGCGATCGCACAGGCCGCCGGGGGCACACTCGCGCCCTACCTGCGGCGCTACGCGTCCCCGGCCCAGCTCGGAATCAAGATCAACGCCTACCGGGGGTTCGAGGTGGAGGGGCTGGCCCAGGCCCTGCGCACACCGGACCTCGTGGACAGCCCCGTCGAAAGCGTGATGGTCGGCGACTCCTACTTCATGACCCACCTCGGCCGCTCCACCACGGTCATGACCGGCCGGGCCGAACAGGAACATGCCCTGGACACCCTCGTCGGTCTGGTCGCCGAGGTCCGCGGACCGCTGGACAAGGAGTTCCCGCCGGCCCGCCGGCCCTTCCTGCTCGCCGACCTGCCCGACGGCGCGACGCGGGACGCCGACGCCGCGGTCGCCGCCGCCGCCCGCTTCGCCGCCGCCGGCGCGGACGCGGTCAAGGTCGAGGTGGCCGACGAGGGAGGCATGCGGTGCGTCGAGGCCGTCGCGGCCGACGGGCATCCGACCGTGGCGCACCTGGGCTACACCCCGCAGTGCACCGCGCTGGCCCGCTACGGCGACGGCGTCGACGCCGCGGCGGACCTGTTCGCGCTGGCCCGCAGAGCGCGCGACGCGGGAGCCTGCGCCCTGGTCGTCGAGATGGTGAGCGAGCCGGTCAACCAGGCGCTGAGCCGTCCGCATCCCGAGGGCCTGCCGGTCTACTCGGTGTTCAGCGGCCGGGCACGCTGGGGCGGGCAGAGCCTCAACCTCTGGGACGCCGTGGTGCGCCGCGCCGGAGCCGGCCGGTACTTCCCGCCCACGCCCTGCATCGACGTCTCGGACGTCTCCGTCGCCTACACCCCGGAACTCATCGCCGAGCGCATGCGCGAACTCATCAGGCTCACCCTCGCCGGCTGGTTCCCGCTCTCTCCGCGCACCGCGCTCGCCCACCGCGACTGCGTGCGGATCGCCGAAACCGACCCCTGGATCACGCCATGACCCTCACCGGGATCGCCCCCACCGTCTTCGACGAACTCGAATCCGCCGTCCGCACGTACTGCCGCCGCTTCCCCACCGTCTTCACCAAGGCGTCGGGCCACCACATGTGGGACGAACAGGGCCGCGTCCACGTGGACCTCCTCGCCGGCGCGGGCTCCCTCAACTACGGCCACAACCCCGCCGCGATCAAGGCCGCCGTCGTCGACTACCTCCTCGACGACGGCATCGTGCAGGGCCTGGACCTGCACACCAGCGCCAAGGCCGAGTTCCTGCGACGGTTCCGCGAGGTGGTGCTCGCGCCCCGCGGGCTGGAGTACCGGATCCAGTTCACGGGCCCCACCGGTGCCAACGCCGTGGAGGCCGCGTTCAAGACCGCCCGCCGGGTCACCGGCCGCACCGACATCGTCGCCTTCACCGGCGGCTTCCACGGCCTCTCGCTCGGTGCCCTGGCCGCCTCCGCCACCGCCTTCAAACGAGGCGCCGCGGGAGTCCCGCTCAGCCACGTCACACGGATGCCGTACGAGGGCTTCACCGGCGAGGGAGCCGACACCCTCGACCACCTCGCCCGGTTCCTCGACGACCCGGGCAGCGGCGTCGACCTGCCGGCCGCCTTCGTCGTCGAGACCGTGCAGGGCGAAGGCGGACTGGCCGCGGCGAGCCCCCGGTGGCTGCGCGGCCTCGCCGACCTCGCCGCGGCCCGCGGCATCCTGCTCATCGTCGACGACATCCAGACGGGCTGCGGGCGCACCGGCACCTTCTTCAGCTTCGAGGAAGCGGGCATCGTGCCCGACCTGGTCTGTCTCGCCAAGTCCATCAGCGGCCTCGGACTGCCCATGGCGCTCGTCCTGATCCGGCCCGAACTCGACCAGCTCGGTCCCGGCGAGCACAGCGGTACCTTCCGCGGCAACAACCTCGCCTTCGTCGCCGCCACCGCCGCCCTGGACCACTGGGCGGACCCCGCGTTCACCACCCGCCTGCGGGACAACGCCACCGTTCTCGGCGGCCTCCTCGACGAGCTGGCACGCACCCACGCCCGCACCGGGTGTGCCGTACGAGGCCGCGGGATGATCCGCGGCCTCGCCTTCACCGACGAGGGCCTGGCCGAGAAGGTGTCCCGGGCCGCGTTCGCGAGACGACTCCTCGTGGAGACCTCGGGCGCCCGCGGCCAGGTCCTGAAGATCATGCCGCCCCTGGCCATGGACGAGGACGAACTCCGCCGGGCCGTCGCGGTTCTCGACGACGCGATCGCCACCGCAGCCCGAGGAGACGGCCCGTGACCGACCCCCGCAAGGACACCCACGACCACGGACCCGGACCCGACGTCCCACGCGACGACGACGGCGACCGCGGCCACCTCGACGAGAGCGTCCTGCGCCGGCTCGCCGACTCCTGGCCCCGGCGCGCCACGATCCGCACCGACCTCGACCGGATCGCGCAGCCCGAGGAGTACGACGAGGCGCTCCCGGACTACCCGGAGCGGCTGCTGCCCTTCGCCGAGCACCCGCTGTTCCTCGCGGCCGGCCCCGAACAGCGCCGACGCGTGAACACCCTGGCCTGGCTGGTCTACAACGAACGCGTCATCGCGGCCGAGGAGTACGTGGCCAACCCCACCTTCGCGATGATCATGCACGGTGTCTTTCCGGGCGCCGACCACCCCGACCTGAGACGGTCCGTCCAGCAGGCCCATGTGGACGAGACCTGGCACACCTACATGCACATGGTCGCCATGCGGCGCACCCGCGAGGTACGGCAGGTGGCCGGTGAGCCGCACTACCCCCACACCGTCACCTACCGCAGGCTCCTCGAAGCCGAGGCGGACGTCCAGGAGAAATGGGAGCGCGACCTGCTCAAGCTGGTCTGGACGACGGTCTCCGAGATCAGCGTCAACGCCTACCTGGAACTGCTCGCACGCGACGAGACCATCCAGCCGTTGCACGCACTCGTGCCCCGACTGCACGCCAGGGACGAGTCCGCGCACTCCTCCGTCATGGTCGAGGTCGCCAAGGAGCTGTACGTCCACCTGACCGATGAGCAGCGCAGAGCCTTCGTCGACGCGCTGCCCCGGGCCCTGCACGCCTTCGTCGCCCAGGACTTCGAGGTGTGGCCGGGCATCCTCCACCACGCCGGCATCGCGCACGCCGAGGAGATCGTCGCGGACGTCCGGGCGCGGGCCGACACCGCGCTGCTGGTGCGCGACTTCTCCGGAATCCGGCGCATCGTGCGGGAGATGGAACTCGAGGACCTCGTCGACTTCGACTTCGGGGCGCGGTGACATGACGGAGACACGGGTGGGATTCGCCGGACTCGGAGCCATGGGCAGCGGCATGTGCCGTCGTCTCGCGGACCGCGGCTTCGAGGTGCGGGCCTTCGACACCGAGGCGGACGCCGTACGGAGCGCGGGACGGTACCGGGGTGTCGAGGGCGCCTTCGACGTCAAGGACCTGCTCGCGCCGGTGCTCGTCACCATGCTGCCCGACGGGGCCGCCGTACGGCAGGTGGCCGATGCCCTGCTGCCGCACCTGCCACCCGGAGCGCTGATCATCGACACCGGTTCGTCCGCCCCCGCCGACACCCTCGACCTGGGACGCGCGGCGGCCCGCTTCGGCGTCGACGTGGTGGACGCACCCGTGTCGGGCAGCCCCGCCACCGCCCGCGACGGCGGACTCACCCTGATGGCCGCGGGCGACGCCGGCGCCCTGGACCGGGCCGAACCGGTGCTCGGCGCGCTCGGCCGGGTCCACCGGGTCGGCCCGCCCGGCGCCGGCCACGCCCTCAAGGCCCTCAACAACCTGCTCGCCGCGGTGAATCTGGCCGCGGCCGCCGAAGTCATGCTCACCGGGCGGGCCTTCGGCCTGGAGCCCGCCGTCATGCTCGACGTGATCAACACCTCGACGGGACGCAACCACGCCTCGCAGACGAAACTCCCCGACCACGTCCTGCCCGGCACCTTCGACTCGGGCTTCGCGCTCGGGCTGATGCTCAAGGACATCCGGATCGCCACCGCGCTGCAGGCCGAGGCGGGCGGCCCCGCCGCCTTCGGCACCGCCTGCCGGAAACTGTGGGAGCAGGCCCGGACCGGACTCCCCGCCGAGGCCGACAACGTCGAGATCGTCCGCTGGCTGGAGGAGGTCGCCGGACGGGAGCTGCGGGCATCGGCCACCTGAGGCGCATCTCCACCGCCGCCCCACGGGGAACACCGGGCGGCCACAAGAAAGGCGACCCGCACATGGGCAAGGTCTACGAGAAACTGACACCCCCGCTGCGCACTCTCATCGAACAGGCCCCGGTCTTCTTCGTGGGCACCGCCCCGCTCGCCGGCGACGGCCGGGTCAACGTGTCGCCCAAGGGCGGCATGGACACCCTCGCCGTGCTCGACGACACCACGGTGGCCTACCTGGATCTCATCGGCTCCGGCGCCGAGACCATCGCCCACCTGAGGGAGAACGGGCGGATCACCCTGATGTTCTGCTCCTTCGGACCCCGCCCCAAGACCCTGCGGCTGTACGGCGAAGGCCGGTCCGTCTTCCCGGACTCGCCCGAGTGGGAGACGCTCAGCAGACGGTTCGGCAGCCACCCCATCCCCCGCTCCATCGTGGTCGTCGCCCTCCGGCGCATCGCGGACTCCTGCGGGTTCACCGTCCCGGAGATGACCCTGGTGCGCGAACGCGACCTCCAGGACAGATGGGGGCAGCGCAAGAGCCAGGCCGAGCTGGAGGCGTACATGCGGCAGAAGAACTCCCGGAGCATCGACGGCCTGCCCGCCCGGCCGCGGCAGAACGGAGTCCACCAGGGTGAGTTCAGGGGTGATACTCGTCCGTCAGCATCGCCGAGGCCAGCTCGACCCGGGAACGGTAACCGGTACGTTTGAAGAGCCGGCCCAGCCGGCTCTCCACGCTCTTCTCGCTGCCGCCCAGCACGGCGGCCAGCTCGCGGTTGGTCAGGCCCTCGGTCACCAAGGTGGCCAGCAGCCGCTCGTTCTCCGCGATGACGACGCCCCGGTGCGGCACGGCGACGCCGCGTTCGCGCATCAGGTTGCGAAGCTGTGCCCTGCGCAGCAGCGCGTCCAGGTCGCCGTAGAGCGCGTACGCCTCGGGCAGCAGTTCGGCGCCGGCCACGTCGTGGCGGACCGCCATGGCCATCGTGGTGGCCAGCTCCAGCGGCTGGGCGCGCCGCCGGGCGAGCCGGACCGCCTCCGCCGCCGCGGCGCGGTCCCGGTGCACCATCGCGGTGGCGAGCAGATGACACACACGGGCCCGGCCGGTGCCGATCAGCTCGGCGGTGCCGCGCGTCTCGGCCACGCACCGCTGGGCCGCGGACAGGTCGCCGCGGGCCAGTTCCAGCTCGGCCGTGCGCAGCCACAGCACGTCCGTACCGACCACCAGACCGCGTTCGGCGGCCTGGGCCAGGCCCTCGGCGAGGACCCGGCGGGCGCGTTCGACATCGCCCAGGGCCTCGTCCAGCAGGGATTCCGGCACGGCCAGCAGGTGCAGCATCACCGGTTGCACGGAACGCGCCCGTTCGATCACCGAGCGGGCCTCGGTGAGCCGGCCGCGCGCACCGAGTATCACGCTCGTCTCCCGGGACACCAGGGTGTGGCTGGGCACGTAGCCGATGGACAGGCCGGTGGCCAGGCCCATCCGGGCCAGATCGAGTGCGCGGTCCCAGCGGCCGCTCTGACTGTCGGCCACCACCTGGTCGGGCACCGTCCGGTAGGTGGAGGGCAGCTCGTAAGCCGTCAGCAGCCGGTCCGCGCGGTCCAGCTCGCCGAAGGCCATCAGCGTCCGGACCAACTGCCACAGCCGCTCGAAGCGGTACTGCGTCCCCGACGCCCACAGGGGCCACCCCGGCGGATCGGCGACGGCCCGGTCGAACGGCCCGGTCCGGCCCAGGAACGCTCCGACACACTCGCCGATCAGCAGACCCAACGCGGCGACGACATCGTTGTCCCGCTGCCAGACGTGCCGTTGGGACGCCAGGTGTTCGTCCGCCTCCCGCCACCGGTCCAGATGGCACAGCGCGACACACCGGATCAGGACCCGGTGCGGCTCCCCGCCCGGCAACGAGCGCCAGCCGCCGTCGCAGAACTCGGCGAGCGCCGCCGTGTCCAGGGTCCCGGCCAGTGCGACGACGTAGATCATCCCCGTCTCGAACAGGGCCTCGGAGCCGACCCGCCGGCCGTGCTCGGACAGTACTCTCCGGGCGCTGTCGACGGCCTCGGTGAACCGCAGGTGGACACAGCAGGTGGCGGCGTGCGCGATCAGGGCCCGAGCGCGTTGCCGCGGCTCGGTGATCAGTTCGACGGCGGCGCGCAGCCAGCGCTCCGCGGAGTATCCGTCGTCCAGCATGGCGGCGGTGCCCCGGGCGAGCAGTTCCCCGGCGGCCCGCTGGGTGTCCACGAACCGCCCCGCGACGACCAGTTGCTCGGCCAGGTACCGGTCGTCCGCACCCGCTTGGCCCGCCCAGATCGCGGTGACCGCCAGTTGGGCGAGCCGGCGCCGCTCGTAGGGGCCGAGACAGCCGGTCAGGGCGGAGGTGAGCAGCGGCAGCCGGAACCGCCAGTGGCCCTCCTCCGGTCCCTGCCGGAGCACACCCTCCGTGCACAGCTCCGACAGCGCGCCGCGGACCTCCTCCTCGCCCCGGTTCACCGCTTCGGCGATCAGCCCGGCCGCCGCGCCGCCCAGCGGGAGGAGTACCGCCGCCGCCTTGGCCACCGGCCAGACCAGACCGCCCAGCCGGCGCAGGTACTCGATCGGCGGCAGGTCGACGGGCAGCTCCGGAGGCCGGTCCGGCGACGTGAGATAGACGTGCCGGTCGAAGACGTACAGCCCTCCGGTGCGCTGGTGCCCCGCCAGGGCGGCCAGTACGGCGGCGGGCCGGCCGCGGCACTCGCGTTGCAGATAGGCGAGCAGCGCCGCCGTCGGCCGGGCCTGCAGCCGCCAGGCGATCAGCGCGCCGACCTCCCGCTCGCGCAGCGGACGCAGCGGCACCACCTCGGCGAGCGAGGCGGCCCGCAACTGCTCCAGCGCGACCCGGTCGCCCGCCGGGTCGGCCGACGAGGGGCGCACCGTGCAGACGATCGTGACCGGGCCCCCCGCCAGCGTGCGGACCAGCGACAGCAGCACGGCCCGGGAACCGGGGTCGGTCCAGTGCGCGTCGTCGATGAGCACCGTCAGCTTGTCGCCCGCGGTGAGGGCCGACCGGAGTTCGGCGGCGAGCTGCCGGCCGGCCTCCGCGAGCGGCGCCGCGGCCTTCGCCGTACGCCTGGCCTCGCCGCCCCGGTGCAGGACGGCGAGTTCGGCGGAGAGCCGGGAGACCAGGGAGTAGGGGCGGTCCCGCTCGTTGCGCGCCACCCGCAGCGACAGCGGAGTGAAGCCCCGCGCGGCCAGCTCGTCGCGGACGGCGCTCAGCAACGAGCTGCGCCCCATGCCGATCGGACCGGTGACCAGGACGAGCGGTGCCGAGTCCGACGAGACGGCCAGGTCGACGACGTGCGCCACGACGGCGTCACGGCCGAACGGCGCCTGCGCCGACCGGTCCGCGCCGGGCGCCTCGCGCCAATTGTCGATCACGCTTCCAGTATGCCCATCGCGTCCGGCTCACAGGCCGTTGACAAGTATATGATTGGCGGCCGGTGCTGAATTGGGTGAACAAAGCCTGTAGCGACGCAAGTTGAACGCGGTGACCGGGTACGGCGGTCCCGTCGGCCGCGGCCGCGCGAGGCGTCACAAGGGGAGGCGGGCCGTGGCCCGAGCGCGTGCCGCAGTGCGGGGCAGGGATCGTGAACTGACGGCACTGCGCACAGCGCTGGCGCCCGACGGCGGACGCCTGATCGTCCTCAGGGGACCGGCCGGTATCGGCCGGACCACGCTGCTGGACGCGGTGGGCAGGCTGCTGGCCGCGGACGGGGTGCGGGTGCTGCCGCTGCGGCTGGGCGCCGGTCCGGAGCGCGACGGCGACACGTTCGCCGTCGCCGCGCTGGTGCGCACCGTGCGCGAGCGGTTCGAGCAGTTGCAGGAGACCGGGCTGACCGAGGCGCTCAGCACGGTGGCGCAACTGCGGGAGACGGGCGCCCCGGACCGCGGCGGATGGACACCGTCCCTGGTCGCCGCGCTGGGCGGCCTGTTCGACACCATCGGCCGGCGGGAACGCGTCGCGGTCCTCGCCGACGACGTGCACGCGGTGGCCGAGCCCGCCCCGCTGCTGAGCGCGGCCCGCCGCTCCGGCTGCCTGGTCGTGGCCACCTGCGAGGAGGGCGCCGAGCGCGACGCGGGACTCGCCGAGCTGCTGACCGACGCCGACCGGATGATGACGATCGGTCCGCTGGCCGACGACATCGCGGAGTCCCTGGTCCGCCGCGCGGTGGGAGCACGCCTGGACGAGGCGGTGCCGACCGCTCTGCGCAAGGCGCTGGGACCGCTGCTCGGCAACCCGGGCACCGTCCTGGGCACCCTGGACGAGTTGCGCAGAGGCGGCCGGCTCATCGCGGTCCGCGGCAGGCTCTGCCTGCGCGCCCCGGACGAGCCGGTGGCGCTGCCCGCCGACCACCCCCTGCTGCGCCGCGCGGCCGCCCTCGGCGATCCCGCGGTGCGGCTCCTGGGGGCGGTCGCGGTCCTGAACGGCCTCGACGTGGACGACCTGCCACTGCTCGCCGAGATGTTCGGGGCCGACCCCGCCGACTGCGGCCGGCTGCTCGACCTGCTGATCGAGTCCGGGGTGCTGACGGCCGCCCCGACCGGCCGGATCTCCTGCCGGTGCCCCGCCCTGGCGGCCACCGCGGCCGGCCGCTTCGGCCACCGCCACGGCACCGCGCTGCACGCGTCGATCGCCGAACGGCTGCTGACCCGGCAACGCCGGAACGGCGGGGCCGACCCCGTGGCGCTCGCCGACCACATCGCGCGCGGCGGAGCGGCCGTGACGCTCGACGACGACACGGTCGGCCGGCTGCTCGCGCTGAGCGCCGCCGCCGAACAGGAGGAGCCGGAGCGCGCCGCCCTGTGGTACTCGGCCGCACTGCGCCGCCTGCCGCCGAGGGGACCCGAACACGCCCGCACGCTGTGCAGACTGCTCCTCCTGGTCGTCCGGACAGGCCGCTACGAGCTGCTGCGCGAGGCGCTGACCCGGTACGCGGAGCACGGCTGTGCGGAGAGTTCCCTCCCGGAGATCCGGCTCGCCGCCGTCCTCCTCGCCCTGCACACCGGCGAGCTGCCCGCCGAACGTGCCGTCCGGTCGCTGCTGGACGCGCCCTTCCCGGGCCGCGGGCCCCTCGCCTTCTCGGAGTGGTGGTTCGGCCGGCGCCTGTCTCCCGGCGCGTGCCGGCCGGTGCGCCCGGCCGCGGTGCGGGCCGGGGCCGAGGCCGGGCGCACCGACCTGCTCAGCGCCGCGCTCTGCGGTGACGTCGACGCCTGCGAGCGGGCCTGGCGAGGCACGGGCGGCACCGCGCCCTCCCCGGAACTGGACCGGTTGCACCAGGCCGCCTCGGTCGCCGACATGGCCGACGTGGCCCGGCTGGTGATCGGCGCCGACTACCGGGTGCCGGAGGCCGGTGTGCTCGGCGCCTACCACCGGGTGGTGCGGGGCTACGCCGGCGCCACCTGGACCCAGGCCATGTCCGCGGTCCGGGAACTGGAACTCTCCGGTGCCGAGGACACCCTGGCGCACCACGCGGCCCGCCTGTTCGCCGCGGACATGTGCGCCGCCCGCGGCGAGTTCGGGCAGGCCGCCCAGTGGCTGGCCGCCGCGACGCCGGCCCGCCGGCTCGCCGTGATGCGGACCTGGGTGCGCGTCGGCCTGGCCGCCCGGGCGGGGGACGACGCCGAGGCGGTGCGGGTGGCGCTGCTGGCCGGACCGCGGCTGCGCCGGGCCGGGCTGCACGCGGGTCTTAGCTCCCTGCTGGCCCGGGCGGTGCGGATCGCGGTGCTGAGCGACGACCACGAGGGCGCCGCGGAACTGCTGGCGGAGATCGAACTGCTGCCCCGGGAGGACCGCGCGGACGTACGGGAGAGCCTGCTGCTGGCGCGCGGCCTGGTACGCCGGGACCTGCGGTACGCCCGGTCGGCCACCGACCTGACGCGCGAGCGGGGAGATCTGCCCGTACTGCTGGAGTCCTGCCTGGCCGTCGCCCGGTTCGCGGAGGACCCGCGGCCCTGGCTGCGCGAGGCCCACACCCTGGCCACGCGGTGCGGTGCGTCGGCGCTCCTCGAACGCGTCCGGGTGGTGACCCGGGAACGCGGCGTCCCCGCCCCGCGCGCCCGCGGCCGGCGGGACGCCCTGGCCGTCACCGAGCAGCGGATCATCGAGCTGATCGGCGAGGGCCTGACCAACCGGCAGATCGCGCTGCGCCTGCAGCTCAGCGAGAAGACCGTGGAAAACTACCTGACCCGCTTGTTCGCCCGCACCGGCTACCGTTCACGGGTCGCGCTGGCCGCGGCCAGCCTGAGCGGCCGGCTCCCGCGCACCACGGTCTGAGCGCCGCCGCGGCCGGGCCGCACCCGGGCCGAAGATGCCAATGTGCGGTCCCACTCGGGCCCATACGGATCAGCGGTGACGACAGCCAGGTACGGGGTGCCTAACGTCTTGAGCATGACCGACATCGATGTGCCTCAGGTCGCCGATCGCGAACTGGCAGCGATTGTGGGGGCCGAGGTCGAGGGCAGGTGGCCGGACGACGTCTCGGGCCTCGACGAAATTGTCCGCTACGGACTGGTCCCCTTCGGGAAGATGATGGGTCCCTGGCTGGTGACCCACTCCAGTCTCGCGGTGGGAGGTGACATAGCGACTGTCCTGCCCGCCGCGGTGGCCGTGGAGTGTGTGCAGGTCGGAGCGATGATGCACGACGACATCATCGACGACGACGGGGAGCGGCGCAGCAAGCCCGCCGCCCACACCGTGTACGGGCAGCCGACGGCGATCGTCGGCGGGGACGGGCTGTTCTTCCACGGCTTCGCCGCCCTCGCCGAGTGCCAGGAGGCCGGCGCGTCCGCGGAACGCGTGGCGCAAGCGCTGGTGGTGCTCTCCAGAGCGGGCCTGCGCATCGGGGACGCGGCCATCCGGGAGATCCGGATGAGCCGTGAGGTGTGCTCCGTGGACGACTACCTCGGCATGATCGCGGACAAGAGCGGCGCCCTCCTGTGGATGGCCTGCGGCGTCGGTGCCACGCTCGGCGGCGCGGACGCCGAGGTCCTGCGGGCGCTCAGCCACTACAGCGACCGGCTCGGCATCGCCTACCAGATCCGGGACGACCTCATGGCCTACGACGGCACCCGGGCGGGCAAGCCGAACGTCTCCGACGTCCGCAACGGCCGCCCCACCCTGCCCGTGCTGCTCGCCCACGAGCGGGCCCCCGTGGCGCAGCGCCGGCGCATCGAGCGACTGCTCGCCGACACGGCCGTACCGGTCGCGGAGCGCTACGAGGCCATGGCGCGACTGGTCCACGACCACGACGGCGTGGCGGCGGCGCGCGAGGTGTCGCACCGTTACGTGGAGACGGCCGCGGCGGCGCTGGAGATCCTCCCGCCCAGTGTCCACAGGGACGCCCTGGCCGATCTCACCGTGCCGGGGCGCCTGGTATAGCGCGGACCGAATCCGAGGAGCTGGGCCCATGGCCTCCCCGAACTATGCGACATATCTGCACCTCGACCAACTGCTCACCCTGCAGCGCCCGCTGACACCGGTCGAACAGCAGGACCTCAGCGACAGCGAACGGCTCTTCATCGTCGTGCACCAGGCGTCCGAGACCCTGCTCAGCCAGGTTCTGGTCGACCTGCGGCACATCGACGCCGGCCGGTGCGAGCGGCACTGCCACGCCCAGCGCGTGGCACGGGCGACGCGGCTGGTGGGCTCCCTGGAAGGACAGTTGACGCTGCTGCGCCACACGCTGCGGCGGGAGGAGTTCATGCTCTTCCGGGACCGGTTCGGCACGG
The DNA here is from genome assembly GCF_039542605.1 of Streptomyces ziwulingensis. Taxonomy (NCBI): domain Bacteria; kingdom Bacillati; phylum Actinomycetota; class Actinomycetes; order Kitasatosporales; family Streptomycetaceae; genus Streptomyces; species Streptomyces ziwulingensis. The sequence continues at coordinate 145,114 of NZ_BAABIG010000017.1, forward strand.
CCAGCGGATTGCAGTCCGAGCAGTTCCACGAACTGTTCGCCCTGGTCCGCAAGCTGACGCGGCGCGACGGTGCGGACGGCGCCTCGGGCGACCCCCGGGGGCTGACCGGACTGGACGAGGCCGTACGGCGCTGGCGCCGCACCCACCTGGAACTGGTCAGCCACATGCTCGGTGACCAGCCGGGTTCGGCCGAGACCTCCGGGGCGCGCTTTCTGGCCGCCCGGCTGGACGGCACCGGCGCGGACGGACCGGCGGACACCGGCCGGGCGCCCGAGGACAGCACCGGCAGCCGGCCGCCGCCCGCACCGGCCGGATCGCCCGCACCGGCCGGCCAGCCCACACCGGCTGGCCAGCCCACACCGGCCGGCCAGCCCGCACCGGCCGGCCGGTCCGGACGGTCCGGACTGGGGCATGTGGTCGTGCTCGGCGGCAGCGTCGCGGGACTGCTGACCGCACACGTCCTGGCCGGCCACGCGGAACGGGTGACGGTACTCGAACGCGACCGGTACGAGGACGCCCCGGGGCCCCGCGCCGGGGTGCCGCAGTCACGCCACACCCACGTCCTGCTCACCAGCGGCATGAACGCCCTGGAAGAACTGCTGCCCGGTCTGCTGCCCGCGCTGGCGGACTCGGGGGCGCCGCGGCTGGCGGTGCCCGGGGACCTCGGCGTGTGGCAGGCGGGGCAGTGGATCTCCCGCCGCAACCCGTCCAGGCCCATCCTGACCCCGTCCCGCCCGCTGCTGGAACACCACATCCGCCGACGGGTCCTGGACGGCTCCCGCGTCCACGTCCGCACAGGTGTCGAGGTGACCGGCCTGCTCGGCCGGCCCGGACACATCACCGGCGTCGCGGTCCGGGACCGGGGCGGCGACCACGGCACCCGGCGGGAGATCGAGGCCGACCTCGTGGTGGACGCCACCGGCCGCGCCAGCCGCACCCCAGACTGGCTGGCCGCGCTCGGCGCCCCGGCACCCGCCGAGGAACTCGTGGAGACCGGCCGGGCGTACGCCACCTGCGTCTTCGAGGCCGACGACCCGCCCGAGGACCTCAGCGGCTTCTACATCGTGCCGGACGCCGGCCAGTTGCTCGGCGCGATCATCCTGCCCGCCGAGGACGACCGCTGGATGGTCACCCTGTCCGGGCCGCGCGACCAGGCGCCGCCGGGCGGCACCGAGGACTTCGTCGACTTCGCCGGCCGGCTGCCGCACTCCGCCCCGCACAAGTGGCTCAGCTCGGCGCGTCCGGTCGGCCGGCCGGTGGGGTACCGGCACACCTCCAACCGGCGCCGCCGCTACGACCGTCTGGGACCGGGCCACACCGGGCTGCTCGTCGTCGGGGACGCGCTGTGCGCGCTCAATCCCGTCTACGGCCAGGGCCTGTCCGTGGCCGCCATGAACGCGGTCGCGCTCGGAAGGACACTGGCCGGGGACCGCGCCTCCTCGGCCCACGCCCTGCAACGGGCGGTACTGCGCTCCGCCCGCTCGGCGTGGGAGGTCGCGACCGGCGCCGACAGCCCGATGCCGGGCGTCACGGGCAACGCGGTACGGTCCGGGCCGGTCGCCCACCTGCTCAACCGGTACCTCGACCGGGTGCGCGCCCACGTGCCCCACGACCCGGTCGTGTGCGGCGCCAACCGCGACGTCCTCTTCCTGCTGGCTCCGCCCCGCACGCTCGTCACCTCCTCCGAGGTGCTGCGCCGGGCCCTGCGGCGCCCGCCGGGACCGACCTCAGCCGACCTACCCACTCCGTGACCCTCACGAGCCGACAGCGAAGGTGCACCATGCGACAGGCCAGCGTGCTCCCGGACCGCCCCGGACGGGGCCGGTCGCGAACCGGGCCCCGGTTCCCCCTCCGCCGTGCGGACAGCCGGTGGTCCTCATGACGACGGTGCCGATCCGAAGCCTGACCGCCGTTCTCGACACCGGCCGCACCTTGCTCGAACCCGCCCTGCGCGACGCCGTCGACCTGCACCTCGGTCCGGAGATGAGCGGTATCGCCCGCTACCACTTCGGCTGGGCGGACGCCGAGGGCCGCCCCACCGGCACCTGGGGCGGCAAGATGGTCCGGCCCACCCTGGCGCTGCTGTCGGCCCGGGCGGCCGGCGCCGAGGCCGCGGCCGGCCTGCCCGCCGCGGTGGCCGTGGAACTGGTGCACAACTTCTCGCTGCTGCACGACGACATCATGGACGGCGACGAGACCCGGCGGGGCCGGGCGACCGCTTGGACCGTCTTCGGCGTACCGAGCGCCATCCTGGCCGGCGACGCCCTGGTCACCGCGGCGACGTCGGTACTGATGAGCGCGGAGTGCGCGGGCGCCCGTTCCGCCACCCTGGCGCTGATGACCGCGACCCAGCGGATGATCGACGGCCAGGCCGCCGACGCCGAGTTCGAACGACGCGAGGACGTGACCCTCGCCGAGTGCGTGCGGATGGCCGGTGACAAGACCGGCGCCCTGCTCGGCAGCGCCTGCGCGCTCGGCGCCGACCTGCTCGGCGCCGAACGGCACCTGGTCGAGCGGCTCGGTGCCTTCGGCGAACACGTCGGGCTCGCCTTCCAGCTCGTCGACGACCTGCTGGGCATCTGGGGCGACCCGGACCAGACCGGCAAACAGGTGGGGGCCGACCTGCGGGTCCGTAAGAAGTCCCTGCCCGTGGTGGCGGCGCTCGACGCACCCGGGACGGACGAGCTGCACGCCCTGTACCTGCGCCCGGAGCCGTTGACCGAAGCCGACGTCCGACGCGTCACCGAACTGGTGGAACGGGCGGGCGGACGGGACTGGGCGCGCGGCGAGGCGGACCGTCAGATCATCGCGGCGAAGGAGTGCCTGTCCGCCGTCGACATCCCGGACGACGTGCGCGGCGAGTTCCAGGAGGTCGCCGGCTTCGTCGTGGGCAGGCGGTTGTAGATGCGGGAGCCACGCGCCGGCCTGTCGGACGCCGCCCGTGCGGGGGTGCGGCCGCTCACCCCCGCCGCCGAACGCCGGGCCGTCGCGGTGGTCGCCCTGGCCGCGGGGGTCGCCGCGATGGCACAGACCATGGTGGTGCCGCTGCTGGGGGAGCTGCCCGAACTGCTGCACACCGGTGCGGCGGGCACCTCGTGGGTCGTCACGGCGACGCTGCTGGGCGGCGCCGTGACCAGTCCCGTCGTCGGCCGGCTGGGCGATCTCTACGGCAAGCGGCGGCTGATGCTGAGCGTGCTCGGCGCTCTCACGCTGGGCTCGCTGCTGTGCGCGGTGGCCGACTCCCTGGCCCCGATGGTCGTCGGGCGCGCCCTCCAGGGCGTCGGTACGGGGCTCGTACCACTCGGTATCAGCCTGCTGCGCGACGTGCTGTCCGAGCGGCGGCTCGGCTCGGCGATCGCCCTCACCTCCTCCGTCCTCGGGGCCGGCGCCGCGGCGGGGCTGCCGCTGGCCGCGGTGGTGGCCCAGGCGGCCGACTGGCACCTGCTCTTCTGGGCGACCGGCGCGCTGACGGCGCTGATCGGTGTGCTGGTGGTCCGGCTGGTCCCGGCGCCTCCGGCCCGGGCCACCGGGCGCTTCGACGGCGTCGGCACGGCCGGCCTGACCACCGGCCTCACCGCGCTGCTGGTGGCGATCTCCTACGGAGGCGAGTGGGGCTGGCTCAGCGCTCCCACCGTGGGCCTGGCGGCGGCCTCCGTGGTGGTACTGGTGCTGTGGGGCGGCTGGGAACGCCGGGTGACCGCTCCGCTGATCGACCTCCGCACCACGGCGCGGCGGCCGGTGCTGCTGGTGAACATCACCTCCGTCGTGGTCGGCTTCGCCCTGTACGCCCAGCTCCTGATGGTTCCCCAGTTGCTGCAGTTGCCCACCCGCACGGGCTACGGACTGGGCCGCTCCATGGTCCAGGCCGGTCTGCTGATGCTGCCGGCCGGACTGGCGATGATGGGCGCCTCCGCGGTGGGTGCCCGGCTGTCCGCGGCGCGCGGCCCGAAGTTCTCGCTGCTGCTGGGCACCGTGCTGATCGGCCTGGGGTACGCGGCCTGCCTGACCCGGATGGACTCGGTGCCGATGCTGGTGATCGGCACCGTGGTGACCCAGGGCGGCGTCGGCTTCGCCTACGGCGCGATCCCGGCGCTGATCATGGCGGCCGTCCCGCCCGCCGAGACCGGGGTCGCCAACGGGTTCAACACACTCATGCGGTCCCTCGGCACCGCACTGTCCGGCGCCGTGGTCGGGGCGGTGTTCGCCGGGCTGAGCCGGTCGCCCGGCACGACGTCCGTCCCGTCGCACGACGCGTTCGTGCTCGTCGCGGTGGTCGGCATGGCCGGCGCGGCGTTCGCCCTGGCGACCGGCGCCGCGATCCCCGGCCGGCCGGGCACGGCGCCGCGTTCCCATCCCTGAATGTCCACCTCCCCACCACCAGAAAGGCCGTCTCCGTGACCGAGCCCCTCACCATCCCCATCGGCCAGCGGGCCGCCCGGTGCCCGTTCGCCCCCGTCGCCGAGCTGTACGACGCCCAGAAGGACGACGAGCTGAGCCGCGTCAAGGTGCCCAGCCCGATGCTGGGCGAGTTCGACGCGGTGGTCGTCACCCGGTACGAGGACGTCAAGAACGTGCTCGCGGACGACCGGCTGCGCATGGGCGGCTCCATGCCGTACCAGCCGGGCAACCTGCTGAGCTACGACGGCCCCGAACACACCCGGCTGCGGCGCATGCTGACCGCGTCGTTCACCACCAAGCGGGCGCGCGAACTGCGGCCGAGCATCGAGACCGTGGTCGGTTCCGCGCTGGACGCGCTGGAGGAGGCCGGTCCGGGCGCGGACCTGGTGCAGGTTTTCAGCACCCCGATCCCGACGCTCGTCATCTGCGAACTGCTGGGGGTGCCCTACAGCGACCGCGAGGGGTTCCAGCGCCGTACCGCTCTCGCACTGGACTTCGGCCAGAGCCGTGAGGTCCAGATGGAGAAGGCAGCCGAGATGATGGCCTACATGGCCGGACTCGTGGCGCAGCACCGGGAGAACCCGGGCGACAACGTACTGGGCCGCGTGGTGCGCGACTTCGGCGACCAGTTGAGTGACGAGGAACTGGCCGGTATCGGCAACATGCTGCTCATCGCCGGGCACGAGACGATCGCCAACACCCTGTCGGCGAGCGTCGCGCTGCTGCTCCAGCACCCCGAGCAGCTCGCGGCGGTGCGCGACGACCCCTCCGTGACCGACAGCGCCGTCGAGGAGCTGCTGCGGTACACCGCCCCGGCCACCATCCTGCCGCGGCAGGCGGCCGGGACCATCTGCGTGCGCGACCAGGAGATCAAGGAGGGCGAGCACGTCGTGGCGTCCGTGCTGGCCGCCAACCGGGACCCCGGCGCGACCGACGGGACCGCCGGGGACGCCGGGGACTTCAAGGACCTCGACAGCCTGGACGTGCGCCGGCCCCCGCAGCGCCACCTCACCTTCGGCTTCGGCCCGCACCAGTGCCTGGGCCAGCAACTGGCGCGCATGGAGCTGAGGGTCGCCGTGCCCGCCCTGCTCACCCGGTTCCCCACGCTGCGCTCGGCGGTCCCGCACGACGAGCTGGAGTACCGCACCAACGCGCTGGTCTTCGGTGTGAACGCGCTGCCGGTCACCTGGTGAGCCGCGGCGGGAGGGAGACGACCATGAAGGTCGAGGTCGACGACAGCAGATGCCGGGCCGTCGGGAACTGCGCGCTGTACGCGCCGGCCGTCTTCGACCAGAACGACGTCGACGGCCGTGTGACGCTGCTCGACGCGATGCCGCCGGCACACGAGCACGCGCAGGTGCGGGAGGCGGCCTCGCGGTGCCCGGCCGCGGTCATCGTCCTGCACGAGAACACGTCGGCCCACGACGAGTGACCCACTCGGCCAGTAATTCGTCCGCAGTTCGAGGGAAGAGCGATGTTTGACGCAGAAGTGCCCGTTCTCGTGGTCGGCGGTGGTGGCTGTGGACTCGCCGCGTCGGTCTTCCTGTCCGACGTGGGGGTGCGCCACCTGGTGGTGGAGCGCCGCGAGTCCACGTCGGTGCTGCCCAGGGCGCACTACCTGAACCAGCGCACCATGGAGATCTTCCGGCAGCACGGCGTCGCCGACGACGTCTACCGGATCAGTTGCCCGCTTGCGAACATGAGCGAGGTGGTCTGGCGCACCTCCCTGGGCGGTGACGGCCCCGCGGACGGGCGGGAACTGCACCGGATGGACGCCTTCGGCGGCGGTGGCACCGCCGGACCCTACGCCGCCGACAGCACGGGACCCTCGACCAACCTCCCGCAGCACCGGCTCGAACCGCTGCTGCGCGGGCACGCGGAGCGACGGGCCCCGTCCAGCCTGCTGTTCCACCATCAGATGGAGGAGTTCACCCAGGACGGGGACGGGGTCCGGGCGCGGGTGACCGACCGGGTCACCGGTGAGGTGGGCACCGTCCGGGCCCGGTACCTGCTGGGCGCCGACGGCGGCCGGAGCGTCGGCGCTTCGCTCGGCATCCCGATGGACGGCGCCGGCGGCGGGTTCACCATCATCTCGGTCCACTTCAGCGCGGACCTCTCCCGCTGGTGGAGCGACTCGGTGCTGATGACCCACGTCTTCGGCCTGGACGGCGAGGTGTCGGTGCTCGTCGCGTCCGGGCCGGGCTGGGGCGCGGCGTCCGAGGAATGGGCACTGCACTTCCGGGTCCCGCCCGGCACGGTCGCGGGTGACCTCGACGCGGAGGCGATCACGGGCCGGGTGCGGGCCCTGCTGAAACTGCCGGCGGACCTCGGGGTACGGATCCACCATGTGAGCGAGTACCGGCCGGAGGCCGTCGTGGCCCGCTCGCTCAGGTCCGGCCGGGTCTTCCTCGCCGGTGACGCCGCGCACCGGCAGCCACCCGCCGCCGGCGGCGGCCTCAACACGGCGATCCAGGACGTGCACAACCTCGCCTGGAAACTCGGGGCCGTGCTCGACGGCCGGGCCGGCGACGCGCTGCTCGACTCCTACGAGGCGGAGCGGCTGCCCGTCGCCCGCCGGAACGTGGGCTGGGCGATGGGCTGCCTGCTCAACTACGGCACCCTGTTCGCGGCCCTCGGGATGGCGCACGGCAAGCCGGCCGCCACCGAGGCCGCCATCCGCGAACTGCTGGCCGACACCCCGATGGGCGAGACCCGGCGGTCGGTGGTGCGGGAGGTGTTCGGCACTCAGCGCATCGAGTACCAGGCGCACGACATCGAACTGGGTCACCACTACGAGGCCGGCGCGGTGCTCCCGGACGGCACCCCGCCGCCGCCCAGGGACCCGATGGGCGCGGTCTACCGTCCGACGACCCGGCCGGGGCACCGGCTCCCGCACGTCTGGCTGCGGCACGGCGACACCCGGGACTCCACCCACGACCTGGTCGGTGGCGACGGCGGCTTCACGCTGCTCACCGGGCCGCTGGGCGAGGGCTGGGCGGCCGCCGCCAAGAAGGTCGCGGACAGCCACGGGGTGGCGCTCACCGTGGTGCCCATCGGCGCCGAGCCCGACGCGGTGGGCCACCGGGACACCGAGGGCGCCTGGGCCGCGGTGCGGGGCATCGAGGACGACGGTGCCGTGCTGGTGCGGCCGGACCAGCACGTCGCCTGGCGCAGTGTCCGCGGCAGCCGGCGGCCCGACCAGGAACTCGGCGCGGTGTTCGACCAGGTCCTCGGCCGGTCCGGCGCGACGAACAGCGGGAGCTGACCATGCCTGCCACCGACGCCGAGCGTCTCGTCCACGACTTCCTGACCGCGATGGGGCCGGCTCCGGCCGATGTCCGCGCGGCCGTGGACGGCTACCTGACCGACGACTGCGTGTGGGAGAACCCCGGCTCCCCGGTGTGCCGGGGCAAGGCGGAGATCCTGCGGCTGATGCCGCCCGACTTCGCGCGGCTGGAGGTGAGGTTCCGGCACCTGGCCACGGCCGGGGACGTCGTCCTGGCCGAGCGGATGGAGAACATGCTCCGCGTCGACGGCACCCCCATCGCCCTGAACCTGAAGGTGATGGGGGCCTTCGAACTGCGGGCCGGCCGGATCAGCGCCTGGCGGGACTACTTCGACTTCACCCACCTCATCACCGAGAGTCCGGAATGGTGACCATGACGAACAGCCGAACGGACCTGACGGACCTGCGGACCGAACTGGTGGACCGGGTCCACAAGTTCGGGCCGGTCTTCGCGGACGGTGTCGCCGAGGGGGAGCGGGAGCGGCGGCTGCCCGACGCCACGGTCCGGGCCGTCGACCAGTCGCAACTGGGCATGATCTGGACCGCGAGAGCCTACGGCGGTCTGGAGGCCGACGTCCGCACCATGAGCGAGGTCGCCAAGGCCCTCTCCCACTACTGTCCGTCCACCTCGTGGGTGGTCAACAACATCAACGGCTCCAACCTGCTCGCCGCGAAGTTCTCGCAGGCGGCGCGGGACGAGGTGTTCGGGGACGACCCCGGCGTCAAACTGGCGTCGATCTTCGCGGCCTCGGGTACCGCGGTACGTACCGAGGGCGGTTATCTGCTCTCGGGCACCTGGCCGTACGGCACCGGCATCCTGCACGACGACTGGGCGATCCTGGTCGCCCGGGAACTGGGCGCCGACGGGGAGCCGGTCGGCGGGCTCTCCGTGCTGGTGCCCGTCGCGGACCTGACGGTCGAGGACACCTGGCACACCGTCGGCATGCGGGCCACCGGCAGCCACACCGTCACGCTCCGGGACGCCTTCGTCCCCGGGCACCGGGTGATCCCCGCCGAGGTGCAGCGCGGACGGGAGAACGCCACCGACACCGGCCTGCCGCCGCTGTTCCGCACGGCGGCGATCGCGGCCATGGCGGTGGTCTGCGCCTCCGTGGTGCTCGGCGCCGGCCAGGCGGCCCGCGCCTTCGTCGTGGAGAAGGCTCCGCACCGGGGCATCGCGCCCACCAAGTACACCCGCCAGCCGGATTCCCGGACCTTCGTGTCCTCGCTCGGCAGGACGGCCCTGTCCATCGACGCCGCCGAACTGCATGTGAACCGGGCCGCGACCGCGCTCGACGAGGCCGCCCAGGCAGCCGTCTCGCTGCCGGACGCCGAACTCCTGCGCATCCGGGGCGATGTCGGACAGGCGGTCGGCCTGGTGACCACCGCGCTCGACGAGTTGCTGTGGGCGCACGGCGCGGCGTCCTTCGCCGAGTCCAACCCGTTGCAGCGGTACTGGCGGGACGCCAACACCGCGGCCCGCCACGCGATGCTCAACGTCCACGTCGGTCACGAACTGTACGGCGGGTCGTTCTTCGGCCTGGAGCCCATCGTGCCCAGCCTCTGACCCGTCGTCCCGCCCCGTCCGTCCCGCCCTGTCCGTTCCGCCCCGACCCACGAGGAATCTCCATGGTCTGGCTGCCCCCCTTCCTTTTCCCGATGTCGGACGTCCCACCGGTCACGGTGGGGGCGGCCGACGTTCCGGACGGACTCTTCGCGGCGGTCGCCGGGCCGACCGCGGTGGCCTGGATGGTGACGTACGTCCTGGCGATCAGGCAGGCGTCCCGGGACCGGCGGGTGGGGATACCCGCCTACCTGGTGGCGGTCAACATCGCCTGGGAGTTCAGCCTGACCTTCCTGCTGGAACAGACACCGACCCAGCGGCAGATCAACTTCCTCTGGGTCGTCTTCAACGTGGTCCTGCTGTACCAGGCGATGCGCTACGGGCCGCGCGATCACCCCGCTCTGTCGGCGAAGGTCTTCCGGTGGTCGCTCGCCGGTGTGCTGGTGTGGGCGTCGGTGGTGGTCATGGTCGGCGCGAACGAGTTCCACGACCGTGACGGCATGTACACCGGGATGATCATCCAGGTCCCGCTGAGCGCCTCGTTCATCTACCTGCTCAGGCGGCGCGGGTCCAGTACGGGACAGTCGATGTACATCGCCGTCGCGAAGACCGTCGGGTCCCTCTTCGCCGGACTGACCGCCTTCGTCGTCTATCCCTCCCACCACCTGCTGCACGTGCTGGTGCCGACCTACGTGGCTCTGGACCTCGCCTACGTGGTGCTGCTGCACCGGGCGATGCGCCGGGAGGGACGGCCGCCATGGGCCTTCCGCGCGCCGCCGGCCGGCACCGGGGCGCCGGCAGAGTCCTCCGCCGCGGGTTCGGGGACCGGGCCGGCGTCGCACGCGGGTGTCGGCCCCCCGGTCAGATGACGCCACTGCGTAAGGCGTAGGCCACCGCGTGCGGCCGGTTGCGGAGGTTCAGGCGCTGGGTGACCCCGAACACGACCCGTTTGACCGCCCGTTCCGACAGGCACATGCGGACGGCTATCTCGGCGGTGTCCAGGCCCTCCGACATCAGCCGCAGCACATCGATCTCCCGGGGGGTCAGCCCGGAGGTGTGCAGGCCGTGCGGTGAGAGGACCTCGCGCTGCATCCGCTCGAACTGGCGCAGCAGTTCACCCAGCAGCTTCGCGGGGAGCACGCCGCCGCCGGCCGCGGCGGTCAGCACCGCCTCCTCGATGCGGCTGCTGGTGGCGGCGACCCGCGGCAGTACCGCGACCACGTTGCACTCCACCGCGGTCAGCAGGTCCGCGCGGTCGATCTCCGAGGGGATGAGCACCACGGGTACCCGCAGCGAGTTCTTGAACCTGCGCAGCAGCGAGGTCACTTCCACCGTCATGCGCTCGGTGACGACCACCGCCACGTCCGCCGGACCGGGGTGGTCCGCCGTGACGACTTCTATGTTCGGCACGGCGCCGAGCTGACCGCTGACCGCCGAATGCGTCAGCGGATCCGGCGCCCGGACCAGTGTCCTCACCGGACGTATCGCGGTTTCGGCAGTTCTGGTGTGGGCGATCATGGCAAGCCTCCAGGACCGGAATGGATGACGAGGTGGGGGTCGCTCGGCCACCGGGCCGGGCGCGCGGGCCGCCGGGGGAGGTGCGCCGGCGACAGCTCCGTCGCTGCCGAATCTCCGTTCCCCGTCGCGAAGTCGGCGTCCGGGGTGCGCTCAGCGTGGATCCATACACCGTGATCACGTCAAAACTCCCCGAATGTGGCCCGATATGGTCATTGTCAGTCGGAAAGGCGACGTGAATGACCTTACTGTGGTCCACTTCGGGGAGTCGGGTGAGCTACCTGTTTCCGTTCCTCCAGGGGGAATCCCTCATTCAGCCGGTGACGACCGTGACGGAGCCCGTGGCGTCCCGTTCCATCGTCTCGGCCAGGTTCATGGCCTCCTCGATCAGGGTCTCCACGATGCGGTGCTCGGGAACGGTCTTGACGACCTCGCCCCTGACGAAGATCTGGCCCTTGCCGTTGCCGGACGCCACGCCGAGGTCGGCCTCGCGCGCCTCGCCGGGACCGTTGACCACACACCCCATCACGGCGACCCGCAGGGGCACCTCCATGCCCTCCAGGCCGGCGGTGACCTCCTCGGCGAGCTTGTAGACGTCCACCTGCGCCCGGCCGCACGAGGGGCAGGAGACGATCTCCAGCTTCCGGGGCCGCAGGTTGAGCGACTGGAGGATCTGGGTACCGACCTTGACCTCCTCCACCGGCGGCGCCGACAGGGAGACCCGGATGGTGTCACCGATGCCCTGGCGCAGCAGCGCCCCGAAGGCCACGGCGGACTTGACGGTGCCCTGGAAGGCCGGTCCGGCCTCGGTGACGCCCAGGTGCAGCGGGTAGTCGCACCTCTCGGCCAGGATCTCGTAGGCGCGGATCATGACCACGGGGTCGTTGTGCTTGACCGAGATCTTCAGATCGTGGAAGTCGTGCTCCGCGAAGAGCGACGCCTCCCACAGCGCGGACTCGGCCAGTGCCTCCGGGGTGGCCTTGCCGTACTTGCGCATCAGACGCGCGTCCAGCGACCCGGCGTTCACCCCGATCCGGATCGGGGTGCCGTGGTCCTTGGCCGCGCGGGCGATCTCGCCCACCTTGTCGTCGAACTTCTTGATGTTGCCGGGATTGACCCGCACCGCGGCGCAGCCGGCCTCGATGGCCGCGAACACGTACTTGGGCTGGAAGTGGATGTCGGCGATGACCGGGATCTTCGACTTCCGGGCGATCGCGGGCAGCGCCTCGGCGTCGTCCGCGCTCGGGCAGGCGACGCGGACGATGTCGCAGCCGGCGGCGGTGAGTTCGGCGATCTGCTGCAAGGTGGCGTTGACGTCGGCCGTGAGGGTCGTGGTCATCGACTGCACCGAGACGGGGTGGTCGCTGCCCACCCCGACCGGCCCGACCCGCAACTGGCGGGTTCTGCGCCGGTCGGCGAGCGTGGGCGGCGGCGAAGCGGGCATACCGAGCGCTACCTGGGTCACCGTGGTGTCCTCTCCCGACGAGGTGCGGGTGTGTGGGATGTCGCCGCGGCGTGGTGCAGGGCGAGCGCGGTGTCGGCGACGGACCGCGGGGTGAGACCGTGTTCGGCGAGGATGTCCGGTCGTTCGCCGTGGCCGAGGAACTCGCGGGGCAGCCCCAGGGCGTGCACCGGGGCAGGCACCCGGGCGTCGGCGCAGGCCTGGGCGAGGGCCGCGCCCACCCCTCCGGTGCGCACCCCGTCCTCGACGGACAGCGTCAGCCGGTGCCGGGCGGCCAGATGGACCAGGACGGGATTGACCGGCAGCACCCAGCGCGGGTCGACCACCGTGACCCCGACGCCCTCGTCGGCGAGCAGCTCCGCCGCGCGCAGCGCGGTGCCGGCGAGCACCCCGGCGCTGACGAGCAGGACGTCCAGCGGCCGGGACCGGGTGCGGTGCAGGATGTCCACGCCCTCCATCCGGCTCAGCGCGGGAATCTCCACGCCCGCACCGCCCTTGGGGAAGCGCAGCGCCGTGGGGCCGCTCCGCGTGTCCAGCGCCTCGTCCAGCAGTTCCGCGAGCTGGACCGGGTCGCGCGGCGAGGCGACCCGCATGCCCGGCACCGTACCGAGCAGGGCCAGATCCCACATGCCGTGGTGGCTGGGGCCGTCGGGGCCGGTGACGCCCGCACGGTCCAGGACGAAGGTCACCGGCAGTTCGTGCAGGGCCACGTCCATCATGATCTGGTCCACGGCCCGGTTGAGGAACGTGGCGTACAGGCAGACCACCGGGTGCAGACCGCCCATGGCGAGCCCCGCGGCGCTGGTGACCGCGTGCTGCTCGGCGATGCCGAGGTCGAAGACCCGGTCCGGGAAGCGCTGGGCGAACCGGTGCAGACCGACCGGCCGCAGCATCGCGGCGGTCAGCGCCACGACGTCGGGCCGTGCCGCGCCGATCCGCTCCATCTCCCCGGCGAACGTGCCGGTCCACGAGGGCGCCGAGCCGCCCGGCGACCGGCCGGTGGCGGCATCGATGACGCCGATGCCGTGCATGCGGTCGTTCTCGTCGTTCTCGGCGTGGGGGTAACCGCGGCCCTTCTCGGTGACGCAGTGCACCACGACCGGGCCGTCCAGTTCCGTCGCCCGGCGGCACGCCTGCTCGACCGCGGCGATGTCGTGCCCGTCCACCGGACCGAGATAGGTCAAGCCGACGGTCTCGAAGAGGTTGGGGCCTCGGTGCGTGCCGGCCCGCAGGGCGGTCAGATGCTCGGCCAGCCCGCCGATCGTGGGGTCGTAGGAGCGGCCGTTGTCGTTGAGGACGACCACCACCGGGCCGGCGCCGCGGCCGAGGTTGTTCAGGGCTTCCCAGGCCATGCCGCCGGTCAGCGCGCCGTCCCCGATGACCGCGACCACGCGCCGGTGGTCCTCACCGAGCAGCCGCTGGGCCTTGGCCAGACCGTCCGCGTAGGACAGCGCCGTGGAGGCGTGCGAGTTCTCCACGAGATCGTGCTCGGACTCCTCGCGGAGCGGATAGCCGGACAGGCCCCCGGCCACGCGCAGTGAGTCGAAGCCGGCCTGCCGGCCGGTGAGCATCTTGTGGACGTAGGACTGGTGGCCGGTGTCGAACACCAGCCGGTCCGTGGGTGAGTCGAACACCCGGTGCAGCGCGATGGTCAGTTCCACCACGCCGAGGTTCGGGCCGAGATGTCCGCCGGCCGCGCATACCTTCTCGACCAGGAACTCCCTGATCTCATCGGCCAGTGTGGGTAGGTGTTCCGGACGCAGACTCTTGAGGTCCTCGGGGCCGGTGATACGGCCGAGCACAGAGAATGACACGTCTCTCCGTCTCTCCTCGCTCAGCTCGGACGGCCGTCCGCCGACCGCCGCGTGTCGCCACGCACTGCCGAGGGAAGGTCGAAATGTATGTTCTCGCGGGCGATCTCGCGTTCTTCGACGCTGACCGGACCGAGGGCGTTCAACCAGGTCACGACCTCGGTCACCAGGGCGGGCGGGGCCGAGGCGCCGGCCGTGAGCCCTACCGTGCGCACCCCTTCGAGCCATTCCGGCCGAATGTCGGCGGCCCGGTCGATCAGCTCGGCTCGGGTGTCCTCGCGGCGCGCCATCTCGACGAGGCGGACCGAGTTGGAGGAATTCTCCGAGCCGACGACCAGGACGAGGTCCGACTCCGCGACGATCGCCTTGAGCGCGGCCTGCCGGTTGGTGGTGGCGTAGCAGATGTCGTCCGACGGCGGCTCCTGGAGCAGCGGGAATCTCTCTCTCAGCGCCCCGACGACCTCCGCGGTCTCGTCCACGGCCAGCGTGGTCTGGGTGAGGTACGACACGTTCCGTCCGTCGGCCTCCGACAGTCCGCGTACCTCGTCGGCCGTCTGGACCAGCACCATGGACTCAGGTGCCTCACCGAGGGTGCCCTCGACCTCCTCGTGCCCCGCGTGTCCGACCAGGACGACGGTGTCACCCCGGGCGGCGAAACGACGCGCCTCGGCGTGCACCTTGGCGACCAGGGGACAGGTTCCGTCGATCACGTCGAGACCGCGCCGGGCCGCCTCCTCGCGCACCGCGGGCGAGACCCCGTGCGCGGAGAACACCACCGTCGAGTGGTCGGGCACCTCGTCCAGTTCGCCGACGAACACCGCGCCACGCGCCGCGAGGTCGTCCACGACGGTGACGTTGTGCACGATCTGCTTGCGGACGTAGACAGGGGCGCCGCGCGATTCCAGCGCCCGCTCGACGATCTCGATGGCCCGCTCGACACCCGCGCAGAAGGATCGAGGACCAGCCAGCAGGACGCGGCGGGTCACGCCGCTGTCCCCGTACTCATCCGAGCTCACATTAGCCACGCCAGGGAGACTAGGGACGACGAGGTCTCGCCCTCAACGCCCGTTTCCACTTTCCGGAACGGACCGGGGAAACAGCGTCCGGGCCGCCGGCCGCGGACCGCGGCTGTCAAAAGGGCCTGATGCCGAGGCCCCACGGGACAACAAGCCCGGTCGATCTTGAGTTCGCCGGGCGCGCGCCGGTAGGCATGGATCAGTTGGATGCGCCTCAGCGACGGGAGTTCCGCGTGGACGACGAGCGAGATCCCCTGACGCCCGGAGCCGCCGGAGGCCCGCTGCGCAAAACGCTCGCCGTCCTGGAGGTCCTGGCCGAGGCGGCGCGGCCACTGACCCTGTCGGAACTGTCCCGCCTGGTGGACCTCCCCAAGTCCACGCTGCACCGCCTGATGCGGGTGCTCACCGACAACGGCCTCGCCGTACGGAAGGAGTCGAAGTCCTACGAACTCGGCACCTACCTGCTGCGGCTGGCGGCCACCAGCGGTCCCGCGTCGGCGCAGTGGCTCAACTATCCGGTCACCCCCTTCCTGATCGAACTGTTCCAGTTGACCAACAGGATCGTCAGCCTCGGCACGCTGTCGGGCACCAAGGTCCAGCACGTCGGCACGCTCTACGGCCAGGAACACGTCCGCCTGGCGATGGCGCTGCGGCAGCCGGTGCCGGCACACCGCTCGGCGGCGGGCAGGCTGCTGCTCGCGATGGCCCGGCGGAACCCGGCCGACCTGGTCGCCACCACGGTGCCCGGCTCGCGCGTGGTGTCGGCCAGAGCGGACGCGATGCGCCGCGAGTTCGAACGGATCCGGCGGACCGGCCTGTCCTACGCGAGAAGCGAGCACATTCCCGAACTGGTCGAACTGGCCGCCCCGGTCCGCCTGGGCCGGGCCGGCCCGATGGCCGCGATCGTGGTGGGCGACACGGTCATGAACCGGGATCTGCGCAGCGTCGCGCGGGTCCTGCTGGACACGGTGGACGCGATCGAACAGGATCTCGTCGCCGTGTGAGGCGGTGCCGGGGCCGCCGGTCGGGCCGGGAGCGCCGGGACGGGTCCCGGAGGAGGGGCCGGAACCGTCCGTCTCAGGTCACGTCGGCCCGGTCGTCGACGTGTCCTCCCCGGCGGATGCCATGTAGTAGTCCCTCATCAGGCCGCGCCACTCCGCCCGGTTGAGGTAGCCGTCCCCGTCCTGGTCGCCCCGGCGGAAGGCGGCCGCGACGTCCATGTCGGACAGGTCCACCACCAGTTCGAGGTAGTCGGCGAACTCCCGCTCGTCGATCCGGCCGTCGCCGTCCTGGTCCACCACGGCCCAGACGGCGTGGGACGCCGGATCGATGAGGGTCGACCACAGCCTTGCGGCGGTGTCACCGTCGGACAGCCGGCCGAACGCGGCCACGAACTCCTCGCGGGACACCCGGCCGTCGCCGTCCGCGTCCGCCTGGTCGCGGATCCACTCCCAGGCCCTGCGCGCGTGCAGGGAGAGGTGGTCGTTGCGGTCGGCTCCGGCCCGCGGGAACCGGCCCGTCACCCTGTTGACGTACAGTCTCCAGTCCTCCCATTCCATGTAACCGCTGCGATTGCGATCCAGGCCGTCGAAATGCCGCTCCAGCCGCATCCGGACCTCGTCGTCCGACACTTGCCCTCCCCATCACCGACACCGGCGGTAGGCCCCCGCCCCTACACCGGGTCAACCGAACATCCCTGCCCTTCAGCATCGGCACCGCGCCCCGCGCGCACCCCGCGCACTCGCCGACCTCATCCCAATGGGTGAAGCGTCGATTTCCTGTTCCCCTGCCGACTGCTCGCCGGTCGGATCGGCGGCGCCGGTGTGGGGGAGTACGCGAGAAGAGGGGCCCGCGCCTGGGCGCGGGCCCCTCTTCTCGGGCCGGTCGGTCTCTGGTGGAGGCGTCGTGTCGACGCGGGTCAGTGGCGGCCGCCGCCGCCCCCGCCGAACGAGCCGCTGCTGCCCTCGTCCCAGCGGGGCCGCTCCTGGTCCGGCGCGGAGCGGCTGCCCTGCTGTCCCAGCTCGTGCGGCAGCAGCCGCTCCTCGCTCCGGGGCATCTCCTGCGGCGTCCGGTTCTCCTGGATCTCGCCGACCGGACCCCCCTCGGGAAGGTGCGGCTGCTCCTCGGGACGCGGCGGCGGCGACTCCCGGCGCTTGACGCGGATGCCGACCGCGAAGGCACCGATCAGCAGCGCCACGACCACGAAAGCCGCGACGACCAGCCCGAGGCTCATGGCTCCGCCGCTCGCGGCCATGTCCATCCATGCGTTCGTCATGGCACGCAGGTACCCCCGAAGCCGGTTGTCAACCCCTCTACCCGACCGGATGGATCGCGTCCGCGAACGGTCCGCCCCGCCCCGGGCCGGCCGGGTGCCCGGCGGCGGACCCGGAACCCGGCCGGATGCCTTGGGAACACCGGGCCGTCCGGGTTTGGCGCGTACGGCAGTGGCAACCCGCGCGAGGTGACTACCACGACTTCACAGCAGGAGCTGTTCCAGTTCCTCGAGGACCGCTTCGCTTGCGCACAGGCGTGTACCGACTGCGCCAGGGCGTGCGCGCTGCGGGCGAGCCTCGTGGACCCGGACGGGACCGAGAACCAGGAACTCGTGCGGCGCAAGGGGATCATGTGCGCGGAGGTCTGCGACGCCACCTGCCGGGTGCTGTCCGAGCAGAACCAGGTGGACGAGGGCGTGATACGCACCCAGTTGGAGTGGTGCCGCCAGGTCTGCCTGGAGAGCGCGCACATCTTCGACCAGCAACCGGGCGCCGAGGACAGCGCCGAGACGTGCCGGGCGTGCGCCCGCGCCTGCGGAGAGTTCCTCGCCACCCTGCGCTGACCCCCGCCCGCCCCCGGCCGATCGAGGCCACCGCCCCTGGGCTCGCGGCGGACCCGGCGCTAGCCTCCCGCCATGACTGCCTTTCCCCCGCCCGAGACGGGCACGATCACCGGCGGGAACACCGACCGCGCGGGTGACACGGCGCGCCGGACGGCCGGACCCGCGGCAGCGGGTGACCCGGGGCTGTTCGGCCCCCGGTCCGTGACCTGGCAGGCGCACGGCGACCCGATGATGTGGATCGCCGGTATCCGCGCCCTCTACCTCCAGGCCCTGCACCCCCGGGCCGTACGCGGCGTCCTGCAGAACAGCGACTTCCGGCGCGACGCGTGGGGGCGGCTGCTGCGCACCGCCGACTTCGTCGGCACGACGACGTACGGCACCACCGACGACGCCGAACGGGCCGGCGCCCGCGTCCGCAAGATCCACCGCCTGCTCGGGGCGACCGACCCGGAGACGGGAGAGCGCTACCGCGTCGACGAGCCCGCCCTGCTGCTGTGGGTGCACTGCGCCGAGGTCGGCTCCTACCTGCACGTCCTGCGCCGCTCCGGCTTCCCGCTGACCGACCCGCACGCCGACCGCTACCTCGCCGAACACCGGCACAGCGCCCGCCTGGTCGGCCTCGACCCGCGATCCGTCCCGGCCGACCGGGCGGCACTGGCCGTCTACTTCGAGGGCGTACGGCCCGAGCTGGCCGGCGGACCGGAGGCACGGGAGGTGGACGACTTCCTGCGCCGCCCGCCGGTCCACCCGCTGCTCACCCCGGCCCGCCGCCTGCTGTGGCGGCAGGTCGCGGACCTGGCGTACGGCTCCCTGCCGCCGTACGCCCACGACCTGTACGGCAGGCCCGCCCCCGACCCGGGAACCGTCACCCGCAACCTGCGTCTCACCGGCAACGTGCTGCGCGCGGTCCCCGCCGGCTGGCGCTGGAAGCTGCCGCCCCGGCACATCGTCCGCGCCATGGCCCGGCTGGGCCCGGACACCCGCCCGGCACCGCACAGGCTCGGCTGACAGGCCCCGCACACCGAACGGGCCGCCCCTGGCGGGGCGCACCTCCGCGTGCTACCAAGAGCCATGCCTCTCGCCCCGCCGGCCCGCGCCTACGACGCCGTCGTCGTCGGCGGCGGCCACAACGGCCTGGTCGCCGCCGCCTACCTGGCCCGCGCCGGACGCTCGGTGCTGGTCCTGGAGCGGCTCGGACACACCGGGGGCGCGGCCGTCTCCACGCGTCCCTTCACGGGCGTCGACGCCCGGCTGTCGCGCTACTCCTACCTGGTCAGCCTCCTGCCCGCGAAGATCGTCCGGGATCTGGGCCTCGACTTCCGGGTCCGCACCCGTACCGTCTCCTCGTACACCCCCGCGGAACGGGACGGCCGCCCCACCGGGCTCCTCGTCGGCGGCGGGGAGCGGCGGACCCGGGAGTCGTTCGCAACGGTCACCGGCTCCCCGCGCGAGTACGCGGCCTGGCAGCGCTTCTACGGCATGACCGGACGCCTCGCCCGGCAGGTCTTCCCCACCCTCACCGAACCCCTGCCCACCCGCGCCGAGCTGCGCCGCCGCATCGGCGACGAGGAGGCGTGGCGGGCCCTGTTCGAGGAGCCGATCGGGGCCGCGATCGAGGAGCGGTTCGCGGACGACCTGGTGCGCGGAGTGGTCCTCACCGACGCCCTGATCGGCACCTTCGCCGACGCCCACGACACCTCCCTCGTCCAGAACCGCTGCTTCCTCTACCACGTCATCGGCGGCGGCACCGGCGCCTGGGACGTGCCGGTCGGCGGCATGGGAGCCCTCACCGACGCGCTGGCCGCCGCCGCCCGGGCGGCGGGCGCCGTGCTCGCCACCGGGCACGAGGCCGTGCGCGTCGACACCGACGGGCGGTCCGCCGAGGTCGCCTACCGCACGGCCGACGGCGAGGGCGCCGTCGCCGCGCGTCACGTCCTGGTCGGCGCCTCCCCGCACGCCCTGGCCGCACTGCTGGGCGCCCCGCCGCCCCCGCCCGCCGAAGGCGCCCAGCTCAAGGTGAACATGCTGCTGACACGGCTGCCGGCGCTGCGCGACCCGGAAGCCGACCCGAGGGAGGCGTTCGCCGGCACCTTCCACATCGCGGAGGGCTACGAGCAGTTGGCCGCGGCCCACGCGAGCGCGGCGGCCGGCCGGGCACCCGCCGCCCCGCCCTCGGAGGTCTACTGCCACTCGCTCACCGACCCCTCCCCGCTCGGCCCCGCGCTCGCCGGACGCGGCCACCACACCCTCACCCTGTTCGGCCTGCACACCCCCGCCCGCCTCTTCGCCCACGACCACGACACCGTGCGCGAGGAGCTGCTCAAGGCGACCCTGGCCCAGCTCGACGCCCACCTGGCCGAGCCGCTCGCCGACTGCCTGGCCACCGACGCCGACGGACGCCCGTGCCTGGAGGCGAAGACGCCGCTGGACCTGGAACGCGATCTCGCGCTGCCCGGCGGCCACATCTTCCACCGCGAGCTGTCCTGGCCGCACGCCCAGGACGGCACCGGCCGCTGGGGCGTGGAGACCGCGCACCCCAACGTGCTGCTGTGCGGGGCGGGCGCGGTCCGCGGCGGAGGGGTCAGCGGGGTACCGGGCCACAACGCGGCCATGGCCGTACTGGAGGCGACCGACGCCGGCCGCTGAGACATTCACGGGACGCGGCGCCCGCTCAGTCGGCCGACCGCGTCCACCCCGCCGCCTCGACGCGGGCCGCGTCCGCGGGGCGGGCCTCGTCGAACAGGACGCCGCCGGCCGACTCGGCGCGCAGCGCGTCGACGTACACTCCGCGTCCGACGTACAGCCGGTCGGTCGTGTACCGCCAGCGCGCCGTGACGCTCCGGGCGGCCGGGAGGCGGGCCGTGAGGCGGTGCCAGCGGCGGCCGGACCAGCCGGTGGCCGAGCCGTCCGGGTGCTCCCGTACGGCCGCGCCCCGGCGCGAGGTGGTGAACGGGACCGGCCGCCAGGAGACACCGCCGTCCTCGCTCGCCTCCAGCACGAGGACGTCCGAGCGGGGCTCGGTGTCCCACCACAGCGCGCAGCGCAACCGCCCGCCGCCCGCGGCGGTGTCCAGCGCGGGCAGGGTGAGCGTCGCCGTCGTGGCGCTCGCCGTGCCGGAGAACCAGGCGGGGCCCGGGCCCGCCGGGCGGACCGGCACGGCCCGGGCCAGCCGGTCGCCGGCCGCCACCCGGGGAGCCGACCCGGACCGCCAGTCGCGCACCGGGTGCACGGAGTTGCCCAGCACCACCAGGAACGAGTCGGTCGTCAGGTCCAGCACCAGCGAGGTGCCCGTGAAGCCGGTGTGCCCGGCCGTGCGGGGCGTGGCCATCGCCCCCATGTACCAGTGCTGGTACAGCTCGAACCCGAGGCCGTGCTCGTCGCCGGGGAAGGCCGTGTTGAAGTCGGTGAACATCAGCTCCACCGACTCCGGCCGCAGAATGCGCGCCCGGCCGTAGGAACCGCCGTTCAGCAGCGTGCGGCCCAGGACCGCGAGGTCCCACGCGCGGGAGAACACCCCCGCGTGCCCCGCCACACCGCCGAGCGCGAAGGCGTTCTCGTCGTGCACCTCGCCCCACACCAGCCCCCGGTCCAGGCCCGACCACGGGGGCCGGGCGTCCTCCGTGGCCGCGATCGACGGTTTCCAGGAGGCGGGCGGGTTGTAGCGGGTGCGGGAGAGCCCGAGCGGCCCGGTGATGTCCTCGCGCAGCAGGACGTCCAGGGTCCGGCCGGTGATCCGTTCCAGGACCGACTGGAGTGCGATCAGGTTCAGGTCGGAGTAGCGGTAGGCGGTGCCGGGCGGATCGGCGAGGGTTTCGTCGAACACCCGCCGGACCATGTCCTCCCGCGTGGGCTCCGTGTACAACGGGATCCAGGCCCGGAAACCCGAGGTGTGGGTCAGGAGCTGCCGGACGGTCACCTTCTCCTTGCCGGCCCGGCCGAACTCCGGCAGGTACGCGGCGACCGGCGCCGCCGGCTCCAGCGCGCCCCGCTCGATCCGCTGCACGGCCAGGATCGACGTGAACAGCTTGGACACCGACGCCAGGTCGAACACCGTGTCCCTGGTCATCGGGAGCTGCTCGGCGGCCGGGAACTCGACGCCGGTGCCGGTCTTCTCGTCGTACGCCCGGTAGCGCACCGCCGTCCCGATCGGCTCGTGCAGCGCCACCGTGCCGCCGCGCCCGGCGAGCAGCACCGCGCCCGCGTACCAGGGGTGCGTGGGGGAGGGGCCGAGGAACGCCTCCGCGTCGGTGACGAGCCCGCGCAGGTGCTCGGGGAGCAGCCCGGCCCGCTCGGCGGAGCCGTACCGCAGCGTCGGCCGTCGGCTCCGGTCCGGGCCGGCCGCGGCGGGCCCGGCCACGAGCGGGCCGAGCGCCGTGCCGCCGCCCAGCGCCAGGACACCCGCCCCCACCTGCCGGCGGGTGAGCCCGCCGGCCGTCCGCGCCCTTCGTTCCGTCATCGCGAGTGCCTCCCTGATCAGGGCCACCGGGAAAGGGCGGCCGAGCGTAACAGCGGGCGTACGCGCGTGTCAGCGCCATGACACGAGCCGCTCGCGAACTGTCGCAGAACGGGCCGGACGGGAAGCGTCCCGGCCGGACCCGACCACCCGAACAAGACTTTCCGCGCGGCCTGTTGGCGCTCCCGACCGGTCGATAGGCTGACCCGCGGACGACGAACCGGGAGGAGCACGGACGTGGCAGAGACCACCACCCACCAGCGCCCGCTCAGGGGCTGGGACAAGCCCGAGCTGGACCTCAGCACCGCGCACTGGCAGTCCAGCAGCCGTGGTCTGGGGGATGTCCAGATCGCCTTCGTCGAAGGCTTCATCGCCATGCGCAACAGCGCCAGCCCGGAGAGCCCCTCCCTGATCTTCACCCCCGACGAGTGGGGCGCGTTCGTGTCGGGCGCGCGGGAAGGCGAGTTCGACCTCACCTGACCGCCGCCCCGTCCGGTGCCCTCCGGTCGCCGTCGGCGGCTGCCGGCACCCGCCCGGGTGCTGGGGGCCCGGTCACCCGGGCCGCCCTGCCGCACGCGGCGGACCCGGTCGCGGTGGGGCCGCCCGTACACCGTTCGGGGCCCGCGGCCACGTACCATGGGCGGCATGTCGTTCCTCCGCCGCCGCAGCGCCACCCCCGCCGGGCCCGAATTCGACGTCCTGGCCATGGACCCGGGCGACTGGCCCGGCAATCTGGGCGCCGGCCTGCTGCCCGCCCCGGACGGCACCTGCCAGGGCGTGTTCCTGCGCTACGACCTGTTCGGCGGCCGGGGCCCCGCGATGATCATCGGCAATCTGCCGGAGGGCTCCCCGGCCCGGGAGATCCCCGAGGGACAGGTCCCCTTCGAGGTCGCCCAGCTCCTGCTGGCCCTGGAGAACGACGAGGAGATCACCGTCGTCGGCAGCGAGGACGTGCCGGTGATGCAGGGCGACAACCTCCTCATCGTGCGCCGCCTCAAACTCTCCGAGAGCCGCATCTCCTGCGTCCAGTTCGACCGCAGCGACCAGGTCCTGGTGACCATCGCCGCCTGGGACCGCCCCATCACCGACGACCTGTACGCCCTGCTGAAGCCGCTTCCGGCGGAACTCTTCCAGCAGAGCTGACCGCAGGTCGGCGCACGACGTCCACGTCGGCGGCGCGCACGAACGCCACCCGGTGCCCGTACTGGATCTCGTAGTACGCGTCCTCGCCCCGCACCACCCGGTGGGACGCGACGTCGTAGGTCACCGCCGAGTAGTACTCGCCGCGCACCTTCTCACCGACGACGTACCGCTGGCCGGCGGGCAGGCGGTACGGCAGCGCGGAGACCGGCTGGACGGGCACCCCGGCCGGGTAGGCCGCCGCCTCCGGATAGGCCCGCCCGTACACCGGGACGCTCTCCAGCCCCTCCTTCGGGGTCACCGTCAGCCCCTTCGCGGGCACCGCCGCGGGCCGCCGCGGCGGGTTGCGCAGCCACGCCTTCTGCCCCAGGTACCAGATCGCCGTCCACTCGCCCCACCGGTCCGCCACCGCGTAGCGCTGGCCGGTGGAGACCCGTGAGGAGAGGTCGTTCACGCCCGTGGTCGGCGTCGTGCCCAGGCCGACGTCCTTGATCAGCGGCGCGTCCTCGCTGTGGTCCGCGTAGAGCCGTACCGCGCTGGAACCGTGCGCCGCGCAGGACTCGCCGGCCGCCGCGCAGCCGGTGAACACCGGCCGGTTGGCCGCGTAGCCGGGCCGGATGGTGACCACCGCGGCCCCCTTCCCGGCCGAGGGCGTGAACGGCCTGCCCAGCAGTGCGAAGTAGTGCGCCCAGTCCCAGTACGGGCCGGGGTCGGTGTGCATGCCGGGAACGGTGGCGGCGGTCGGGCCCGGCACGTTGTCGTGGCCCAGGATGTGCTGCCGGTCCAGCGGTACGCCGTACTTCTTCGAGAGGTACTTCACCAGCCGCGCCGACGACCGGTACATCGCCTCCGTGTACCAGGCGTCCGGCTCGGCGAGGAAGCCCTCGTGCTCCAGGCCGACCGAGCCCGCGTTCACGTACCAGTTGCCCGCGTGCCAGGCCACGTCCTCGGCCTTCACATGCTGGGCTATGTGGCCGTCGGTGGAGCGCAGCGTGTAGTTCCAGGAGACGTAGGCGGGGTCCCGCACCAGGTTCAGGACGCCGTCCCAGGTGCCCTCGGTGTCGTGCACGACGATGTACCGGATGCGCTGCGAGGCGGGCCGGTCGCCCAGGTCGTGGTTGCCGTAGTCACCCTCCCCGAACTCCTCGTAGGGCGCCGGTATCCACTCGCAGGACACCGTGCGCGGACACTCGGTACCGGCCGCCGACCCGGCCCGCAGCCCCGCTGCGGCCAGCCGCGCGGTCTCGGGAACCACTCCGGGCCGGGCGGCGAGCGCGACCCGCTGCCCGGCGTCCGTGGTGCGCCGCTCGCCGCTCCTGATCACCGCGTACACGTCGTCGGCGTACGCCGCGGCCGTCGCGGTGTCGTCCGCGCCGGAGAACCGGGCCACCGCCCCGTACCAGTCGGCGGGGTCGCCGCTCAGCGGCGCGCCCAGGCCCCGCTGGGCGTCGGCGAGGAGCGCGGCGCCGCCGGCCACGTTGGCGGCCGGATCGGTGCGCAGCGCGTCGGCGCTCAGCCCGGTCAGCTCCGCCGCCCGCCCCAGGGTGGACAGCCGGTCCGGCAGCGCGGCGGTGTCCACCGGGGCCGGCTCCGGACGCGGCGCGGGCCGGGAGCCGTCGCCGCGCGGGTCCTCGGTGCCCGCGTGGTGCGAGGAGGCGGCCCGGGCCAGGGCGGTGCGCGCGTCGGTCAGGTGCATCGGCCCGTACCCGCCGGTCACGCTCGGCGCGCCGCCGTGCGCGTCCCAGCGGGACTGCAGGTAGGAGACGCCCAGCAGCACGCTCCGCGGCACCCGGTACTCGGTCGCGGCGGCGGCGAACGCCGTCTGGAGGCGGTCCGGCGCGGGTGCGGCCTCGGACGGACGGGCGGTGGACGGCGCGGCGCCCAGCAGCGGCAGCAGCAGCGCCGCCGCGGCCACGGCGCCGGCCGCGGTGCGTGGCCGTCCGCTCCCGGGGACGCCCTGCCGGACGCCCCCTCGCAGGGGCGTGGGACCGGTGGTGGATCCTCGCAAGACAGCCTCCTGTGACGCTGGTGCGTGGGCGGGGCGTGCGGGCCGGGCGTCCGTCATGGGTACCCGCCGGTCCGACGATCCGTCAATCATGCCTACGTAAAGGTGATGTCCCACGTCAGCGAGGAGCGTCAGCCGTCAGCGAGGAGAGACGCGCGCGCGGAAGGTCCGCGGCGTGCCCGGCCGGGCACGCCGCGGACCTTCCGTCCTCCTCGGCGCGAACCGAGGCCGGAGAAGAGCGACGTCAGCGCGTACCGACCGCCGCGCGTACGGCCCGGCGGGCCATCTGGCAGTCGTCGTGCAGCCGTCGTAGCAGCAGCCGCTGTTCCTCGCCGGACGGCGCGGCGCCGGGAGGGGCCGCTCCCGGCGCCGCCGCCGGGGCCGTGTCGTGCATCGAACGCTGCACGAACGTCTCGTAGGCGCGGATCTCCCGGGTCAGTACGAGCATCAGATTCACCAGGAACGCATCCCGCGAGGCGGGGCCCCCCGACTGGGCGATCTGGCTGATCTGGCGGCGGGCCGGGACGTCGTTGCCGAGCACCGACCACAGGGTCGCCAGGTCGTAACCCGGCAGGTACCAGCCCGCGTGCTCCCAGTCCACCAGTACGGGTCCGGTCGGCGACATCAGGATGTTCGACAGCAGGGCGTCGCCGTGGCAGAACTGTCCCAGGCCCTGCCGGCCGGCCGTGTGGGCGATACCGTGCAGCAGTTTCTGCAGGTCACCGAGGTCCCGGTCGGTGAGCAGACCCAGCTCGTGGTAGCGGGAGACGCGGGCCGCGTAGTCCAGCGGGGTGTCGAAGGTGCCCGCGGGCGGCCGCCAGGAGTTCAGCCGGCAGATCGCGCCGAGTGCCGCCCTGATGTCCGCGCGCGACGGGCTCTCCGAGGGGTGGCGCTGCACGGCCGCCACCCGCCCCGGCATCCGCTCGATCACGAGCGTGCAGTGGTCCGGATCGGCCGCGATCAGCCTCGGCACCCGCACGGGCGGGCGGTGCCGGACGAACGAGCGGTAGGCGATTATCTCGTGCCTGCTGCGCTCGGCCCAGGCGGGGGAGTGGTCCAGGAGGCACTTGGCCACCGCCGTACTGCGCCCGGTGGTGCCGACCAGCAGTACGGACCGTCCGCTGCGGCGCAGTACCTGCACCGGCGAGAACTCCGGGCAGATCCGGTGCACGGAGGCGATCGCCGTACGCAACTGGGTGCCCTGGGGGCCGGACAGGTCGATTCTTCCGCTGAGCGGCTGGGTGCCCGGCCCGGCCGGCCGCCGCGCCCTGCCGGCCCCGAGCGCGGGGGCCGCGGGTCGCGCGGGGGCGAGGTAGGGGCCGCTGCCCGCGGTGCGGGTGTGCGGCGACCGGAGAGGGGCGGACACGGAGGACGATGCTGCGTACATGGGCGAGACAGATCCCTTCGTGTGCCTGCTGTGCCTGTGCCCGCCCGGGACGGATCCCGTGAGGCGGTGGCGCCGTCCGACCGGCCGCCGCCGGAGGCACCCTGGGGAGTGGTCCCCGGGGGCGACCGGGTCGGGGTGGCGCATTCCTACCTGACACCCGCTCGGCCGTGGCAGACCATCTGGCGCACCCTGGCGAACCCTGGCGAATAGTCGCCGGGCAACTCGGCCGGAGCTACTGTCAACTCAGCCGAGAACCTGGGGGCTTGACGTGAGCGGACAACCCAACACCCGCCTTGCGGACCTGTTCGGCCTGGCCGGCTGGTCCAAGGGCGAGCTGGCGAGAAGGGTCAACCGGCAGGCGGCGGCCATGGGCCACCTCCAGTTGGCGACCGACACCTCGCGGGTGCGGCGGTGGATCGACCGGGGAGAGATCCCGCGCGATCCGGTGCCGCGGGTGCTGGCGGCTCTGTTCACCGAGCGTCTCGGCCGTGTCGTGACCATGGAGGACCTCGGTCTGGTGCGCGACGGGCGCCGGCAGGGTGCCGGGAGCGAGGAACATCCCGGCAAAGTGCCGTGGGCGCCCGACCGGACCGCCGCGGTCCTCACCGAATTCACGGGAATGGACCTCATGCTCAACCGACGCGGCTTGGTGGGCGCGGGCGCCGCGCTCGCCGCGGGATCAGCCCTCAGCAACGCCATGCACGACTGGCTGCACACCGACCCGGCCCTGGCTGCCGACGCACCCGACCTCGACCGTCCCCTGCACACCGCCGATCCCGCCGGACACGACCGTTACGAGGCCGCCCCGGTCGGATCGCAGGAACTCGACGGACTGGAGCAGTCGGTCAAGGTGTTCCGGGTCTGGGACGCCGCCCGCGGCGGCGGGCTCCAGCGCAAGGCGGTGGTCGGCCAGCTCAACGAGGTGGGCGGGATGCTCGCCTACCGCCATCCTCCTCATCCTCAGCGGCGCCTGTGGGGCGTCGCCGCCAACCTCGCCGTTCTCGCGGGCTGGATGTCGCACGACATCGGCCTGGAGCCCACGGCCCAGAGGTACTTCCTCATCGCCGCCCACGCCGCGCGCGAGGGCGGTGACCGGCCCCGGGCCGGCGAGGCGCTGTCCCGGGCGGCCCGGCAGATGGTGCACCTCGGCCGGCCCGACGACGCGCTCCACCTGATGAAGCTCGCCACCTCCGGTGCGGGCGAGCAGATGCTGCCCCGCACCCAGGCGATGTTCCACACCATCGAGGCGTGGGCGCAGGCGTCGATGGGCAAGGGCCAGGCCATGCGCCGCACCCTCGGGCGGGCCGAGGACCTGTTCGTCTCCGACCGCGCGGACACGGAGCCGCCGGACTGGATGCAGACCTTCAAGGACGAGGATCTGTACGGCATGACGGCGCTCGCCTACCGCACCCTGGCCGAGTTCGAGCCGGGCGCGGCCGGGCACGCGCAGTACTACGCCGAGAAGGCCCTGGAACTCAGGGTCGACGGCCGGGAGCGGTCGAAGATCTTCGACCATCTCTCCATGGCCTCCGCCTGCTTCATCGCGGACGACCCGGAGCAGGCGGACCGCTACGCGCGCCTCGCCCTGATGGCGATGGGTTCCAACTCCTCCCACCGCACCTGGGACCGGCTGCGCCAGATGTACCGGCTCACCGCCGAGTACGCCGGCCAGCCGAAGATCGCGGAGCTGCGGGAGGAGATCAGGCTGGCCCTGCCCAAGCCCAGGGGGAAGGGGAGGACCGCCCGGACGTAGGGCTGCCGTCACGCGGTCACCCGTGCGGCCAGCACACACGCGTCGCCGCCGGGCCGGTACTCCGTGAGCCGGTCCCGTACGGTCCGCAGCCCCTCCTGTGCCGAGCGCGCCTCGGCCAGGCGGGGGGCCAGCGCGAGGAGCCGGTTCACGGTGGCGGTCGGGCCGTGGTCGGGCCGTGGTGAGCCGATGTACAGGAGCAGCAGGTCGCCGGCTTCGAGGGTGATCTCGTGGGTCCCCTCGCGCTGACCGTCGAGTCTGCACCCCGTCCCGTCGCGGAACAGCAGCGGGGCGGGGTGCCCGGTGTGTGCCCAGGCCAGGGTGCGGGTGCCGCCGCGGTAGGCGCAGCACACGGCGCCGTCCAGGGGCGGCCGGGCGGTGGTGTCGAGCAGGTGGGCGAGCCGGCCGAGCAGCGGCCGGGGCCGGGTGCCCGCCATCGCGAGGCCCCGTACGGTGCCCACCAGCAGTGCCGTGTCCGGGGTCCCCCCCGGTGGGGGGGCGGTGAGGGCGCCGACGCTGAGCAGCGCCTCGCCGCCGGCGATCTCGCAGGCGTCGTACCACAGGCCGCCCGGCGGGTGCGCGGAGCCGGGGAGGCGGGCGGCGGCCAGGTCCAGGCCGGTTCCCCGCACGGGCCGCAGGGGACCGGGCCAGGCCGGCCCGGCCTCCCGCGGCCCGGCCGCGGCCTGGCGATCGGGCCGCTCACGCCGCCCGGTGACCGGGAGCGAGTCACGGGTCTCGCTCACCGCCCGCTGGTCGCGGCGCAGTTCACTGACGTCCCGCAGCACCGCCCACATCGAGGCGGTGCTGCCGTCGGCGCCGAGGACGGGTTCGCCCCGCATGTGCACGGTCCGTACGGCACCGTCGGGGCGGACGACGCGGAACTCGCCGTCGATGGGACGGGCGTCGACCAGGCAGTCCGTGACCATCGCCGTCAGCTTCGACCGGTCCGCCGCCAGGGCCAGGGAGGGCAGCTCGTCGAGGGTGAGCGCGGTGGCGGCCGGGTCGCGGCCCAGGATCTGGTACAGCTCCCCGGACCAGTCGGCCTCGCCCGTCAGCAGGTTCCACTCCGCGCTGCCGACCGGGCTGAGCGGCGTACCGGACCGGGAAGCGGGCCCGGCGGCCGGCGCCCGGACGGGCCGCGGGCCGTCCCGCACCTGCGCCAAGTGCCCGTCCACGTCGTCGAGTTGGTGCAGCGCGAGGTCGTAGAGGGCGCGCTGCCAGCGTCGCCGGGGCTCCGATCCGTTCTCCTCCCGGGAGTGGCGCCGCACGGCGTCCACGTCACCCTTGAGCCGCCTCGTCTGCGATATCAACGCCTCCACCGACCCGCGTTCCGGCGGCGGGGTGGCGGGGTGGCCCGCGGAGACAGGGGACGACATGACGCACTCCGGTGTGCAGACGGTACGGCCAAGGCGGGACGAGACGGGCGTAAGGACCGTTACGACTGTGACACAGCGCGTGAGGCCCTGTAAGGCATTCGGCGACACACGATACGGCGGTGCCTTCGGCATATGCCATAGTCCCCGGAGCGTGACTGCCGCCGCCGGAACCTGTACTTGCGAGGCGGGCCGAGTCGTAGAAGAGGTACGGGAGTTGTGCGAGGTTCCGCCGTGCCGCCAGGCTTGTTCCGGTGTTCGGCGTCTCTGTGTTCTATTCGGCTTCGGCGGTCCCCGCGTACAAGCCGGGGCGCGGGGCCAGGGAGACGGCGGTGCGGGCTCCCGACTCCAGGGCGCGGACACCGGCCTCGGCGACCGCGGCGGCCGCGTAGCCGTCCCAGGCGCTCGCCCCGGTGACCAGGCCGCGCCGGGTGGCGTCGACCCAGGCCCGCACCTCGCGGTCGTAGGCGTCCGCGAACCGCACGAGGTAGTCCTGCGGCACCTCCTCGCGGGCCCCGCCCGCCGCCGTCACCACCATGGCGTGGTCGTCGCCGATACGGGCGCTGCCCGCCTCGCAGACGGCCTCGCACCGGACCTGGTAGCCGAAGCCGGAGTTGACGAAGACCTCCACGTCCACCAGGACGCCCCGCTCGGTCTCCAGGAGCACGAACTGCGGGTCGAGCAGCCCCTCGGGGGCGCCGGCGGAGGACCGGGGACGCAGCACGGTCACCGCGGCCGGCTCGTGGCCCAGCAGCCAGCGGGCCGCGTCGATCTCGTGCGAGACGGAGCTGTTCACCAGCATCGCGGAGGTGAAGCCGGGCGGCGAGGAGACGTTGCGGTGCACGCAGTGCAGCATCAGCGGCCGGCCCAGCTTGCCGCTGTCCAGCACCGACTTCAGCCGCCGGTACTCGGTGTCGTGGCGCCGCATGAACCCGATCTGCGTCAGCCGCCGGCCCAGCCGGGCCTCGGCCTCCACGATCCGCAGCGCACCGGCCGAGTCGGGCACCATCGGCTTCTCGCACAGCACCGGCAGACCCCGCGCGAACGCCGCGAGCAGCGCCTCCTCGTGCGCCTCACCGGGCGAGGCGATCAGCACCGCCCCGACGCCGGGCACGTCGAGCGCGGCCGCGGCCTCCGTGCGGACCGCGACCCCCGCCCGCCCGGCGACCGCCTCCCGGGCCCGGTCGGCGTCCGGGTCGGCGACGGCGACCACCCGGGCGCCGCTCACCACCCGGTCCAGGCGCCGTATGTGGTCGGCGCCCATGTGTCCCGCTCCCAGCACCGCCACGCCCAGTACCTGACTCACGCTCCGTCGGCTCCTTCCCCGGCTCGGCCCGTACCCGCGCGGGGCGGGCACGGCTACCGCGAACAGGGTGGCACGGCCGTCAAGAGCGGCCGGAGGCGACCGCCTGGCGCCGGGGGCCGGCCGGACGCGGGGCGCCCGGCGCGGCGGCGCGCTCAGTACCGCAGCACCCCGGCGATGCCGTCCGCGTCCCGCAGCGTGCCGTCGGGGACGAAACGGACCTCGGCGCCGGTCTCCAGGCACTGCTCGACGATCTCGTCCACGATGTCCTCGCGGGCGTCGAGGTCGCCGTCGAGCGCCGGTTCCAGGTGGTCCCCGGCGTCGACCACCGTCGCCCGGTAGTTCTCCTCGACGGCCAGCAGCCGGACCCGGCCCTCCCGGGCGCTCTGCCACAGCTCGTCCAGACCGGCCGCGTACTCGCGGCGCCCGCGGGCGTCCGCCAGCTCGCCGGTGACGGCGTCGGCCGCCCGGTGCGCCTCGGCGTCGAGCACCGGCCGCACCGCCTGCCACACCGCCTCGGGGGTGCCCTGGGCGAGCCCGCCGTGCGGCACGTGCACCGCGTCCCGGGCCGCGCCGCCGGCCTCCTCCAGCAGAGCCAGCGCGGCCTCGGACCCGGTGACGTACAGGGGGCGCGGGCTGGTCCGCAGCACCTTGCCCATCGCGGTGTCGGCGTCGCGCAGGAACTGGCGGGTGCGCTCGTCGCGGAAGGTGCTCGGCGAGTCCCCGATCCGCTCCTGGCGCTCGGGGTCGAAGTTCTCCGGCGGCCGCTCCAGGGGGAAGCCGTGGAGGCGGTCCTCGACGACGCGGTCGGTGCCGCCGTTCCACAGGGTGGCGCGGTCGGCGGAGACCGAGAGCACCCAGAAGGGCTGCTCGGCGGTGTGCGCGGCGACCAGGTTGCGGGTCAGGAAGGTGTCCGAGAGGACCACCCGCTCGGGCACCGTACGGGCGAGTGTCCACACCTGGTGCTCGCCCGGCGCGGCGAAGAGGGCCAGCCCCTCCTCGGCGTGCGCCAGATCGACCTCGGCCAGGGCCCGTTCGAGTTCCCGGACGACCTCCGTGCGCCGCTCCCGGGTCACCGCGGGATCGGCTTCGAGCTGTTTCCTGGCCTCGGCGACCACGTTGCGCAGCCGCACCGGGTCCTGGGCGTTGTCGGGTTCGCGGCGGTGTGTCGGTGTCAGCACCGTCACGGCCGGATAGGGACGGGGCCGCCGGAGTCCGGCGAGGGTGTCTGGGCTCAGATCGTGCTCCATGTCAGCACGATAGGGCCGCCACGCGTATCGGGCATTCGGAGCAAAGGGGGCGGGTCGCGGAAGGTGCGCCCGGAGCGGCCGATCGCGCCCGCCGCAGCCCCCTGTCAGCCGTCCGTCCCCCGCGCCGCGGGCGGGCCGCAGGAGGAACCGCTGGGCGGCAGGGAGCCGTAGAGCAGGAAGTCGTCGACCTTGCGGTGCACGCACTCCGAGGAGGCGTACCCGGTGTGCCCGTCGCCCTTGTTGTCGAGGACCACCGCCGACGGGCCGAGCCGCGCCGCCGTCTCCCGCGTCCAGCGGTAGGGCGTCGCCGGGTCGCCGCGCGTGCCGACCAGCAGCAGCTCGGGCGTGTCCAGGCTCTTGACCTCGTCACGGATGTAGTCGGTGCCCCGGGGACGGCCGTAGCACATCAGCACCTGGGTCAGCCGGTACCGCCCGAACACCGGTGACGCCTGCTCGTACTCCGACCGCAGCCGGGCGAGCGACCCGGTCACCTGCTCGGCGCTGGGGCGGTCGGGGTCGTCGGCGCAGTTGATCGCCATCAGCGCCGCCGGGAGGTTGTCGAGGGGGACGTCCGCCTCGTCGGTGAGACCTGCGTCCCGGCCCTGGCGGACGGGGAAGGCGACACCGCCGGAGAGGAAGCCCTCCAGTCCCCGCGAGTCGCCGTCCTCGACCAGTTGCGCCACCGCCCGCTCCAGCGAGGGCCACAGTTGCCGGCTGTACAGCGCCTGTCCGAGCGCGCCGACGAGATCCTGACCGGTGAAGGGCTCTGCGAAGGCCGACGGCACCGGGTCCTCGTCCAGCGACTGCACCAGCCGCACCACCTGGCGCCGGGCCTCGCGGGCGTCCTGGCCGAACGGGCAGGCGATGTCCTCGACACACCAGTCGAGGAAGCGCTCCAGGGCGATCTGCTGTCCCGCCGCGCCGGCCGCGCCCTGCTCGGTCAGGGGTTCGGTCAGGGTGTCCACGCCGTCCAGGACCAGCCGGCCCACCCGGTCGGGGAACCGGGCGGCGTACACCGCGCCGAGCCGGGTGCCGTAGGAGAAGCCGAGGTAGTTGAGCTTGTCGTCGCCGAGTGCCCGGCGGATCACGTCCAGGTCGCGGGCGGCGTCGACGGTGCCTATGTGGGGCAGGACGGGGCCGGAGTGCTCGGTGCACTGGGCCGCGGCCGCGCGCAGCCGCCGGAGCACGTCCTCGGGGTCGTTCATCTCCTCGTCCCCGTCGGTCGCCTCCATGATCTCGACCGACCCCGGGCCGCAGCTCACCGGGGAGGAGCGGCCGACGCCGCGCGGATCGAAGGTCACCACGTCGTAGCCGTTGGTGAGGTGCATGAAGTCCGCACCGCCGGCGGCCAGCTCGCTGACGCCCGAACCGCCGGGGCCGCCGAAGTTCAGCAGCACCGAGCCTCTGCGGTCGCCGGTCGCCCGGTAGCGGGCCAGGGCCAGGTCGAGCGTCCCGCGCCGGGGCGCGGCGTAGTCCAGGGGGACGGTGACCTTCGCGCACTGCAGGTCCTCGGGCGCGTCCATGGCCTGGCAGGCGGCCCACTTGATCCGCTGGTCGTAGAACCGGGACAGGCCGGGCCCGGCCTCGTCCACCGCCGCGGCGGGCAGGCCCGCGCCCAGCAGGGTCAGGCCCAGCACACCGGGGACCGCCCAGCGCCGGACGGTGGGCCGAGTCGACAGCTTGACCAGCATCGATGCCTCCAGGGCGCACCGTCGGGGACCGGATCACCGCGCCCTCGGTCACCCTAAGCGGCTCCCCGGGGACCCGCCTGCGGACGATCGGGCCGAGGTGCGCGGTGGCCCGGCGGCGCCTACCCTGCGCGCGGCACGCGGCGCCTCCGCGGGTCCGGCCCCGAAAGCGGACCCGGACCCGGGCCCGCGAAGACCTTCACCGTTCGTTCGTTCGACGGGGAGGCGGGGAGGCCACTCGATTGGGGTGAAAGGCGGATGAGCCATAACTCGGATGGTCCGTCCGCGTTCTATCCGGTGCGGGCGAGCGCCCGCGATCAAGTTCTGGAAGGCAGGGAACCGTATGCGAAGGGTCACCCGAATCGGTGTGCTCGTCCTGGCCGCCTCCGGCGCGATGGCGGTGACGGTTCCGGCGTACTCGGCCCTCGCGGCCGACGCGGACGGCGCCGCGGCCGGCTCGCCCGGGGTGATCTCCGGCAACCTCGTCCAGCTCCCGGTGGACGTCCCGGTCAACGTGTGCGGGAACACCGTGAGCGTGGTCGGAGTGCTCAACCCCGCCGCCGGCAACAAGTGCGCCAACGCGGGCGGCGCCGGGGGCCTCGGTGAGGGGGCCGGTCCGTCCGCCGGCTCCGCAGGGGCGTCCGCGCGGGGCGGCACGGCGGATTCCCCGGGGCTGGTCTCCGGCAACGGGGTGCAGTTGCCGGTGGAACTGCCCGTCAATGTCACCGGCAACTCGGTGAACGTGGTGGGCATCGGCAACCCGGCCTTCGGCAACGCTTCCTCGAACACGTCGGACGACCGGCCCGAGCCCCCTCGGCCGCCCGCCCGGCCGGAACCGCGCCCCGAACCGAAGCCGGAGCCGAAGCCGGTCGCCCCGCCCGAGAAGACCACCCCGCCGCGGCACGCCCCGCACCTCACCCAGCGAGTGGCCACCGCGTCCCTCGCCCGCACCGGCGCGGACCAGACCCTGCCCGCCCTCGCGGGCGGCGCCGCACTGGTCCTGGGCGGAGCGGTCCTCTACCGCCGCTACCGCCCGGCCGCCCGCGGCTGACCCGGGGCAGGGCCGAGGGGCGTCGGCGGGGCGCCGGCCGGGGAATCGCCGCACGCGGGGAGCGGGTCGACAGCCACGTCCGGTCCGGCCGACCGGCCACCCCGGACGCCGGCCCCGCCCCTACCGTCACCCTTCACCCCTCACTCCTCACCCGTCACCCCGTCGTCCGGTCGCCGTGGAAGGTCAGGTGCAGCGCGCGGATCTGCTCCGTCAGTTCGGGGACCGGGCCCTCCACCGCGATGCCGGGGGCAACCTCCCGGACCGGGAGCGCCCGGACGGGCGGCGCGGGTACGCCGAGGGCGGAGAGCCAGTCCACGAGCTGCTCCGAGGAGGCGACGTAGACGATCCGCCCGAGGCCCGCCCAGGCGTGCGCGGCGGCGCACATGGGGCAGTGCTCGCCCGAGGTGTAGACGGTCGCCGCGGCCCGCTCCCCGGGCGTCAGACGCGTCGTCGACCAGCGTGCGAGGGCGAACTCGGGATGCCGGGTGCGGTCGCCGGACGCCACGCGGTTGCGGTCCTCCGCGAGCACCGTGCCGTCCCCGCCCACCAGGACCGAGCCGAACGGCTCGTCCCCGGCGCGCAGGGCCTCGGCCGCCAACTCCACGCACCGGCGCAGGTACGGCAGTTCGGTGTCCTTGACGACCATGGCGTACGGCCCTTCTCGTAGGTGATCAGGGCTCCACCCTACGTACGCGCGCAAAGCGGCGCGCCGGGTGCTCCCCGACGCGCCGCCACCCGGTCCGACCGGTCACGCCCTGGGGGCGCTGCGGGCCGCCGTGACGCCGCAGACCGTTCCCAGGGCCAGGGTCAGGGCGCCGATGACGACGTTGTTCCAGATGACCCCGGCGTCCGGGCTCTGCCCCACGATCCAGGGCGAGATGATCATCCACGCGCCCATGGCGCACATGGCCCCGCTGAGGCCGTACATGCGCTCGGGGGCCCGGGTGAATCCGAGGGCCAGCAGGACGATGGCGACGCCCACGATCAGGTTGTGCGGGACGAGCGCGGGCTGGTTCGCCGTGAAGTGGAGCACCCACGGGGACACGGCGCAGTACAGACCCAGCAGGAACACCGGCCCGTCCACGAGTGCCACGTCGCTGCCGCCGAGCATGCGGGCGTACCGGGCCCGCATCTCCGGGGCGTCCGGGTGGCTCGTGATGTCACCTCTGCTGTGCGAGACGTCGGCCATGGTCGTCTCCTTCGACTGGCGGGGTCAACCGCGTCTGAAGCGGTATGCGGATAAAAGCCGCATAAGTACATTCTGCCTCCATTTCGCCCACATGGGTAGGGGGCGGCCGGACGCCGTATACACGGCGGCGGTCAGGTTCCGGGCCGACTCGCGCGATCCCCGGCGCGCGGGGGCGCCGCGTCGTATCGTCCGGCCATGGACGAGTCGACGAGCCCGCCGGACGGGGCGGGGCTGACCACGGGGGCGCTGGCCCGGCGGCTCGGAGTGTCACCCACCACGCTGCGCTCCTGGGACCACCGGTACGGCATCGGCCCCGCCGTCCGCGCCGAGGGCCGCCACCGGCGCTGGTCACCCGGGGACGTGTCGATGCTGGAGGCGATGTGCCGGCTGACGGCGTCGGGGGTGCCGCCCGCCGAGGCCGCCCGCCTGGCCCGGCGGGGCGCTGCGGCGGACCCCGGCGGCCGGGGCGCGGAGCCGGCTCCCACCGGCCGCGGACAGGACCACGGCCCGCCGTCCGCCGAGGAGATACGCCAGGAGTGCCGCGGGCTCTGCCGCGCCGCCGTACGGCTCGACGCCCCGGCGGTGCAGGCGCTGCTCGCCGCGGCCGTCGCGCGGCACGGCCTGACCGCCGCGTGGCAGGAGGTGATGGTGCCGAGCCTGCACGCGGTGGGACGCAGGTGGGCCACCTCCGGAGACCGCTATGTCGAGGTGGAGCACCTGCTCTCCTGGTACGTCTCCACCACGCTGCGCCACCACACCCGCCCGCCCGCCGCCCCGGACGACAGGGCCGGCGCCGGGCCCGTCGTACTGGCCTGCGTCCCCGGCGAGCAGCACTCGCTGCCCATCGAGGCCCTCAACGCGGCGCTCACCCAACAGGGCCTGCGGACCCGGATGTTCGGTGCGGCCGTGCCCGCCGAGGCGCTCGCCGCGGCCGTGCGCCGGGTCGGTCCGGCCGCCGTGGTGCTGTGGGCGCAGGCGCGGTCCACGGCCAGCCTGCCGCTGGCCCGGCACCTCGCCGGCGTCCGGTGGGGCGTGACCGGCGCGCGGCGCCGGCCCCTGGTCGTGCTCGGCGGCCCCGGCTGGGCCGGCCCGCCGGTCACCGGGATGGCCCGCCCGTCGACCCTGCGGGAGGCGCTCGACACGCTCTCCGGCGCCGCCCCGGCGCACTGAACGCCCCGGCCGTCCTGCGGCCCCGTCGCCCTCGTCGCCCCCGTCACTCCAGTCCGCGGGCCCGCCGGAACCGGGCGAGGCTCTCGGCGAGGTCGACGATCGGTTCCGGGTAGTCGAGCGCGGCCCGCTCCGGGCCGGACAGCCGCCACGGCTCGTGCACCGCGTGCCCCCGCACCGCCGCGAGTTCCGGCACCCAGCGCCGTACGTACGCGCCGTCGGGATCGTAACGCCGGGCCTGAGCGAGCGGGTTGAGGACCCGTTGGGGCCGGGTGTCGGTGCCGGTCCCGGCGGCCCACTGCCAGTTGAGCTGGTTGTTGGCGACATCCCCGTCGACGAGCAGGTCGAGGTAGTGCCGGGCGCCGACGCGCCAGTCCACGTACAGCGTCTTGGCGAGGAAACTCGCGGCCAGCAGCCGTCCCCGGTTGTGCATCCAGCCCTCGTGGCGCAGTTGCCGCATCGCCGCGTCGACCAGCGGGAAGCCGGTGCGGCCCGCCTTCCACGCCTCGGTGTCCCGGTGCGCGTCCGGCCCCGACCGCCACTGGTCGCCCCGGGTGCGGTAGTCGGCGGCCGAGGCCTGCGGGCGGGCGGCCAGGACCTGCCGGTGGAAGTCGCGCCAGGCGAGCTGCCGTACGAAGGCCTCGGCGCCCGGCCCACCCGCCTTCCGGGCGCGGTGGACGAGTTCGACCGGCGAGAGGGTGCCGAAGTGCAGGTGGGGCGAGAGCCGGGAGGTGCCGTCGCCGGCCAGGTCGTCGTGCTGGTCTTCATAGCCGCCCACGCCCTCGCGCAGCCACGCCGTCATCCGCGCGCGGCCCTCCGCCTCGCCGCCCGGGGCCAGGCCCGGCGACACGTCCGAGGCGTCCGCGCGGGACGGCAGGGGCTCGGAGCCGACGCCGTCCGGCAGGCGCACGGCGCGCGGCGCGGCGAGGACGTCCCGCGACGGGTGCGGCGACCACTGGCGAAAATACGGGGTGAACACGGCGAAGTGGTCCGAGCCGGCGGGCGTCACCGCCCCGGGCGGCACGACCGTCGTCACCGTGTCGTGCACGTGCAGCCGCCGGCCGAACGCCTCCAGGGCGCGCCGGAGCCGCTGCTCGCGTGCCTGGGCGTAGGCGCTGACGTCGGACGCCATGTGCACCTCGTCGGCGTCCGTCTCCTCCACCACCCGGCACACCTGCTCGACCACACCGCCCGAGCGGACGACGAGCGAGCCGCCGCGGTCGCGCAGGCCGGCGTCCAGGTCCCGCAGGCAGTCGGCGAGGAAGGTCAGCCGGTTCGGGACGGCGAAACCGGAGGCGTCCACCGCACGGTCCCGCACGAACAGCGGTACGACCAGCCCCGGCCCCTCGCAGGCCGCGCGCAGCGGCGGATGGTCGTGCAGGCGCAGGTCGGCGGTGAACAGGACGACCGAGACGTTCATGGCGCGGACTCCGGGGTGGTGAGTGAGGGGCCGGGGCGGTGAGGGGCCGGGGCGGTGGGGGGCCGGAAGCCCCCGCCCTCGTGTGTTTCCGCTCCGGTGGCGCGGGCGGATGCGCTCGGTGGGTGGTGTGCGCGAGGACGTGGAGACGCGGGGACGCCGGGACCAGGCGGGTCCCCTCCGGCCGCGCGGGCGGCTCAGCCGGTCGGGGCCGGCCGTTTCGGCGCCGCGTCCGTCTCGGTGCCCCGGGCCGGGGTCACGGCGGCGGCCCGGGCGATGTTGCGGGCCATGCCGCCGAAGACCACGGCGTGGAAGGGGGAGACGCTCCACCAGTACAGGTGACCGAGGAGGCCGTGGGGGTGGAACAGGGCGCGCTGCCGGTAACGGATGCCGCCGTCGTCGTCCGTCTCCGCGTACATCTCCAGCCAGGCCAGGCCCGGCAGCCGCATCTCCGCGCGCAGCCGCAGCAGGTGTCCGCGCTCGATCTCCTCCACCCGCCAGAAGTCCAGCGAGTCCCCGGCCCGCAGATGCGCCGCGTCCCGTCGGCCCCGGCGCAGCCCGACCCCGCCGACCAGCCGGTCCAGCCAGCCGCGTACGGCCCAGGCGAGCGGGAAGGAGTACCAGCCGTTGTCCCCGCCGATGCCCTCGATGACCCGCCAGAGCGTCTCGCGCGAGGCGGTGACCGGCAGGGACCGCAGGTCGGTGTAGAGGCTGCCGCCCGCCCAGGCGGGGTCGGTGGGCAGCGGGTCGCTGGGGGCGCCGGGCACCGAGGCGGACGACCACCGGGTGGAGACCTGCGCCCCGCGGATGCGCTGCAGGGCCAGCCGGAGCGAGTCGTCGAAGCCGACGAGGCCCCCCGGCGGATCGGGCACGTATCCCCTGATGTCGTGCTCCCGGCAGACCACCTCGTGGCGGAGCGACTCGGTGAGCGGCCGGGCGATGGAGGCGGGAACCGGCGTCACCAGACCCACCCAGTAGCCGGAGAGGCGGGGGGTGAGGAGCGGAACGGGGACGACGAACCGGTGCGGCAGGGCGGCGACCTTCGTGTACCGGTCCATCATCTCGCGGTACGTCAGGACGTCCGGGCCGCCGATGTCGAAGGTCCGGTTCACGTCCTCGGGCAGGTGGGCGCTGCCGACGAGGGTGCGCAGCACGTCGCGGATCGCGATGGGCTGGATGCGGGTGTGCACCCAGTTCGGGGTCACCATCACCGGCAGCCGCTCGGTCAGGTAGCGGAGCATCTCGAAGGAGGCGGAGCCGGAGCCGATGATCACCGCGGCGCGCAGGACGGCGGTCGGCACCCCCGAGGCCAGCAGGATGCGGCCCACCTCGGCGCGCGAGCGCAGGTGCGGCGACAAGGACTCCTCCGGTACGCCCGCCGGAGTGAGTCCGCCCAGGTAGACGACGCGCCGCACACCGGCGGCGCGGGCCGCCTCGCCGAACAGCCGGGCCGCCCGGCGGTCGGTGTCCTCGAAGCCGGCGCCGGTGCCGAGCGAGTGCACCAGGTAGTAGGCGACGTCCACGTCCCGCATGGCCGACGTCACCGACTCCGCGTCCGTGACGTCCCCGCGAACCACCTCGGCGTCGCCCGCCCACGGGTGGTCCCGCAGCTTGCCGGGGGAGCGGGCCAGGCAGCGCACCCGGTGGCCCGCGGCGAGCAGTTCCGGGACGAGCCGCCCGCCGATGTATCCGGTGGCGCCGGTCACCAGGCAGCGCGGCCCCGTACCGGTGTCGTCGTTCCGCATCGTGCTCGGCCCTCCAGTCGGCGGCCCCCCACTCCCCTTCATGGGAGCACTTCGCGGGGCGGGGCTCCACCGGACGCGGGCGGCGGGAGCCGCACCGGGCGGGGTTGGACCGGGTGCGCCGCGAGGTGACGGACAAGAAGGCACATGCCCGGTCCGAACGGGGGCAAGGGGAATGTACGCAAGTGAGTGGTCGGTAGCGAGGGTCGATTGCTGGAGGTGCTGCAGCTATGAGCGCGAAGGTGTTGGAGCGTTTCCCCGCTGGAGCTCCGCGCGGGGCCTGGCCCGCGGAGGAGTACGCGGCCGCCCGCCGGGCCGCGGGCGAGCCCGCGACGGTCGTGATGGATCTGAAGTCGGACGCGTTCCTCGTCGTGGTGCCCCGGTCCGACGACGAGTGACCGCACCACCCCCACCCGGGCCCTGCCGGCCACGCGAGCGTGCGGCCAGGGCCCTGAGGTGTGAGCGCCGACCAGCGCCGCTTCCCCCCCCCGCACCCGCGGGAACATTCCCTCCCGGGTGAGCCGTCGCCCGGTGGCGGACAGGTCAGCGCCCCCGTCGCGTCCGCCATGCCCGGAGCGCCCGTCGCGTCCGCCATGCCCGGAGCGCCCGGGGCGCCCGCCACGGTCGGCATGGCCGCGCGCGGCGGGCCGTAGGCCCGTGGGCCAGGGGCCGCAGGTCGAGCCGTACGCCTCCGCGACGAACCCCCTCTCCTGAGGCCCGCCCGACGGGCCACCGCGTCCGGTGCGCCCGGCAACCTCCCACGCGCCGAACGGTGTTGGACTGGTCTACACCCTTGACTGGTACATACCAATGCGGTTGAGTGTGCCGCACACTCCCCGTCGAGTGTGCGACCACCCCCCCCACCACGGCCGCCCCCACGCCGTGACCGGTCCGACCGGCCCGTGCGCACGAGGCCCCGCTCCGCGCTGCCCTTGTACGGGAGCGGCCGTGCTCCGCGAAGGAGTTGATCCCGTGTCCCGACGCCGTATCTCCGCCGCCGTCGCCGTCCTCGCGCTCGCCGGTGCCGTACCGGCCGTGCTGCCCGCCACGACCGCGGCCGCGGCCTCCTGTTCGAGCTATCCGAGCTGGGTCGCCGGCAAGTCCTACAACGCCGGCGACATCGTCCGCTACACCGACGGCAAGGCGTACATCGCCGAGCACGCCAACCCGGGCTACGACCCCCTCATCAGCACCTGGTACTGGGAGCCGTACGCCTGCGACAGCGGCCAGACCCCGGTCGGGAACTTCGTGGTGACCGAGGCCCAGTTCAACCAGATGTTCCCGGGCCGCAACGGCTTCTACACCTACAGCGGTCTCACCGCCGCGCTCAGCGCCTACCCGGGTTTCGCCACCACCGGCAGCGACACCACCAAGAAGCAGGAGGCCGCCGCCTTCCTCGCCAACGTCAGCCACGAGACCGGCGGTCTGGTGCACATCGTCGAGCAGAACACCGCCAACTACCCGCACTACTGCGACTGGAGCCAGCCCTACGGCTGCCCGGCCGGCCAGGCCGCCTACTACGGGCGCGGCCCGATCCAGTTGAGCTGGAACTTCAACTACAAGGCGGCCGGCGACTCCCTCGGCATCGACCTGCTGAACAACCCCTGGCTGGTGCAGAACGACGCGGCCGTGGCCTGGAAGACGGGCCTGTGGTACTGGAACACCCAGTCCGGCCCCGGCACCATGACCCCGCACAACGCCATGGTGAACGGCGCCGGCTTCGGCCAGACGATCCGCTCCATCAACGGCTCCCTGGAGTGCGACGGCAAGAACCCCGCGCAGGTGCAGAGCCGGGTGACCAAGTACCAGCAGTTCGCCCAGATCCTCGGGGTCTCCCCGGGCGGCAACCTGTCCTGCTGACCCGCCCCGGCGCGCCGTACCGCCCGCGCGCGGTACGGCGCCCCCGTGTCACGGCCCGGCGGCCGTGGCACGGCCAGGCGGTCCGGCGGGGGGTGACTGGCGCACGGAAAGTTTTACGTATAACCTCTCCGGTCAACCGCCCGTCCCGAAAGGTCCCGATGTCCCGCCTCGCCCTGGTCACCCTCGTCGTCGACGACTACGACGAGGCCGTCCGCTTCTACACCGAGGCCCTCGGTTTCCGCCTCGCCGAGGACGCGCCCCGGCCCGACGGCTCCCGCTGGGTGGTCGTGGAGCCGCCCGGCGCCCCGGGTACGGGCACCGGCCTGCTGCTGGCCCGCGCCAAGGACGGCGAGCAGCGCGCCCGGGTCGGCGACCAGACCGGCGGACGCGTCGGCTTCTTCCTGCACACCGACGACTTCGCCGGCGACCACGCCCGCCTGACCGCCGCCGGTGTGACCTTCCTGGAGGACCCCCGCCACGAGCCCTACGGCACGGTCGCGGTCTTCCAGGACCTGTACGGCAACCGCTGGGACCTGCTCCAGCCGGCCCGGTGACCCACCAGAACCGCTCACCCCGAGGAACCCCCCGCAGATGACCGTCTCCGCGCCCGCCGCACCCCGCCTCGACCTCGACACCCTCCGCCGGCTGCCCAAGGCGGTGCTCCACGACCACCTCGACGGCGGTCTGCGCCCCGCCACCGTGGTCGAACTCGCCGCGGCGGTGGGCCACACCCTGCCCACCACCCACCCCGGCGAACTGGCCGCCTGGTACTACGACGCCGCCAACTCCGGTGACCTGGTGCGCTACATAGCCACCTTCGAGCACACCCTCGCCGTCATGCAGACCCGCGAGGGCCTGCTGCGCACCGCCGAGGAGTACGTCCTCGACCTGGCCGCCGACGGTGTGGTGTACGGCGAGGTCCGCTACGCCCCCGAGCTGCTGCTGAAGGGCGGACTGACCCTGTCCGAGGTCGTCGAGACGGTCCAGGAGGGGCTGGCCGCCGGCATGGCGAAGGCGGCGGCGGCCGGCACCCCGGTCCGGGTCGGCACCCTGCTGTGCGGGATGCGCATGTTCGACCGGGTCCGCGAGGCCGCCGACCTCGCGGTCGCCTTCCGGGACGCCGGGGTCGTCGGCTTCGACATCGCGGGCGCCGAGGACGGCTTCCCGCCCGCCGACCACCTCGACGCCTTCACCCACCTGCGGCGCGAGAACGTGCCCTTCACCATCCACGCCGGTGAGGCGCACGGCCTGCCCAGCATCCACCAGGCGATCCAGGTGTGCGGCGCCCAGCGCATCGG
Organism: Streptomyces ziwulingensis; assembly: GCF_039542605.1. Taxonomy (NCBI): domain Bacteria; kingdom Bacillati; phylum Actinomycetota; class Actinomycetes; order Kitasatosporales; family Streptomycetaceae; genus Streptomyces; species Streptomyces ziwulingensis. The sequence goes on from NZ_BAABIG010000017.1 coordinate 189,075, forward strand.
CCACGGCGTACGGATCACCGACGACATCCCCGACCTCGCCGCCGGCAAGCTGGGCCGCCTCGCGAGCTGGGTGCGCGACCGCCGGATCGCCCTGGAGATGTGCCCCACCTCCAACCTCCAGACCGGCGCGGCCACCTCGATCGCGGACCACCCGATCACGGCCCTGAAGGACCTCGGCTTCCGCGTCACCCTCAACACCGACAACCGGCTCGTCTCGGGTACCACCATGACCCGGGAGATGTCCCTGCTGGTCGAGGAGGCGGGCTGGACGGCCGAGGACCTGCGCACGGTCACGGTGAACGCGGTCAAGAGCGCGTTCCTGCCGTTCGACGAGGGCCGGGCCCTGATCGAGGACGTGATCCTGCCCGGCTACGCCGCGGTGGTCTGAAGCAGCCCGCGCGCGTATGCGGCCTGTCCGACGTGCTGGAGATCGTCGGACAGGACGCTGACCAGGCGCACGGCCAGCGTGACCGGCGGGTCCCACCGCTCGTCCACGACCCGTTCCAGGTCCCCGGCGGCGAGTGCGCGCAGGGCGGTGAGGGTCTGCTCGTGCACGGCGTCGTAGTAGCCGGTGAGCAACTCGCCCGAGTCGACCCGGACCTTCGCCACCTCGGCGGCGCCGTGCCCGAACCCGGTGTCCTCGCGGGGCAGCTCCAGCCCGAACCGCCGCTCCCAGCCCTGCGCCGGCCAGACCTGGTCGAGCCCGAAGGCGCCGGCGACATGGTCGTCCTGGACACGGGTGAGATGCCAGATCAGCCAGGCGACGGAGTTGGCTTCGGGGGAGGGCCGGGCGGCGAGGTCGCCGGGGCCGAGGCCCTCGACCACCGAGTGGACCTCTTCCCGGACGCGGCCGTAGCCCTCGATGAGGATGTCCTTTGCGTGCATACGGCCACCTTCGCGCATCCGGCGCTCAGCCGCTCCCCGTCTCCAGCAGCGCCATCAGCGCCCGCGCCGCCGGGCTGGTGGCCTGCGGCGGCGGCAGCAGGGCGATGGTCTCGTACGCGGCCTCGCCCGTCTCCTTCAGCGGCAGCGAGGCCAGGGAGGCCCGTTTGTGCCGGAAGTGCCGGGGCACGACCGCGATGCCGAGGTTCTCGTCGATCAGGTCCAGCAGCCCGTGCACGTCGTTGACCTCCAGCGCGACCGTACGCCGCACACCCGCCGCGGCGAACGCGGTGTCGGTGACGCGTCGCGGCCCCCAGTCCGGATGGAAGTCGACGAAGACCTCGTCGGCCAGATCGGTGGGGGTCAGCACCGCCCCGTCGGCCGCGAGGCGGTGGTCGGGGTGGCAGAGCACGGTCATCGGCTCGCTGGTCAGCGAGGCCGAGCGCAGCCGATCGGTGTCCGCCTGCGTCCGGTAGGCGAACGCCAGGTCAAGACGGCCCGCCGCCACCTCCTCCGCCAGTTCGCCCGAGCCCGCCTGCCGCAGCCGGATCTCCACGTCCGGATGGCGCCTGCGGAACGCGGCGAGCAGCGCCGCCACCGGCACCCCGGCGATGCACTGCTCGGTGCCCAGCGCCAGCGTGCCGCGCAGCACGCCCTGCACCGCGGCGACCGCCTCGTGCGCCGCCCGCACCTGTGCGACGATCCGCTGCGCCTCGGTCAGCAGCGCCCGCCCGGCCTCCGTCAGCGTCACCCGGCGCGTGGTCCGCACGAACAGCGGCGTCTGCAGCTCCCGCTCCAGGGCACGGATGGACGCCGACAGGCCGGACTGGGAGACCAGCAGCCGTTCGGCCGCCCGGGTGAAGTGCTGGTCCTCGGCGACCGCGACGAAGTGCTGGAGCTGGCGCAGTTCCATGACTGAGAAGCGTAGTCGCTGAATCCGATCGGATTCTTCTGTTGGACCACTGCCCGCAGGTCGGGCCAGAGTGGGACCCGGTCAAGACCCGGTTCTCCCCCCGACCGGGAACCCGCGTGCAGAACCCTCCAGGAGTCGCGTTGTACACCGCACACCCCGACCGCTACGCGGACATGCCCTACCGGCGCACCGGACGCAGCGGCCTGATGCTCCCGGCGCTCTCGCTCGGCCTGTGGCACAACTTCGGCCCGGACCGGCCGGTCGAGACGCAGCGCGCCATCCTGCGCCGCGCCTTCGACCTCGGCGTCACCCACTTCGACCTGGCCAACAACTACGGCCCGCCCCCCGGCGCCGCCGAGTCCGCGCTCGGCGAGGCGCTCCGGGCCGACTTCGCGCCGTACCGCGACGAACTGGTGATCTCCACCAAGGCCGGCTATCTGATGTGGCCCGGCCCGTACGGCGAGTGGGGCTCGCGCAAGTCCCTGCTCTCCTCCCTCGACCAGAGCCTGGGACGGATGGGCCTGGAGTACGTCGACATCTTCTACTCCCACCGCCCCGACCCGGAGACTCCACTGGAGGAGACGATGGGCGCCCTGCACACGGCGGTGCGGCAGGGCAAGGCGCTGTACGTCGGTGTCTCCAACTACTCCGCGGAGCAGACCCGGGAGGCCGCGCGCATCCTGGCCGACCTCGGCACCCCGCTCCTGATCCACCAGCCGCGCTACTCGATGCTCGACCGGCGCCCGGAGCACGAGGGGCTGCTGGACGCCCTCGACGAGCTGAGCGTCGGCTCCATCGCCTACTCGCCGCTGGAGCAGGGCCTGCTGACCGGCCGCTACCTCGACGGGATCCCGGAGGACTCGCGGGCCGCGAGCGACAGCCCCTTCCTCAACTCCGAGGCGGTCACCGAGGACCTGGTCGCCAAACTCCGCGCGCTGGACGAGATCGCCGGGACCCGCGGCCAGTCCCTGGCGCAGATGGCGCTGGCGTGGGTGCTGCGCGGCGGCCGGGTCACCTCCGCGCTGGTCGGCGCCAGCAGCCCGCGGCAGTTGGAGGACAGCGTCGCGGCCATCGGCAACCTGGACTTCGACGCCGACGAACTGGCCCGCATCGACAAGCTCGTCACGGCGTAGCACCCCCGTCACGAGGGCCGCGTCCGGAGCGTCCGGACGCGGCCCTCGGTGCTTTCCGGAGGGGTTCCCGGGGGCGCTCGGGAGTGTTCGGGGGGCGTACACGGGGCGCTCGGAGGGACCCGCACCCTTTCGGCCAGCGGCCGTCCTGAATATGCCAGGAGAGTGGCCAAAAAGCCATGGTGACAGTGATTCAGCAGTGAACATACTCGACTCCTAGGACGCCTCACTTCACGCGACGTCGTCCTCACGCACAGCACACGAGCCGCACGGACCCGGCAGGCGAGTTATGCGACGGGGGAGGGGAGACGTGCACGACGAGTTCCTGTGCCATGTCACCGCGTACGGAGTCTGCGACGGGCGGCGCATCGGCGTCCCGCTCGGCACCTACCGGGCCCCCACCCTCGCCCTCGCCCTGTGGTGGCTGCGCGACCGCGCCGCCTGGATGGCCGAGCGCCTCGATCCGCAGCCCGACTCCCCGCACCTGCCGCGCGGCGCCCTCACCCCCGTCGCCGACGACGCCCCCGACGTCCCCCGGGTGCTGCGCTCCTGGTGCGCCGACGACATGCAGCAGGAACTGGTCGCCGACGAGCTGGCCGCCGGACGGCTGGTGCGCGTCGCCACCAGTGACGAGACCACCGAGTACGAGCTGCTCGCCGAGTCGGTGGACGCGCTGCGCATGCAGCGGACCGTCTCACCCCTGGTCGTACCGGTGGCCTAGCCACCCACCGGGCCCGGAACTCCTCCCCGGGACCGGACCGCCCGGCGGGCCGCCCGCCGGGCGACTCAGGCGGACCGTACGACCAGGGCGTAGTCGCCGAGTCCCAGCAGCCGGTCCGCCGGCAGCTCATCGAGCCCGGTGACCACCGTCACCAGCCGGCCCGTGTCCGGGTCGAAGGCCGCGTCCCGCACCTGCCCCCGCTCGTCGCCGCCCTCCGTCAGCACCCGGCTGGCCAGCAGGTCGTGCGGGGGCGGAGCGGGGTCGGCGGCGTCGGCCGGGCGGACCAGCACGGCGTCCGGCCCGACGGCGTGCACCGCCGACCAGGGCAGCACCGTCCGCCCGCGCCGCCGCCCGCCCCGGATCCGCAGGTGGGTGACGGTGCCCGAAGCGGCGTCGACGGCGAGGGAGGCCACGGTCCCCAGTTCGGCCGCCTCGGCCAGCGTCACCACGGGCAGGCCCTGGACGTCGGAGAAGAGCATCATCGTTCACACCTCCTTGCGGTGGCCGGGTGCGCCCGCCGCCAAAGCGGCGAGATCGTCGAGGTCGTCGGCGACGTGCCGGACGGCGTCGGCGGGCAGGACGAGCGCCCGGCCGGAGACGGCGAGGGTCTCCCCGCGCGGGACGTAGACCTTGCGCCGACGGCGCCCGGAGCCACCGGCGAACTCCTTGCTCGCGGCCACCCGGAAGCCGACGACCCGGCCCGCCGTGCCGCCCCGCACGACCACGTCGAGCACCGTGCCGACCTCGGTGCCCGCGTCCGTCAGCACCTTGGCGCCGAGCACCCGGCCCTGCGCCGCCTCCCGGCGGGCCACCACGGCGGCCGTCTCCGCCAGGTCCTCCCCGGCGCGGATCATCACCGCGTCATGGCCCAGCGCCCGCACCGCCGACCAGGGCAGGCTCTGCCGCAGCGGCCCCGACAACAGCCCCCGGCCGTTGAGGGTGAACCCCAGGATCCGCCCGGCCTCGGCGTCGAAGACGGTGTCCTTCACCTGGGCCACCGCGTCGCCGCCGAGCGTCACCACGGGCCGGGTCGTCAGGCTCCGCGCGGCCATCAGCTCGTTCATCGCACGTCCTTTCCACCGGTCCGGCGCCCACGCCGGACCGCGACGACCGTGCCCGACCGCCGTCCGGCCTGCACGGCCAGGGTCAGCAGGAACAGGGCCACCACCACGGCGACCACTACGACCAGCCATGTCCACCAGGCCACCGCGCACCTCCGGTGCTCCGCGCCGGCCGCCTTCGACCGGTCCAGGAAACCTTCCGGGTGCCCCGTGAGACTGTGACAATGCCCGCAGTGGGAACCACGGGGACTGCACAGCCGTGATCGGGGTAGGGGGCGGGTGCAGCAGCGTCCGGCCAGTCCGGCTCTTCGAGAGAGAAACGCATGATCGACCACCTGGACGGGGCAGTGATACCGACTGGTTTCGACGTGCCCGTGGAACCGCTACGGCGGGCGGCGCACTACACGGGCGAGCCGGGATGTATCGCCGAGGCACGGTCCTTCGCCACGCTCTTCCTCCAGCAGCTCCGCACGGAGTGGTGCGCCGCCATCGGCGGCCGGGCCGACGGCGCCGTCCTGCTGGTGGTGAGCGAACTGGTCACCAACGCCGACCGGCACAGCCAGGGCCCCTACATCCTGGAGCTGGAAGGCACGGACGCGTCGGTCACGGTCTCCGTCTACGACAGCAGCGCGGCGGTGCCCAGGCGGTTCCCGCGGGACCCGGAGCGGATCGGCCGGCACGGGCTGGAGATCGTGCACGCCCTGACGGAGGAACTCGCCGTCGAGCGGGTCCCGGTGGGCAAGCGGGTCCGTGCCGTCGTGGGACTCACCGGCGAGTGACGCCCCCGCGCGGAGCCCTACGGGGGTCAGACGCGGTCGAGACGGGGGTCAGACGCGGTCGAGCTCGCCCAGCATGCCCTCGCGCAGCCGGTGGATGATCCGTTTGATCATCCGGGAGACGTGCATCTGCGTGCAGCCCAGCTCCTCGCCGATCTCGGCCTGAGTGGCCTCCTCCACGAACCGCAGGTGGATGATCCGCCGGTCGCGCTCGCTCAGCTCCGCCAGCAGCGGCGCCAGCGAGTGGAAGTCCTCCACGAGCCGCAGCCCGGCCTCCTCCACGCCGATGAAGTCGGCGAGGACCGACTCGCCGGCCTCGGTGCCGTCGCCGGTGAGCACGGCGTCCAGGGAGGATGAGGTGTAGCCGTTGGCGGCGATCTGGCCCTCGATCACCTCGTTCTCGCCGATGTTCATCAGCGTGGCCAGCTCGGCCGCGGTGGGCTCGCGGTCCAGGCGGCTGGACAGCTCCTCACGGGCCCTGGCCAGCTCGACCCGCAGCTCCTGAAGGCGCCTGGGCACATGCACGGCCCAGGTGGTGTCACGGAAGAAGCGCTTGATCTCACCGACGATGTACGGCAGGGCGAAGGAGGTGAACTCGACCTCGCGCGACAGCTCGAACCGGTCGATGGCCTTGATAAGGCCGATCATGCCGGTCTGGACCATGTCCTCCATGTCGTCGCCGCGACCGCGGAACCGGCCGGCGGCGAACCGCACGAGCGACATGTTCATCTCCACGAGGGTGTTGCGCGCGTACTGGTACTCGGGCGTGCCCTCGTCGAGTGCGGCGAGCCGCTGGAAGAACTGCCGGGACAGCTCCCGCGCGTCACGCGGAGCCACCGACCGCGCGTCCAGGTCTGCCCGGAACGCCCCTTCACCCGTCCTGGTCCCGGCGGTGGCGGTCTTCATTGCCTCTCCCACGAAAGTCACGGTCCGACGCCTCCCTGAGTACATCCGGCTCGCGGTCGCCCAGGTCGAACGCTTGTGTGCCACCGGACGCGCCGCCGATCCGCCGGCCGGGCGGCACCCTGCGGCGTGGCACTCCCACAGGATATCGGCGGGCCCGGTGGCGCACACCTCGGTGGGCCGGTCGGCGCGGCGCCGGCTTCTCTCTGGGCGGAACGCCGCCCCCTTCCCCCGGCGGCGGGCGAACCTAGGCTGGGAAGGTGACGAACCAAGCGCCGAACGAAGCCCGCGTCATCGCGCTGCGCCCGCCCGCCGCGCCTCCCACGACCGGCCCCACGACCGGGCCCACGACCGGCCCCGCGCCCCGGGAACCCCTCTGGCGCGACCTGGTCGGTGACGTCCTGCGGCGTGAACGCCTCGCGCAGGAGCGCACGCTGAAGGACGTGGCCGAGACGGCACGGATCTCCATGCCGTATCTCTCGGAGGTCGAGCGCGGCCGCAAGGAGGCCTCCTCGGAGGTGCTCGCGGCCGCCGCGCGGGCCCTCGGCCTCGGCCTCGGCGATCTGCTGTCGCGCGTCCACGGCGAACTCGTCCGCGTCACCGCCCGCCATGAGACACGCGGCCGGCGCGCCACCTCGGTGGGCCGCGCCGACGGACTCTGCCTCGCCGCCTGACACCCCGCGGCACGCGAAAGGCAGGTGCCGCCCCTCCCCGCGCGGGGGCGCACCTGCCCGTCCGTCCGCTCAGACCGCCCGCGACCGCCGGCAGAGCACCTCGTCGGCCAGCCCGTACGCCACCGCCTCCCGGGCGGTGAACACCTTGTCGCGGTCCATGTCCGCGCGCAGCGCGGCGGCCTCGTGACCGGTGTGCCGCACGAGCACCTCCTCGACCTGCGCGCGGATCCGCACCATCTCCTTGGCCTGGAGCGCCAGGTCGGAGACGGTGCCCTGCCGGCCGCCGCTGGCCGGCTGCCCGAGCAGCACCCGCGCGTGCTCCAGCACGAACCGCCGCCCGGCGTCCCCGCCGGCCAGCAGCACCGCCGCCGTGGAGGCCGCCTGGCCGACGCAGAACGTCGAGACCGGCGCCCGCACGAACGTCATCGTGTCGTAGATCGCCATCAGCGAGGTGTACGAGCCGCCGGGGGAGTTGAGGTAGATCGAGATCTCGCTCTCCGGGGCCGCCGACTCCAGGTGGAGGAGCTGGGCGATCACGACATTGGCCACCCCGTCGTCGATCTCGGTGCCGAGGAAGATGATCCGCTCCGACAGCAGCCGGCTGAACACGTCGTAGGACCGCTCGCCCCGCGGGGTGCGCTCGACGACGTTCGGAATCGAGTAGCTCCCCATGTCACAGCCCCGTCCGGCGCCGGGTGGCGGTCGGGCGGACGTCCGCGAGGGACTCCACGACGTGATCCACCATGCCGTACTCCTTGGCCTCCTCGGCGGTGAACCAGCGGTCCCGGTCGCCGTCGCGCGAGATGGTCTCGGGGGACTGCCCCGTGTGCTCGGCGGTGATCCGCTCGATGGTCCGCTTGGTGAACTCCAGATTGTCGGCCTGGATCTCGATGTCGGCGGTGGTACCGCCGATGCCCGCCGACGGCTGGTGCATCATGACCCGCGCGTGCGGCAGCGCGTACCGCTTGCCCCGGGTGCCGACGCTGAGCAGGAACTGCCCCATGCTGGCGGCGAAGCCCATGGCGAGCGTGGAGACGTCGTTGGGGATCAGCCGCATCGTGTCGTAGATGGCGAGCCCGGCGTGCACGGAGCCGCCGGGGCTGTTGACGTACAGGCTGATGTCGGTGTGCTGGTCCTCCGCGGAGAGGATCAGCAACTGGGCGCAGACGCGGTTCGCGGAGACCTCGTCGACCTGCGTGCCCAGCAGCACGATGCGCTGCGCGAGCAACTGGGCGGCCAGGTGGTCGTCGAAGCGGGTCGCGGGGGTCCCGGTCTCCTCCGCCCGGGGCATCAGGGCTGCGGCCGGGCCGGCCGTGAATGGAGACATCGGCGCTCCTTCGTCGAGTGGTGGGGCTGGTCGTTGCGCGGCGGGTGTGCCGCCGTCCCCACTGTCGGCCCGGCACCGCTCCCACCGGCGGATTCTCTGCCCGGGGCAGATTCGCCGAGGGCAGAGCGGGGCGGACCGGGAACGCGCGACCGCGCCCGAGCGATGAGTTCCGGGGCCCGGACCGGTCTACCCACCGGATCGCGTCCGTTCACCCCAGGAGGAACCCATGGTCACCGACGGATTCACCACCTGCCTGTGGTTCGACGGCGAGGCGGAGGAGGCCGCCCACTTCTACGTCTCGGTGTTCGAGAACTCCGGGCTCGGCGACGTCACCCGCTACCCCGAGGGCTCGATGGGCCGGGCCGGCAGCGTCCTGACGGTCGAGTTCACCGCCAACGGACAGCGGTTCGTCGCGCTGAACGGCGGACCGCAGTTCACCTTCGACGAGGCGGTCTCCTTCCAGGTGCTGTGCGAGGACCAGCGGGAGGTCGACCACTACTGGGCCGCCCTTCAGGCGGGCGGCGGACAGGACGGCCCCTGCGGGTGGCTCAAGGACCGCTACGGGCTCTCCTGGCAGGTCGTCCCGGTCCGGCTCAACGAGATGTTCGCCGACCCCGACCCGGTGAGGGTGGCGGGCGCCAACGAGGCGATGATGTCGATGCGCAAGCTCGACATCGCCGCCCTGGAGAAGGCGTTCGCCGGGGAGTGAGCCCCCCCGGGGTGTGCGGAGGAGGCGTCAGACGCGGTCCGCCGCGATCAGCAGGTACTGGAAGCTGCCGTTGCGGTAGGCGGTCAGGAACGTCTCCTCGATGCCGGTGACGAGGTGCTCGGCGCGGCTGCGCAGCTCCCAGTAGGGCAGGGCCGCCTCCGTCAGGTCCTCCACATGGACGGGGACCAGGCGGTTGCGGGCCATGGCCCGGAAGTACGCCGACCGGGGATGGATGTCGCAGATGTAGTGGGCGTTGATGAGCGAGACCTCGCGGGAGGCCCGCCCGTAGGTGTCGTTGTAGCAGCCCGTGATCACCACATAGCGTCCGCCGCGGCGCAGCAGCCGGGCGTGCTCGGCGAAGAGCAGCTCCAGCTCGACGTACATGGTGGACTCGTTGTTCCACGAGGCCGCGAACTCACCGGACGGCAGGCCCGTGTCCAGCATGTTCCGGACCTGGTAGCGCACCCGGTCGCCGATGCCGCGTTTACGGGCCTGGGCGTTGGCGAAGTCGGCCTGTTTGGCGGAGAGGGTGACGCCGTCGGCGCGGCAGCCGTAGCGCAGGTTGGCCACCACGCTGCCGCCGCCGCGTCCGCAGCCGGCGTCGAAGACCCGGTCGGCGGGGGTCAGCGGGCCGAGCCGGGAGGCGAGCAGTTCGGCCTGGGCCTGCTCCAGGCGGTGCAGCTCCGAGGTGATCCGCTCCCGGCGCCGGGCCGGGTCGGGCTCGTCCAGCACCGACCGGTCGGCGTCCCCGACACCGTAGTGGTGGTGGTACAGGTCGTCGATCTTCCCGAGTTCGAGGTTGACCGGGTTCTCCTCGGCGTTCCAGTACTCCGCGACCCGGCGCTGGTACGTGGACTGGGTCGGGACCGGCGCGCTCGTGAGGTCGGAGGTGGTCAACGGTGTCTCCTCGTGATCTGCCTGACGCGACGTCAGGGGGGTTTCGCTCACCAGTAGTCCGGCAGGTGGTAGCGGTGGGTGTTGGTGGCGTGCCACTCGTGGTTGCCGGAGACCCAGGCCGCCAGGGAGCGGGTGTAGCGCTCGACGAGCGGGGAGCCGGCGCTGAGCGCGGCGGACTCCTCCTCGAAGGAGTCCATGATCTCGTTGTGGATCTCCACGGCCCTGAGATAGCCGGCCTTCAGCCCGCACCGCTCGTTGGCGGCGACGACCTGCGGCAGATTGAGGTGCCCCGGCTCGGCCAGCTCCTTGGTGAAGGAGTAGAGGTCGTTGACGATCGTGGTGGCGTTGCAGGCCAGTGCCGTCACCCGCTGGATCTCGGGACGGGCGTGCAGGGCCTCGGGCAGTTCGTAGCCGTCGACCGCGTCGACGATCGACAGACAGGGACGGAAGTTGTTGAACTGCCGCATCACCAGGTACTCCCAGACGGTGGGCGTGTACCGGATCTGCGACCAGGCGGCCTCGCCGAGATAGCCCAGGTGCAGCCGGGACAGGGCGTGCACGAACCGGTCGCGCTGGCTGGGCGTGGCGAAGGCGGCGTAGTCCTTGACGGCCCAGTGGTAGGAGCGCAGCGGGCTGTCGGCCCGCATGCCCCGCTCCCAGGCGGCCTCCGTGTCGGCGGTGCCGTGGTACGGGTCGACCGCCGACTGGGCCAGCACGAGACGGCCGCCCAGCCCGCGCGCGCTGCCGCCGCGGTCCTCGTCCTCGGAGCAGTAGAGGCTGTCGACGAGGTTCTCGGCGAGCAGCAGTTCACCGGCGACGGTGAGCCGGTCGAGGCCGACCGCGCCCGGGTGCTGGAGCACCACGGCCCGGCCGAACCCGAACCCCGCGAAGTCGTCCGACCACGCCTTCGGGAACAGGTCGAGGCCGCGGGCCCACTCCTCCAGTCTGCGGTCGACCTCCGCGACCTTCCCGGGGTCGGCGGGCACGGCGGGCCGGAACCGCAGTCCCGGCACCGGCCGGCCCGGCGCGGCGCGGACGGTACCGGCGTACTTCGGGGGGCCCGGCGCCCGGAAGGGGACGCCGGAGACAGGGGGAGCGCTCATGGTCGTGACATACCTCCGGTCAGTCGGCACTCCGGCCGATCTGGACGTTCTCCAGGGCCCCGGCCGCGTCCGGCACCAGGATGGCCAGGGAGTAGTAGGCGGTGACGAGGTAGCGGACGATCGCCGCGGTGTCGATGCCCATGAAGCGGACGTTGAGTCCGGGCTCGAACTCCTCGGGGATACCGGTCTGGTACAGGCCCACCACCCCCTGGTCGGCCTCACCGGTGCGCAGCGCGATGATGCTGCTGGTGTGCCGCTCGCCGACCGGGATCTTGCCACAGGGGAAGATCGGCACCCCGCGCCAGGCGGGCACCTGGTGGCCGCCGGCCCGCGCCGTGCCGGGCACCAGGCCACGCCGGTTGCACTGCCGGAAGAAGGCGGTGATCGCCTTGGGGTGGGCGAGCAGCAGCCGGGTCCCGCGGCGCATCGACAGCAGTTCGTCGAGGTCGGCAGGGGTCGGCGGACCGGTGGAGGTGCTGATCCGCTGCCCGTGGTCGATGTTGTGCAGCAGGCCGAACTCGCGGTTGTTGACCAGCTCCCACTCCTGGCGCTCGCGGATCTCCTCGACGGTGAGCCGCAACTGCTCCCGGGTCTGGTCCATCGGGTCGCTGTAGAGGTCGGAGATCCGGGTGTGCACGCCCAGCACGGTCTGGGTCAGGGACAGCTCGTACTCGCGCGGGCTCAGTTCGTAGTCGACGAAGCCGCCGGTCAGCTCCGGCTCGCCGGTGTGGCCCGCCTGTACGGGGAGGCCGGCCTCGCCCTCGCGGTTGACCGGCCGGCGCTGTCGCTCGGCGTGGGCCGCCAGGTGCCCGGCGAGGGAGGGGGCGCGGCCGGCCAGTTCGGTGAGGTCGTCCCGCCGCAGGACCAGTACCACCGCGGCGGTCCCGGCCCGTGCCGAGGTGGGCCAGCGGGGGCCGGTCCGGTGCACGGCCTCGTCGCCTAGGCCCTCGCCGTCGGTGACGACGCCGACGACCTCCTCCTCGCCGTACCTGCCGGTGGCGTAGCGGGTGAAGCGGCCGTGGACCACGAGGTACGTCTCGGTGACGGGCCGGCCGGCCTCGAAGAGGACCTCGCCGGCCCGCACCTCGCGCACCCGGAACCGGGAGGCGATCTCCTTCAGGACAGCGGTGTCCCGATAGCCGCGCAGGGCGGGCAGCTCGGTGAGGGTGGCCGGGACGACCCGGATGTCGTCGGCGCCGTTCTGCTCGAACCGCACCCGGCCGCGGCCCGGCCGCAGGGTGAGGCGCCGGTTGACCCGGTAGGTGGCGCCGCGCACGTCGACCCAGGGCAGTGTCCGCAGCAGCCACCGGGAGCTGATGGCCCGCATCTGCGGTGCGGACTTGGTGGTGGTGGCGAGCTGCCGGGCCGCCCGGGTGCCGAGGCTGGTGGACCGCTCGGCGGCGGACGACGGATCGGCCCGGGCGGCCGGGCCTGGGGCGGACTCGTCGGTGGCGGGCCCGCCGGCGCTGCCGGGTACGGACACATTCCCTCCTTGCGGGCGGACAGGGTGGGTGCGGGGGAGGCGACGAGGGGTCGGGACGGCGGCCGCGCGGCGCGGGAGTGCCGGGTGCGCCGCAGGTACCAGGCAAACAGTGGTGGGGCCGGAGGGGAACGGCGTGCGAGGGGGCGGCTTCGCCGCGGCGAGGCGTAAACCCACCGGTCGAGGCGCCGGGGGGCGGGACGGAGATCCGGGCGCCGTCTCGCGTCCCCGGCCCGCCCGGCGCACGGGGCGCGCGACGGCGGCGCCTGCCGGGTGCCGCGCGCGTCACGCCCCGGCCGGCGGCCGACTCGGGAGTCCCCCGGGCCCCTCCCGAGTCCCCCGGGCCCCTCCCGGAGGCCCTGTCCGGCCATGGCATGATCGAGCCCATGCGTGAACGTGTGGTGGCCGCCTGCGACGGGGCCTCGAAGGGAAATCCCGGCCCGGCGGGCTGGGCGTGGGTCGTCGCCGACGAGACCGGGACGCCGGCCCGCTGGGCGGCCGGCGCCCTGGGCCGCAACACCAACAACGTCGCCGAACTCACGGCACTGGAACGGCTGCTGGCCGCGACCGACCCGGACACACCGCTGGAGGTCCGGATGGACTCCCAGTACGCGATGAAGGCCGTCACCACCTGGCTGCCCGGCTGGAAGCGCAACGGCTGGAAGACCGCCGCCGGCAAGCCGGTCGCCAACCAGGAGCTGGTGGCGCGCATCGACGAACTGCTCACCGGCCGCTCGGTCGAGTTCCGCTACGTCCCCGCCCACCAGGTCGACGGAGACCGGCTCAACGACTTCGCGGACCGCGCCGCCAGCCAGGCCGCCGTCGTCCAGGAGGCCGCGGGCAGCGCCCTGGGCTCACCGCAGCCGCCGCCCGCGCCGGCCGTCCCGCCGGCCCGCGCCGCACGCGGGAAATCCGCCTCCGGCCCGAAGGGCGGCGGCGGGTCGTCCACGCGGACGCTCAAGGCGAAGTTCCCCGGCCGCTGCGTCTGCGGACGCTCCTACGCGGCAGGCGAGTCCATCGCCAGGAACGACCAGGGCTGGGGCCACCCGGAGTGCCGCACGACGGTGGCCGGGTAGCCGGCCCGCGCGGACAGCCACCCGCGCCGCCTCCCTGCTACGCTGCGCGGACCCATGTCCGCTTTGCGTGCTTATCGGGAGGTTGTGTGAAGGTCGCCTGCGTCGGCGGCGGACCCGCCGGCCTGTATCTGTCGATCCTGCTCAAGCGGCTCCACCCCGGCCACGAGGTCACCGTCCACGAACGCAACCCCGAGGGCGCCACCTACGGCTGGGGCGTCACCTACTGGCGCCCCCTGCTCGACCGGCTGCGGGAGCACGACCCCGAGTCCGCGCGCGCGATCGAGGACGCCTCCGTGGGCTGGCGCGACGGCCTCGCCCGGGTGGGAGAACTGACCACCCGGCACCGCGGCGACGAGGGATTCGGCATCGGCCGGCACCGGCTGCTGGAGATCCTGGCCGGCCGGGCCCGCGCACTCGGTGTGGATCTGCGGTTCGGCCACGAGGTCACCGCCCCGCCCGCCGCCGACCTGGTCGTCGCCGCCGACGGCGCCGGCAGCGCGCTGCGCTCCCGGTACCCCGGCCACTTCGGCACCGAGGTGCGTCCCGGCCGCAACCGCTATGTGTGGCTCGGCACCACCAAGGTCTTCGACGCCTTCACCTTCTCCTTCGTGTCCACCGGACACGGCTGGATCTGGGCGTACGGCTACCGCTTCAGCCCCGAGCGCAGCACCTTCGTCGTCGAGTGCGCGCCCGGGACCTGGACCGGCCTCGGCCTGGACCGGGCACCCGAGGCCGACGGGCGCGCCCTGCTGGAGGACCTCTTCGCCGACGTCCTGGACGGCCGTCCCCTGACCGGCCGCCCCGCGGCCGTGGGCGGTGCCGCCCCCTGGGCCCCCTTCCGCACCCTGACCAACCGCACCTGGTCCCGGGGCAACCTGGTGCTCCTCGGCGACGCCGCGCACACCACGCACTACTCCGTCGGCGCGGGCACCACCCTCGCCCTGGAGGACGCCATGTCCCTGGCCGCCGCCCTGCGCGCGCACCCCGCCGTCCCGGACGCGCTCGCCCACTACGAACAGGACCGCAGACCCGCCCTCCTGCCCGTGCAGAGCGCCGCCCGCTACAGCGCCCAGTGGTACGAGAACCTGCCGCGCTACATCCACCTGCCCCCCGAGCGGATGTTCGCCCTGCTCGGCCAGCGCCACTCGCCGCTGCTGCCGTACCTCCCGCCGCACTGGTACTACCGGCTGGACCGGGCGGCCGGGCAGTCGGAGGCGCTGCGCAGGTTCAAGCGCTGGCTGGGGCCGAAGGTGGCCCGCACCGCGTACCGGCGGCGCCCGGCGTGAGGCGGGGCGGGCCGGGTGACAGACTGCCGTCCATGGAAGAACGCGCATTCGACAGGTCGGGCCGGCACGCCTCCGTCATCGGCCTGGGCACATGGCAGCTCGGCGCCGACTGGGGAGACGTCGACGACAAGGAGGCGCGGGCGGTACTGGAGGCGGCGGCCGAGGCCGGGGTGACCTTCTTCGACACCGCCGACGTCTACGGCGACGGACGCAGCGAGGAGACCATCGCCGCGTTCCTCGCCGGCCGGCCCGACCTGCCCGTGATGGTGGCGACCAAGATGGGCCGCCGCGTCGAGCAGATCCCGCGGAACTACGTCCTGGACAACTTCCGCGCCTGGAACGACCGTTCCCGGCGCAACCTCGGCCTCGACCGCATCGACCTGGTCCAGTTGCACTGCCCGCCCACCCCCGTCTACTCGACGGACGAGGTCTTCGACGCCCTGGACACGCTGGTGGCCGAGGAGCGCGTCGAGGCGTACGGCGTCAGCGTGGAGACCTGCGCGGAGGCGCTCGCCGCCCTCGCCCGGCCGAACGTGGCGAGCGTGCAGATCATTCTCAACCCGTTCCGGATGAAACCCCTGCTGGAGGTCCTCCCGGCGGCCCGTGCGGCGGGCGTCGGCATCATCGCCCGGGTGCCGCTCGCCTCCGGACTGCTGACCGGGAAGTACACCCGGGACACCGTCTTCGCCGCCAACGACCACCGCACCTTCAACCGGCACGGCGAGGCGTTCGACCAGGGCGAGACCTTCTCCGGCGTCGACTTCGCCACCGGCGTCGAGGCCGCCGCCGACTTCGCCGCGCTCGCTCCCGAGGGATACACCCCGGCCCAGCTCGCGCTGCGCTGGATCGTCCAGCAGCCGGGGGTGACCACCGTGATCCCCGGCGCCCGCTCACCCGAACAGGCCCGCGCCAACGCCGAAGCGGCCCTCCTGCCGGAACTGTCCGGCCCGACGCTCACGGCCATCGGTGAGCTGTACGAGCGGCGGATCAAGGACCAGGTGGAAGGCCGCTGGTAGCCGGTCCGGACGGGCCGGACCGGCCCGTCCGGGTCAGGGCTCCAGGAGGAGCTGCCGCTCCTGCTCCTGGTCGCCGGAGGACGCTCCCTGGTCGCGGGCGCTGAAGGCCCGGGACAGCGTCTCGCTCGCCGCCGCCACGGCGTGCGGGGCGCCCTGCACGGTGACCGACACCGGCGCGGACAGCCGCGCGCCCTCCGCCCGGGGGGTGTCGGGGACCTGCGGTTCGGTCGGCGAGTCGAACGTGGCGGTGCGGACCGTGGCCCGGTCGTCGGTCGGGGCCTGGTCCGGCGCCCCGAAGACGTCCTGGAGCGCGTTCACGACCGCCCGCGCGTCGTCGGGCTTTCCGCCGCTGAGCGTTACGGTGAGCTGCGTGTCGGACATCCTTGGCGACCTCCTCGGTCTGTGCGTGGTACGCCGACCGGGTAACCCTTGCGCGATCTCCCAAACGGTCGGCCCCGCACGGCGCCCGCGCGCGGCGGACCCGGGAAGCTGGACGGACAGCCCGCGGCGACCGGGAGGAACAGCGGCACGGACGGACGCGAACGAGGGACCGGCCGGGCGCCGGGGCCGCGACGAGTCCGAGGAGGAGCGCACGGACCGTGGACGCCGCGTCAAGCCGCAGGCCGTGCGCCGGGCCACCCGGCTGACCGGGCTCGGCCTGGTGCTGCCGCTCGCCACGACGGCCGCGTCACTGCCGCTGATCCTCCGGGTCGCCACCTCCGACGGTTTCGTCCCCTGGCTCGTCCCCTGGCTCGTCGCCTGGCTCGTCGCCTGGCTCGTCGCCTGGGTCGTCGCCTGGGTCGTCGCCTGGTACCTGCCGTGCTGGTTCGTGCTCCCGCTGTGGACCCGGCACCGCCACACCGCGCGTTGACCGGGCGCCGGCGCCGCCGGGAGCCGGGCGGGCGGTGGTCGTGGTGGTCGTCCCGCTCAGCTCCCGATGACCTCCGCCAGGAAGTCGTCGACGCGTACCTCCTCCTCGCCCCTGGGCACGACGGCGTACGTCTCCCGCAGGAAGGCCGCGATCGCCGGGGCCCAGGCGTACACGACGGCGTGGTGCCGCTCCCCGTCGACCCGGGGATCGCCCAGGAACTCCATCCGCAGTTCGTCCCACCGGCCCCGCGACGCGGGACGCAGCCGTACGTCACCGACGCCGACCGCGCGCTCCAGCCCCTCGGCGACCATCTCCCGGTCCAGCGCCCACCGTGCCAGCACCCGTCCGTCGTGGCCGAAGACCACGGTCAGCGCGAACGGGTCCGCGGCGTCGTACCCCAGGTGGGCGAGGACGGGGAAGCGCTCCGTGGCACCGGCCTGGAGCTGAACGACGAGCGTCTTGTGCACGTGGGAGTTCACGAAGGGGCCTCCGGAGGACGGACCTGCCTGAGGCATGCGGGTACCCCGCCCCGGCGCGGAATGCCCCCCTCGCCCGGGTGATTCTCCGGGAGACGGGGCGGCGCGCCCGGACGGGGAACCGGCCGGGACGGGGTCAGGAGCCGCCGAACGCCTCGCGCAGGGCGGGCAGCAGCGTCTTCTCCGACCAGTCCAGGAAGGCGTGCTGCGACTCGCCGCCGATCTGCACCAGCGCGACCTCGGTGAAACCGGCCTCGGCGTAGGGGCGCACCGCCTCCACGAAGGCGTCCGGGTCGTCGCCGCAGGGAATCGACGCGGCGACGTCGTCGGGCCTGACGAACTGGGTCGCCGCCTCGAACGAGTCGGGGTGCGGCAGTTCGGAGTTCACCTTCCAGCCGTTGCCGAACCAGCGGAACAGCTCGTGGGCGCGGCGCACGGCCGTCTCCCGGTCGGGGTCGTACGACACCGGGAGCTGGCCCACCCGCGGCTTGCCCGTGCCGCCGTGCCGGTCGAAGGAGTCCAGCAGGTCCGCCTTGGGCTCCGTGGCGATCACCAGGTCACCGAGGCGCCCCGCCAGCTCGCACGAGCGCTCGCCGGAGACCGCGATGCCGATCGGCGGCGGGCTGTCCGGCAGGTCCCACAACTTGGCCGACTCCACGTCGAAGTGGGTGCCGTGCCGGTTGACATGACGGCCCTCGAAGAGCGCCCGGATGATCTCCACGGCCTCCTCGAACATCTCGTGCCGCACGTCGACGGCGGGCCAGCCGCCGCCCACCACATGCTCGTTGAGGTTCTCGCCCGAGCCCAGCCCCAGCCGGAACCGTCCCTCGGCCAGCAACTGCGTCGTCGCCGCCTTCTGGGCCACCACCGCCGGGTGGTAGCGGAACGTCGGGCAGGTCACGTACGTCATCAGCGGGATGCGGGACGTGGCCTGGGCCGCCGCGCCAAGCACGCTCCACGCGTACGGCGAGTGACCCATCGAGCGCAGCCACGGGAAGTAGTGGTCCGAGGTGACGGAGAAGTCGAAACCCACTTCCTCGGCCCGCACCACATGGCCGACCAGCTCCCGGGGGCCGGCCTGCTCGGTCATCATCGTGTATCCGATTTGCACCATAACGAGCGAGTCCCCGGCCTGGCCGGACGAAAACCGCCGCCCACGCGGGTACGGCCGTCAGCGCGGCCCGAAGCGGGCCGCCCAGGCCGTCATGTCGGCGATCGAGGCGTTGCCGCCGCACACCACCAGCCCCAGCCGGGTCCCGTCGCCCACCCGCTCCACCACCCGGCGGGCGGCGGGCAGCAGACAGCCGGCGGCCGGCTCGGTCCACACCTTCGCGTGCTCGGCGAGGTCCAGCGAGCCGCGCACGGCCTCCGCGTCCGACACCACGAGCACCTCGTCGACCAGCGCGGACACATGGTCGTAGGTGAGCCGCGAGACCGACGGGGCGCTCAGCGTGCTGACGATCGAGGACAGCGCCACCGGCACCGGCCCGCCCGCGGCCAGGGCCTGGGACATCGCCTCGGCGCCCTCGGTCTCCACCCCCCAGATCCGCACACCGGGCCGGCGGGCCCGCAGCGCCGCGGCCACCCCGGCGATCAGTCCGCCGCCCCCGATGCTCACCAGGACGTCGGTCAGTTCGCCGGCGTCCTCGGCGAACTCCAGGCCCACGGTGCCCTGGCCCGCGATCACCACGGGGTCGTCGAACGGGTGGACCGCCGTCAGCCCCTCGTCCCGCAGCCGTTCCATGAGGGCGAACGCCTCGGGCATGCCGTCCGTCAGCCGTACCACCGCCCCGGCGTCCTCGGCGCCGCGCACCGACCGGGCGGGCGCGGACCGCGGCATCACCACCGTGGCCTTCACGTCCAGGGCGGCGGCCATGGCCGCCAGGGCGACGCCGTGGTTGCCGCCGCTGACCGCCACCACTCCGGCGGCCCGCTCGTCCGCGTCCAGCGACAGCAGCTTCGCCACCGCGCCGCGGGCCTTGAACGAGCCGGTGCGCTGCAGCAGCTCCAGCTTGGCGGTGACCGGGACGCCGAGCAGCGCGGTCAGCCCGGGGCTCGGCACCGTCGGGGTGCGCACGACATGCCCGGCGATCCGCCCGGCGGCGGCTTCGACATCGGTGATCCCGATCAAGACGGTCTTCCTTCCGGCGCGGGACGTACACCCGCGCCACCTCGCACTCTTCCCCGTGATCCGGCCGAGGTCAACGCACCCGCGGCGCCCCCGGCGGACGGGTCAGTGCTGCTGCGCCTTCTGCGGGGTCGCCTCGCTCGGCCGCACCACGACGTGGCCCTGGCCCTGGAGCATGAGCTGCACCGCCTCACCGGAACCGCCGCGCAGCATCGAGCCGACGGACTGCGAGCGGTGCAGGGAGGTCCCCAGCCCCGCCGTCCAGCCGACGACCGCGTCCGTGTCCACGTAGACCGGATACTGCGGGGAGACCGGGATGACCAGCGGGGTGCCCTCGCACACCAGCCCCAGCCTGCCCTGCCCGGTGAAGACGCTGTTGAACAGGCCGCCGCCGCTGATGCCGGCGCCCTTCACGGTCGCGATGCGGTACGACAGCGAGGCGTCGAAGCAGAGGACGTTGCGGCCGTTGACGGTGAACTCGTCGCCCGGATCGACCTCGACGACGAAGCAGTTCTGCGCCTCGTGGGCGAACCACGCCTCGCCCTGCCCGCGCACCGCCATCAGCGGCAAACCCTCGCCGGTCACCGCGCGCTTGAGCATGCCGCCCACGCCCTGGCCCTTGCGCTCGAACTGGAGACTGCCCCGGTAGGCGATCATGGCGCCCTGGCGGGCGAGCATCTCGCCGTTCACCGCGTACCGGATGCATTTGGAGTTCTCGACGGTCATCCCCGGCGCCTGGGCCGGCCGCACCATGTGCTCACTGGAAAAGAGGTCACCCTTCATGGGGGCATCCTCACCCGGAGGGGGCCCTTCCGCCAAGATCGTGCCGGGCGCTGCGCTGCCGGACCGGCGCCGGGCGCGGGCGTTCCGCTCAGCGGTGCAGGGCGCCCGCCCAGTCGGCCGGTACCCGTCCCGCCGGTCCCGGCGCCGGCTGGTCCTGGGGATGGCTGACCGGCGGCGCCAGCTCCGGGCCCCGCTCGTACAGCTCGTCGGTCGCGTAGTCCCAGAACCAGTCCTCGCCGGGCTCGTAACTCTGCACCAGCGGATGCCCGGCGGCCTCGAAGTGAGCGGTGGCGTGCTGACCCGGCGAGCTGTCGCAGCAGCCCACGTGGCCGCAGGCCGCGCAGCGCCGCAGATGGAACCACCAGCCGCCGGTCGCCTCGCAGTCGGCGCAGCCCGCGCCGCTCGGCGCCGCGGTGGGGTCGATGCCGTTGTTCTCGCTCATGCCTGTTCCTCCATGGTCGGGTCGGGCTCCGCCGCGGTGAGCGGCAGGAGCACCTGGAATCGGGTGTCGCCGGGCCGGGAGTCGACCTGGAGGGTGCCGTGGTGCTTGTTGACCACGATCCGCCAGGAGATGTCCAGGCCGAGGCCGGTGCCCTCACCCACCGGCTTGGTGGTGAAGAACGGGTCGAAGATGCGGTCGCGGATCTCCGGCGGGACACCGGTGCCGGTGTCCCGGAACTCCACCAGCAGCCGGTCGTTCTCACGCGCGGTGCGCACGGTCAGCGTCCCGTCCCCGCCGCGCATCGCCGCCACCGCGTTGTCGACCAGGTTGGTCCATACCTGGTTCAGCTCCGCCGGGTAGGCGGGGACGCCGGGGAGGGTGAGGTCGTACTCCTTGACGACCTCGATCCGCGGGCCGATCTTGCCCGAGAGCATCACCAGGGTGCTGTCGAGGAGTTCGTGGACGTCGGCGATCCGGTAGGGCGCCCGGTCGAGCTGGGAGTACTGCTTGGCGGCGTTCACCAGGTGCGTGATCCGGGCCGTGGAGTCGGCGATCTCGTCCATCAGCAGCTCGGTCTCGACCGTGTAGTTGAGCCAGCCCACCGCCCCGGGGAGGATCTCCTCGTCCACGGCCGCCGCGACCTGCTCCAGCCACTCGCTGTCCAGGCCCGCCTGCACGAACGTCGGCGCGAGCTGCCAGCCGTTCTCGATGCCGTGGTCCTCCAGCCAGTCGGTGAGCGCGTCCTCCCGGTCGGACGCCTCCATCGGAGAGAGCACGGGCGCCTTGGCGACCCGCTCGGCCGTGCGCTCCTGGATGTCGATGAGACCGGCCAGCGCGTCCCGGGAGAACGGCCCCTCGGCGATGACGGCCAGCTTGTGCCGCATCTTCGCCACCCGCTCCCGCAGCGAGGCGGTGGCCCGTACGGCCGCGGCGGCCGGGTTGTTCAGCTCGTGCGTCAGCCCGGCGGAGAGCGAGCCGAGCGCCAGCAGCCGTTCGCGCTGCCCGACCGCCCGCTGGGTGTTCTTCGACCCGAAGAACAGCCCCTCCAGCAGGTGCACCGCCATCGGGAACCACTCCTGCATGATGCTCGCGAAGGTGTCCGCGGGCAGCACGAAGAACCGCGTCGGCCCGGTGACGCGCATGGAGTTGTTGTAGACCTGCGGCACCCGCTCCCCGAGGTACGCCTGCATCGCCCCGCCGTACACCCCGCGCTGCGAGGTCCGGTTGACCTCCACGTCGTCGCCGCCGACCCGGCGGGAGAGCACCACCGAGCCTTCGAGGAGCACGTAGAAGCAGGTGGCGGGCTCGCCCTCGGCGTACACCGGGCCGGGCTCGAACAGTTCCACCCGCCCCGCGGCGCAGAGCCGCCCCACCTGCTCGGGCGTCAGCTTCTCGAACAGGAACAGCGACCCGATCTCGCCCGGGCTGCAGGGCATCGGCAGGCCGCTCACGACTGCTCCAGGTACCGGTGGACGAGCATCACGGCCATGGCTCCCTCTCCGACGGCGGACGCGACCCGCTTGGCGGACTCGGCGCGGGCGTCGCCCGCCACGAACACGCCCGGGACGCTGGTCTCCAGGTGGTACGGCGGCCGGTCCAGCTCCCAGCCGGCCGGCGGGCTGCCGTCGGCACTCAGGTCGGGTCCGGCCAGGATGAACCCGCGCGCGTCCCGTGCCACCGTGCCCTCCAGCCAGTCGGTGAGCGGGGCCGCGCCGATGAACACGAACAGCCACTGCGCGTCGACCAGCTCGCTCTGCCCTGCGGCCGCGTCGCGCAGGGTCAGCCCCTCCAGGCGGCCCTCGCCGTGCGCGGACTCCACGACCGTGCCGCAGCGCACGACGATGTTCGGCGTCTCCTCGATCTGCTGGATCAGATAGTGCGACATGGACGCCGCCAGGGACCGCCCGCGCACCAGCAGCGTCACCGTCTTCGCGCCCCGGGCCAGGTACATCGCGGCCTGTCCGGCCGAGTTGGCGCCGCCGACGATGTACACGTCGTGGCCCTCGCAGGAGGCGGCCTCCGTCAGCGCGGAGCCGTAGAACACGCCGCAGCCGGTCAGGTCGTCCGTGCCGGGCGCGGTCAGCTCGCGGTAGGAGACGCCGGTCGCCAGGATCACGCTGTGCGCGGCGACGGCCGAACCGTCCGTGAACCGCACCGTCCGCGCCGACCCGTTCACCTCCAGGCCGCTCACCTCGCGGGCGCTGAGTATCTCGGCGCCGAACTTCGCCGCCTGGCGCCGGGCCCGGTCGGTGAGCTGCGCCCCGGAGACACCGTCGGGGAAGCCGAGGTAGTTCTCGATGCGGGAACTCTGCCCGGCCTGGCCGCCGGTCGCCGACCGCTCCACCAGCACCGTGCGCAGCCCCTCGGAGGCCCCGTAGACGGCCGCGCCGAGCCCGGCCGGGCCGCCGCCGATCACCACCAGGTCGTAGAAGTCGGCCGTCGGTGTCGTCGCCAGGCCCACATGGGCGGCGAGGCCGGGGGCGTCCGGCTCCACCAGCGGCGTCCCGTCCGGGGTGATCACCACGGGCAGCCGCCGCCCGTCCTGGCCGGCCGCGTCCAGCAGCCGCCGGCCCTCGGGCTCGTCGGAGGAGTACCAGCGGTACGGCACCTGGTTGCGGGCCAGGAACTCCCGGACCTCCGAGGAGCGCGCCGAGAAGCGGTGCCCGACCACCTTCGTGCTGGGCACCGACTTGTGGTCACCGGCCCGCCAGGACGCCAGCAGGTCGTCCAGGACCGGGTAGAGCTTCTCCTCCGGCGGGTCCCACGGCTTGAGGAGGTAGTGGTCGAGGTCGACCACGTTGATCGCGTCGATGGCCGCGTCGGTGTCCGCGTACGCGGTCAGCAGCACCCGCCGCGCCCCCGGATGGACGTCCATCGCCTGTTCCAGGAACTCGATGCCGTTCATCTGCGGCATCCGGTAGTCGGCGAGTATCACGGCCACCAGGTCGCCGCGGAGTTTCAGCTCGCGCAGCGCCTGGAGCGCGGACTCGCCGGACTCCGCGCGCACGATGCGGTGCGCGGCCCCGTAGCGCCGCCGCAGGTCGCGGGCGACCGCCCGGGACACCCCGGGATCGTCGTCGACTGTCATGATGACGGTGCGCGCCGTCTCGGCCGCCTGAGTCATACGTCCCCCATGTCGAACGGCCGGGTTGGGGGCACGGCGGATTCCGTGACCGCACCGGCCTGCGTCCCATCGTATGTTCGACGCCGGTGACGTGCCCAGCGAGTGGTCCCGGGGTCATGGGACGCGGGGTACGTGCGGAAGACTGGCCCCGCAGGAGGTCACCGCGATCACCGCGACACAGGGAGGAACCGCAGATGACGCGCCCGATCACGGCAGGGGTGGACGGATCGGAGGAGAGCCTGGCGGCACTCGCCTGGGCGGCCCGGGAGGCCGTCCGGCGCGGGACGGCGCTGCGCGTGCTGCACGCCTGGCGGTCCGAGGAGCGCGAGGCGCCCGGCGCCGGCGAGCGCGCGGAGCGGGAGGCCCGCACGCGCGAGCGCCTCGCGGCGGCGGTGGACACCGTCGTCCGCCACCACCGCCGCCTGGAGGTCGCCACCGACGTGGTGGAGGGCGACCATGTCGCCGCGCTGCTCTCCGCCGCCGTCGACGCCGAGTCGCTGGTGCTCGGCTCGCGCGGACACGGCGCCGTGGTCGGCTTCCTCCTCGGCTCGGTGGGCCAGCAGGTGATCGCCGAGTCGCCCCGGCCCGTCGTCCTGGTCCGGGCCGGCGACCGGCCCGCCGACGAGGTGGCCGGGCACGAGATCGTCGTCGGCCAGCAGGGCGAGCCGGACGACAGCGCCGAGGTGCTGCGGTTCGCGTTCGAGGCGGCGGCGGTGCGCGGGGCGTCCGTCCGCGCGGTGCGCGCCTGGACCCTGCCGCCGCTGTTCGCCTACAGCCCGGGCTCGCTGAAACTGCTGGACGACGCCGGGGGCCTGGAGCCCTACGAGCGCGAGGCCCTGGGCGCGGCGCTCGCACCGCTGCGGGCGGACTTCCCCGACGTGCACGTGATCGAGCACGTGGAGATGGGCAGCGCCGGTCAGGTCCTGCTGTCGGTGGCCGCCCGCGCCCAGCTCATGGTCGTCGGCCGCCGCGCCCGCCGCACCGCGGTCGGCGCCCGGATCGGCTCGGTGGCCCACGGGGTGCTGCACCACGCGGGCTGCCCGGTGGCGGTGGTCCCGCACACCTGAGCCGCCCGCCGGTTCACTCCGGGAGGGGCCGTGGCGTTCCGCCGGCCCTGGGCAGGACGTGGGTGACGTAGTCCTCCGTCGCCGTGTCCAGGCCGATGTCGTGCTGGGCCCGCTCGGACAGGTACCAGCGGTGCTCCAGCAGCTCGTGGTAGATCTCCGCCATGTCCATGGTGCCGCGCAGCTCGCGCGGCACCGCCCGCACGGTCGGCCGGAACACCTCGCGCACCCAGCGGTGGGCGAGGACCTCCGGACGGGCGCCGTCGGCGTAGTCCTCCTGGGTCGCCATCCACGACTCCAGGTCGTTCAGCAGCCGGCGGGCCTGGTTCTCCTCGGCGTCCAGGCCCGTCAGCCGCAGCAACTGGCGCTGGTGGTGGCCGGCGTCGACCACCTTGGGCACGAAGGTCACCGTGTCGCCGTTGGAGGCGTGTTCGATCTGCATCTCGGCGACGTCGAAACCGAGGTCGTTCAGCCGCCGGATGCGGCGTTCGATGTAGTGGTACTTGCCCGCCGGATAGACGGAGGTGCGGGTCAGCTCCTGCCACAGGGAGCCGTAGCGAGCGCAGATCTCGGTGCCGAAGTCGACGGGGTCCACGGACGGGTGCAGCGCGCCCGACGCCTCCAGGTCGAGCAGTTCGCCGCTGATGTTGACCCGCGCGAGGTCGAGGTCGTAGTCGCGCTGCCCGGGGCTCAGCCGGGGGTGCAGCTCGCCGGTCTCGGCGTCCACCAGATAGGCGGCGTAGGCGCCCGCGTCGCGCCGGAAGAGCGTGTTGGACAGCGAGCAGTCCCCCCAGGCGAACCCGGCCAGGTGCAGCCGGACCAGCAGTACGGCGAGAGCGTCCATCAGCCGGTGCATGGTGGCCGGCCGCAGCGTCGTCTCGAACATCGACCGGTACGGCATGGAGCCACCGAGGTGCCGGGTGATCAGGACCGGCTCCAGCGGCCGGCCCGCCGGGTCGGCGCGGCCGGTGACCACGCCGAGGGCGTCCACCGCGGGGATGCCCAGCCGGTCCAGGTCGCGCAGCAGCCCGTACTCGCGCAGCGCGGGCCGCTCGGCCAGCTCCTTGACGGCTATCACCTCGTCGCCGGCGCGGGCGTAGCGCACGACGTGCCGGGAGATGCCGCGCGGCAGCGGCACGAGGTACTCCTCGGGCCACCGCTCCAGCGGCAGATGCCAGGGGAGTGCGAGCAGGAGCGCGGGGTGCTCCGGGTTGGTGGCGCTGATCTGCAAGGCCATGGCCCGACTCTAGATCGCCCGTTCCCGCGCCTGACGCGCGGCCACTGCCACCGGGCCGTGGTGGACGGGTCCGTGACCGGGCAGCAGGACGTCGCCGACGAGTCCCTCGAACACGTCCAGGGCGGCCACCGCCCGCGCGCGCTCGTGGTGGAACATGTCCGGCAGCAACTGCGGCCCCGCGATCGATGAGATCGCGTGACCGCTCACCAGTGCGTCGCCGGAGATCACCACCCCGGCGTCCGGCAGGTGGTAGGCGCAGTGCCCGTCGGTGTGCCCCGGGGTGTGCACGGGCACGGGCCGGCCCGGCAGGTCCAGCGCTCCCGTCCCCGGGAACGGCCGGGGTGAGGCGACCGGGTGCTGCCGGGTGCCGCCCGAGCGGACCACGTGCGCCATCCACGGCAGCACCCCCGGCCGCCAGGCGTGGCGCAGCACCGTGGGGACGGACACCTGCTGGAGGAAGTCGCGCCGCGCGTGCGGCACTTCGGCCTCGTGCAGATACACCGGTGTGCCGTACGTGGAGCGCAGGTACTGGGCCGAACCCAGGTGATCGTTGTGGGCGTGGGTGATCAGCACGGCCGCCACCGCCTCCGGTGAACCGCCCACCTGGGCCAGGGAGTCCAGTACCGTCTGCCGGTCCCCCGGGTAGCCGGTGTCGACCAGGGTCACCGCGTCGCCGTCGGTGAGGATCACCCAGTTGGTGTGGCCGCCGTGCACCAGGTAGGTGCCGTCGGCGACTTGCCGTACGTCCGCCCGCATCGCTGTTCACGCCTTCTCGAGGTCGCCCTGCCGGTCGGGCCCAGCCAACCAGACGGCCGGCCGGTGCGGACGTCCGGGCCGGTGAAGGTGGGGTGAAGCCGCCGCCCGCGCGCCTCAGCGCACGCCGTGCGGCCGGAACTGGACGCTGACGCGCGGCCCCGCGGCGCGCGCGGACTTGGGCACGCAGTGCTCCCAGGTGCGCTGGCAGGACCCGCCCATGACGATCAGGTCGCCGTGGCCGAGCGCCCGGCGCACGGTGTCCCCGCCGCCCACCGGACGCAGCAGCAGGTCGCGGGGCGTGCCCACGGAGAGGATCGCGACCATGGTGTCCTCCCGCGCGCCCCGGCCGATCCGGTCGCCGTGCCAGGCGACGCTGTCCCGGCCGTCGCGGTAGTGGCACAGCCCGGCGGTGGTGAACGGCTCGCCCAGCTCCTCGCCGTAGTGGGCGGTGAGCGCGTCGCGCGCCTCGGCCAGCACCGGGTGGGGGAGCGGGTCGGCGGCGCCGTAGAAGGCGAGCAGCCGGGGTACGTCGACCACCTGCTCGTACATGGTGCGCCGCTCCGCCCGCCAGGGGACCTCGGCGGCCAGCCGCTCGAACAGCGCGTCCGCACCGGTCAGCCACCCGGGCAGTACGTCGATCCAGGCCCCGGCTCCGAGACCGGTGCGGCGGATCCCGTCGAGGGGGCGCAGGCGCAGCTCGTCGGTCTGGTCGAAGAGAGAGCCCTGGAGGTGCGTGGTCATGGGACCAGCGTACTCCGTATTCGAAAATGCGTTCGTATTGGATCTCTGTTCCGGCCGGGAACCGCCGCCCGGCCGGACGTCTTCCGATACACCGCCGTATCGGATACGTTCACGCATCGAACGCATCGAACGCATCGAACGCATCGAACGCATCGAACGCATCGAACGCATCAGGCGTGACGGAGAACGGACGGGGCGGCGGCATGGGGGTGGAGGCGACGGCGGCGGTGACGGAGGGGCGGGTGACCAGGCGCCGGGCCCGCACCCGGGCCGACCTGCTCGACGCCGCCTTCGCGGTCTTCGCCGCCAAGGGGTTCGGACGGGTCTCGATCGAGGAGGTCTGCGCGGCGGCCGGCTACAGCCGGGGCGCCTTCTACTCGAACTTCGCCAGCCTGGAGGAGTTGTTCTTCGCCCTCTACCGCCGACGGGCCGACCTGATCGCCGAGCAGGTCACGGCGGCGCTCGCCCGGGACGGGCCGGGCCCCGGCGGCCCGACCCCCGACGGAGCCGGGCCCGACGTGTCCGCCGCCGTGGACCGGGTCGCCGCCGTGCTCCTCCTCGACCGGGACTGGCTGCTGGTCAAGACCGACTTCCTGGTGTACGCGGCCCGCGCCCCCGAGGTCGCCCGGACCTTGCTGGAGCACCGCGCACGGCTGCGGCGGGCGATCGCGGACCGGCTCTCCCGGGCCCCGGGGCACCCCGCGCTGCCCGCCGTCCTGCGTGACGCCGACGGCGCGGCCCACGCGGTCGTCGCCGCGTACGACGGGGTCACCGTCCAATTGCTCCTGGACCGGGACGTGGAGCACGCCCGCGCCTGGCTGGGACAACTGCTCACCGCGCTGCTCACCGACGGCAGCCGCACACCGGAATGAGAAGGGGACGATCGCCATGGACGCCGACGTCATCGTCGTCGGAGCGGGCCTCGCGGGACTGGTCGCCGCGCACGAACTGACCGCCCGGGGCCGCCGGGTCGCCCTCGTCGACCAGGAGAACGCCGCCAACCTCGGCGGCCAGGCCTTCTGGTCGTTCGGCGGGCTCTTCCTCGTCGACTCGCCCGAGCAGCGGCGCCTCGGCGTCAAGGACTCCCTCGACCTCGCCTGGAACGACTGGCAGGGCAGCGCCGGTTTCGACCGGACCGAGGACGAGGACTCCTGGGCGGTGCGCTGGGCGCGGGCGTACGTGGAGTTCGCGGCCGGGGAGAAGCGGTCCTGGCTGGAGGGACACGGCATCAAACTGCTGCCCACCGTCGGCTGGGCCGAGCGCGGCGACCTCACCGCCGGCGGCCACGGCAACTCCGTACCCCGGTTCCACATCGCGTGGGGCACCGGGACCGGCGTCGTGGAGCCCTTCGTACGGTATGCCCGGCAGGCCGTGCGCGACGGGCTGCTCACCTTCCACCACCGCCGCCGCGTCGACGCCCTGGTCGTCGAGGACGGAGCC
The DNA here is from genome assembly GCF_039542605.1 of Streptomyces ziwulingensis. NCBI lineage: Bacteria > Bacillati > Actinomycetota > Actinomycetes > Kitasatosporales > Streptomycetaceae > Streptomyces > Streptomyces ziwulingensis. The sequence goes on from NZ_BAABIG010000017.1 coordinate 218,091, forward strand.
GTGCGCGGGGTGCGCGGCACGGTGCTCGCCGAGGACCACTCGGCCCGGGGCGTCGCCTCCAGCCGCGACGCGGTCGGCGAGTTCGAACTGACCGCCCAGGCCGTGATCGTCACCTCCGGCGGCATCGGCGCCGACCACGACATCGTCCGCCGCCACTGGCCGGCCCGCCTGGGCACCCCGCCCGCCAGGATGGTCACCGGCGTCCCCGCCTACGTCGACGGACGGATGCTGGACATCAGCGCCGCCGCCGGCGCCCGCCTGGTCAACCGCGACCGGATGTGGCACTACACCGAGGGCGTGCGCAACTGGGACCCCGTCTGGCCCGGCCACGGCATCCGCATCCTGCCCGGCCCGTCCTCGATGTGGTTCGACGCCCTCGGCCGTCGCCTGCCCAGCCCCTACCTGCCCGGCTACGACACTCTCGGCACGCTCAGGCACCTGCGCACCGCCGAGGACCTCGCCGGGCACGACCACTCCTGGTTCATCCTCACCAGGAAGATCGTCGAGAAGGAGTTCGCGCTCTCCGGCTCCGAGCAGAACCCCGACATCACCGCCAAGGACCGCAAGGCGTTCTTGCGCGAGCGCGTCCTCGGCAAGGGCGCTCCGGGGCCGGTCGACGCCTTCCTGCGCGAGGGCGCGGACTTCGTCACCGCCCCCGGCCTGGAACAGCTCGTGGACCGGATGAACGCGCTGACCGACAGACCGCTCCTGGACGCCGCCGCGATCCGCCGCCAGATCGAGGCCCGCGACCTGCAGATGGCCAACCCGTTCGCCAAGGACGCCCAGGTCCAGGGCATCCGCAACGCGCGCCGCTACCTCGGCGACAAGCTGGGCAGGGTGGCCTCCCCGCACCGCGTCCTCGACCCGGCGGCGGGCCCCCTGATCGGGGTCAAGCTGCACGTCCTCACCCGCAAGACGCTCGGCGGCATCCAGACCGACCTGGACTCCCGCGCCCTCGGCGCCGACGGCTCTGCCGTCGACGGGCTGTACGCGGCGGGCGAGGTGGCCGGCTTCGGCGGCGGGGGAGTGCACGGGTACAACGCGCTGGAGGGCACCTTCCTCGGCGGCTGCCTCTTCTCCGGCCGCGCGGCGGGCCGGGCGGCGGCCCGGCAGACCGCCTGAGCGGACCGCCTGGGCCGGACCGTCCGAGCGCTGCCTCGCGCACCACCCGCGCACAACCCGCGCTTACGAGGGCGCCCCGGGACGTCTGGGGCGCCTGGTGAGGCCGCCGCGCGGCCTCAGCCCGTGCGCCGGCGGGAGGCGAGGCGCCGCTTCAGCGAGCGCCGCTCGTTCTCGTCGGTCCCGCCCCAGACGCCGAGGGACTGCCCCGTGTCGAGCGCCCACTCCAGGCACTGCTCCCGCACCGGGCACCGCCCGCACACCGCCTTCGCCTGCCGGGTCTGCAACAGGGCCGGGCCGGTGGTGCCGATCGGGAAGAACAGATCGGGGTCCTCTTCGCGGCAGGCCGCGTGTTCACGCCAGTTGTCCATGAAAGTCACCTGCGATCGTCGTATCGCGCCCTCGAGAATGGCTTACGCGATCCCGGGTGACCTGTTGATCCAAGGCGAAACGGCGAAACACGGAATCGTCGAAACGGACGGCAGCAGCCGAGGACGTTCCCCGGTCCCTCTGCGGCGGGTGCGCACGCGCGGGATGCTCTCGTGCGCACCCGCGGGGAGCTACTGGCGCAGCGCCCGGGCCGCGCCCTCGGTCACCGCCGCCGCGACCGCCGCCAGCGCCGGGGAGTCGAGCTTCCACTGCTGCCAGTACAGCGGTACGTCGACCGGCAGGTCGGGGGCGAGCGCGGTGAGCCGGCCGGTGCGCAGCAGCGGCTCGGCCTGCGGTTCGGGCACCATCCCCCAGCCCAGGCCCGCGGCGACGGCCGCGACGAAACCCTCCGAGGTGGGGATGTGGTGCCGCGCCGGGCTCGCGGCGCCGTGCGGGCCGCCGAGCCGGCGGACGTAGCCGTCCTGGAAGTCGTCCAGCCGGTCGAAGACCACCACCGGCGCCCCGGCCAGCACCTCGCGCAGCGGCCCGGCCAGGTACCGGGCGGCGAAACCGGGTCCGGCCACGGGCAGGTACCGCATCCGGCCCAACCGCCGCACCGAGCAGCCCGGCACCGCTTCCGGCGACGAGGTCACCGCGGCCATCACCGCGCCCTCTCGCAGCAGGGCCGCGGTGTGGCCCTCGTCCTCGCGGCGCAGGTCGAAGCAGAGCGGCGGATCGCGCGGCACGCGCGTGAGCGCGTCGAGGAACCAGGTGGCCAGCGAGTCGGCGTTCACGGCGACGGAGACCTGGGTCGGCTCGCCCGCGTCGCTCAGCCCGAGTTCGGCGTGGGCGTCCCGCTCCAGCCGCGCCACCTGCCGGGCCAGCCGGACCAGCACCGCGCCGGACCCGGTCGGCCGCACCGGCTTGGTGCGCAGCAGCAGAACCCGTCCGGTGCGCTGCTCCAGGGCCTTCACCCGCTGGCTCACCGCCGACGGCGTCACATGGAGCGCCGCCGCGGCGGCGTCGAACGTCCCCTCGTCCACCACCGCCAGCAGCGTGCGCACCTGGTCCAGCGGGAGATCACCCATCACGTCCGTCATCACAGCCGCTAAGGATACGTAAGAATCTTTAGCTGTACCCGCGGAGACCGCCCGTTTAGCGTCGACTCCATGACCCACTCCCTGACCGCCGCGGCCGCCGGATTCGGCACCGGCCTCTCACTCATCGTCGCCATCGGCGCCCAGAACGCCTTCGTCCTGCGGCAGGGCATCCGACGCGACGCGGTCCTCGCCGTGGTCGGCATCTGCGCGCTCTCCGACGCCCTGCTGATAGCGCTGGGCGTCGGCGGGGTCGGCGCCCTGGTGGTGGCCTGGCCGGGCGCGCTCACCGCGGTCGGCTGGATCGGCGGCCTCTTCCTGCTGGGCTACGGCGCCCTGGCCGCGCGCCGGGTGCTGCGGCCGGCCGGCGCGCTGCGGACCGAGGGCGACACCACCGGGTCGCGGCGCCGCGCGGTGCTCACCTGCCTCGCGCTGACCTGGCTCAACCCGCACGTCTACCTGGACACGGTCTTCCTGCTCGGCTCCGTCGCCGCCGACCGCGGCTCGCTGCGCTGGACCTTCGGCCTGGGCGCGGCGCTGGCGAGCCTGGTCTGGTTCGCCGCGCTCGGCTTCGGCGCCCGCTTCCTCGGCCGCTTCCTGGCCCGTCCGGCGGCCTGGCGGGTCCTGGACGGCCTGGTCGCCGCCACCATGATCGCCCTCGGTGTGACCCTCCTCACCGGAGGCCAGGGTGCCTAGGGGCTACCTCGCGGGTATCCCGAAGCCGGTCACACCGCGTTCTCACGCCGTCCTGCCATAGTGAGGCCCGGACTCGAAAGATGTAGCGACCAAGTAGGAACGCGTGGACACGAACGACAGCAGTACCGAACCCCCGGCGAAGACCCTCGGCGCCGGCGCCACGGAGCCGCCGCCCGGCCGGCGCCGCTGGGCGATGGACACCCGCCCCCTGCAGCATCCCGCCTACCGCAGGCTGTGGTCCTCCACCATCGTCACGGCCGTCGGCAGCCAGCTCACGGCCGTCGCCGTGCCCAAGCAGATCTACGACATCACCGGCTCCTCGGCCTGGGTGGGCGCGGCCAGCCTCGCCGGACTGCTGCCGCTGATCGTGTTCGCCCTGTGGGGCGGCGCGGTCGCCGACAGCATGGACCGCCGCAAGCTGCTGCTGATCACCAACGTCGGCATAGCCGTGACCTCGCTGCTCTTCTGGCTCCAGGCCGCCGCCGGCCTGGAGTCGGTGGCCGCGCTGATGGTGCTGCTCGCCCTCCAGCAGGCGTTCTGGGGTCTGAACTCGCCCGCCCGCAGCGCCTCCATCGCCCGGCTGGTCCCCGAGGAGGAACTGCCCGCCGCCAACGCCCTGGGCTCCACCGTCATGCAGACGGGCCAGGTGGTGGGGCCGCTGCTCGCCGGTGTGCTCATCCCGGTCATCGGCCTGCCCGAGCTATACCTCATCGACGCCGTAGCCCTGTGCGTCACCGTGTGGGCGGTGTACAAGCTGCCCGCGCTGCTGCCGCTGACCGCGGGGGCGAAACGGCTCGCGGGTCTGCGCGAGGTGGTCGCGGGCTTCCGCTACATCGCCGGGCACGCGGTGCTGCTGCTGTCCTTCCTCGCCGACATCGTCGCGATGGTGTTCGGCATGCCCCGCGCCCTCTTCCCCCAGCTCGCCGCCGAGACGTACGCCCCCTGGGGCGAGGGTCTCGCGCTCGGCCTGCTCTTCGCGGCGATCCCCATCGGGGCGGTGGCCGGCGGGCTGTTCTCGGGCACCTTCTCCCGGGCCCGGCGGCACGGCTGGATGGTGATCGGCTCGGTCACCGCCTGGGGCGCGGCCGTCGCGGCGTTCGGGCTGAGCGGCAACCTCTGGCTCGGGGTGCTCTTCCTCGCCCTCGCGGGCGTCGCCGACATGGTCTCCATGGTGTTCCGCGGCGCGATCCTGCTCTCCGCCGCGACCGACGAGATGCGCGGCCGGATGCAGGGCGTCTTCACGGTCGTCGTCGCGGGCGGCCCGCGACTGGCCGATGTGCTGCACGGCACGGCGGGCTCGGCGTTCGGCGCCCGCACGGCAGTCACCGGGGGCGGCCTGCTGGTCGTCGTGGTGATGCTGACCCTGGCCTGCACGGTGCCGGCCCTGCGCCGCTACCGCGTCTGAACGGCGCCCGGCCCCGCCGCGTCGGCCGACGGCGGCGGCGCACCGGGGGGTCCCGCCGCCGGAGTTCAGATCGCGCTGCCCCGGTGCAGCGTGTACTGGTCCAGCAGCTTGCCCCGGGTCGTCTCCAGCCGGTGGGCGAGGATCTCGGCCACCGACCGCACCAGCACCACGCCGAGCCGCGCGTCCTCCTCGCACAGCCGGAGCACCTCCGCCGCGTCGAACTCGTGGGCGCGCACCGGGCTGAACGCCTCCGCGCCGAAGTCCCACCGGTACGGCGGGAAGAGCCAGGACCAGCCGAGCAGGTCACCGGCGCCGAGGCTCGCGACGGTCACCCGCTGCTGGGGCGTGACCTCCTGGGTCAGCGACACCGCGCCGGAGCGGACCACCCAGAAGCGGTCGGCGGTGTCGCCCGCCTCGAAGATGCGGGTGTCCTCGGGGAAGGAGACCTCCCGGGCCAGGGCGGTGAGCCGTTCCCGCTGCGGCGGCGGCAGGGCGGTCAGCAGTTTGATCGCTTTGGTCATGGCACGGGGCTCCTCACCGGCGATTCGGCCCTGGGCACGTTCCCTACGTCCATTTCAGCGGCTGCCGCCACCCGGGGCACCTCGACGGAGCGCCGGATCCGGGGTGGATTTCCGTGAGAGCGTGAAAAAGCCCTGGCTGGACGGGGGAGACCAGCCAGGGCCGTTGTGCGGTGGCGGCGGAGGACTCGGAGGTTCGACTCCGTCACCACGTATGCCTGAACGCTAAACCATCAGCGGAGGTTCCCGGGCACCGGACGCGGCCCGCGTGACCCGTCTCACCCGTCGGCGACGGCACCGGGCCGCCCGCTTCACCCGGCCGGCCCCCGGTCACCGGTCCGGTCGCCCCGGCGGCCGGGCGTCAGGACCTCGTCCAGTACGTGCAGGACCGCCTCGTAGGCGACCGCCCGTACCGCCGCCTCCCGGGCCGCCTCCGGATCGGTCGGTGTCAGTTCCCCCCGCCGCGTCCGCCACGACCGTTCCTCCTCGGCCGCCCGGGCCCTCGCCCGTCGCATCCGCCGCAGCAGCTCGTCCGCGTCCACCACATCCGTCATGCGCACCGCGTACCCCGCGACGCCGCCCGAATGACCGTTCGTCCGTACGGAGGGCGCGAGGTTTCAGGGTGCGCGCAGTGGTCAGCCGGAAGGGGAGAACGGCCGGGGCCGTGGGCGCGGGCCCGGACCGGTTCGTCCGTACCGACCGATCGATCAGGGAGCCGACGGATGCGTGAGAGGCACGAAACCCCCTTCCCCGTCGAGCGACCCGGCGCCGGCCGGGCCGCTCAGGACCGGCCCAGCAAACCCGCCGAGGCGCGCCGGGCCGTGGAACGCGCGGTCACCGAGGGCTACGGCGACGGCCGCGCCGTCTGCGACACGCACGCGCTGTCGGACGCGGTGCTGGTCGCCTCCGAGCTGACCACCAACGCCATCCTGCACGGCGGCGGTGTCACCGACTTCCGGGTCGACGTGGTCGGCCCCGGGGTGCGCCTCTCGGTGAGCGACCGCAGCGACGAACTGCCCGCGCCCGCGCCGCCCGCCGACCCCAAGGGCCGCCGGCGGGTGGGCGGCCACGGCTGGTCGATCATCTGCCGGCTGGCCCGCGACGTGAGCGTGGCGTGTCTGCCCACCGGAGGCAAGCGCATCAGCGTTCTCATACCGCTGTCCTGAGTACTTTTCGAAAAGCGGAGTTTGTTCCCCCCGGGCGAGGGCAGTCGCAGTTTCGTGCTTCGGACCGGAGGCGCAGCAGCGGGAGCGGTACGGCTGCTTCGGACTCCAGGTGATCCGGACGGCACCGTTCCCGTGGAATGTCCCCTGTATCCACCGTTCAGGAGCGGATCCGCATGCTCATCGACACGCCCACCGGCCGTCCCGCAGCGACCGAGTCCACGACCACCGCCGAGAACCCGGCCACCGACCCGGTGGCCACCGCCGACCCCGTGGCCGCGGCCACCCGGCGCCGGCACGACGACGCCCCCGACACCCTGAGCCGGTTCACCCGGCTGGCCGAGCTGGCGGACGGGCCCGAGCGCGACGCGCTGCGGGACGAACTCGTCACCGCCTGGCTGCCCATGGCCCACCGCATCGCCGGACGCTTCCGCGACCGCGGCGAGTCCATCGAGGACCTGCGCCAGGTGGCGGCGCTCGGCCTGGTGAAGGCCATCGACCGCTTCGACCCCGAGCGCGGTGCCTTCGAGAGTTACGCCGTCCCCACCATCACCGGTGAGGTCAAGCGGCACTTCCGCGACCGGATGTGGGCCCTCAGGGTCCCGCGCCGGGTCCAGGAACTGCGCAACAAGGTGCGCGTGGCGCGCCGCGACCTCACCCAGAACCCGGGCAGCCCGGAACCGTCCGTGGCCGACCTCGCCGCCCACACCGGGCTGACCGAGGAGGAGGTCACGGCCGGCATGGAGGCGCTGGAGAGCTTCAGCACCCTCTCGCTGGACGCCGAACTCTCGGCCGGCGACGACGGGTACAGCCTCGCGGACACGCTCGGCACCTCGGACGGCTCGTTCGACATCGTGGTGGACCGCGAGTCCGCCAAGGAGGGACTGCGCCGGCTCCCCGAGCGCGAGCGCACCATCCTCTACATGCGGTTTTTCGAGGACATGACACAGAGCCGCATAGCGGACCAACTGGGTATCTCGCAGATGCACGTCTCGCGTCTCATCAGCCGCAGTTGCGCCCGGGTGCGCGACGAGGCGCTGGGGCGGCGGACGGGCCGTCGGGGACCCGGCCGGCACGCGGCATGACGGAAGAGGAACGGACCCCCATGCTCAGGCCCCACCCCGCCGAACTGCGCAGACTCGTGGAGGAGTACGAAGCGGCCGCGGCCCGCCGGCCGGCCGACGGCACGGCCGATCCCGATCCGCGGGCCCGGGACCTGGCGTACACCCTCTGCGTGTCCACCGGAACCCGTGACATACGGCTGGCCCTGCAAGCGGCCCGCGACTGGCTCACGCCGGCCGCGGTGCCGCCTCCCACCGCCGTCCCCGTCCCCACGCCCCGTCCCCCGGCCGCCCCCGCCTCCGAGGCCGTGACGGCCGCTCCCGCCCCCGAGGCCCTGGCGGTCGCCGACTGACCGGTCCGCCGCCGCGGGACGCCCCGCCCGCACCTGGCCCGCCGCCACCCCGGCACCTGACCCACCCGTACGGCACCGCCCCTCGCACGGCGCGCGCCCGGGGCGGTGGCAGGTGCCGGGGTGGCGCCGTGCGTGGCCTGCCTGCTCCGGCCTGCCGGGCGGCCCGGAGGAGTGCTCCCGGCCGGGTCCGCTCGCCGGGTGTGCGCCGGGCGAGCAGGGGCATCCGGTGTCGCGAAGGGGAGGCAGAGATGACCACGCGAGTTTTTGCGGGAGCCGGCCGCGGCCGGGCCCGCGCGGCGGCAGGCGGATCGGCCCGTGAGGGCGCCGCACGGGCCGGGCTGACCGCCCGGGGTGTGATCTACCTGCTGGTCGGAGTACTGGCGCTGCAGATCGCCTTCGGTGCCGGGCACCGGGAGGCCGACCGGTCCGGCGCGCTCCAGGAACTGGCCGACCAGCCGTTCGGCGCCGTCCTGCTGTGGGCCCTGGGCATCGGCCTGGTGGGCATGGCCCTGTGGCGGCTGTCGGAGGCGCTGTTCGGCGCCGTGGGCGAGGACGGCCACAAGGCGAAGAAGCGGCTGCCGTCCGCGGCCCGCTGCGTGTTCTACGCCTTCGTCGCCTACACCGTGCTCGCCTTCGCGGTGAGCCCGGCGAACGGATCGGGCGGATCGAGCGACCAGCAGTCCCGCGACGTCACCGCCCGCGTCATGGATGTCCCCGCCGGCCGGTGGCTCGTCGGCGCCGTGGGGGTCGGCATCGTCGTCGCCGGCGTGGTGATGGGCGTGCAGGCGGCCCGCCGCAAGTACCACAAGAAGCTGAAGATGGGCGAGCTGGCCCCGTGGTCCCGGCGGCTGGTGGACGTCACCGGCGTCGCCGGAGGAGTCGCCCGCGGGCTGGTCTTCGCCACCGCCGGCGCCTTCGCCGTGCGGGCCGCCGTCGACTACCGGCCGGACCAGGCCAAGGGCCTCGACGACACGCTCCGCTCCTTCGCCGACACCCCGCTCGGCCCCTGGCTGCTGGTCCTCGTCGCGGCCGGGCTGGTGCTCTTCGGCGTCTTCTCCTTCGCCCTCGCGCGCTGGCGCCGCGTCTGACCCGCGGGCTCCGAGCACGACGCGGGCGGACCGGCGATGTGCCGGTCCACCCGCGTCGTGCTGTGACGTCTGAGCCGAGCGGGAGGGGGAACACGAGAGGGATGAACGCACACGAGATTCCGCCGGACGGCCGTCCCGTGGACGTCTACCTCGACCTCCTGCGCGTCCGGATGGACACCGAGGACTACCGGACGCTGCTCGACGTCGTGGAGCCGGTTCTACGGGCCATCGACGAACATCAGATGCCCACCATCGACTTCTCCCTCGACGGGCAGGGCGCCGAACAACTGCCCCAGGAGATCCGCGACGAGGCCGCCCTGGTCATCGCCACCGCCGTCACCGGACGGCTCGACAACGAGGTCATCGAGATCAGCACCGAGGAGACCGGACCGGTCCGGGTGGTGACCGACGCGGCCACCGCCTCCGATCCCGAACGCCTCGGCGAGATCGCCGACTACCTCACCGAACGGCACCGCCAGAACGAGGAACTGCGCGGCATCGCCGAGGCGAGCGGCCTGCCCAGCGACTTCTGACCCGGCCGGCCGGTTTCCGGCCGCGGGCGCGCCCCCGCCGTCACCGCTTCGGCGCCGCGACGGGCACGCCCAGCGGCCGGGCCAGACCGGCCACCGCCTCGTCCAGCCGCTCCAGATGCCGCAGCACCCGGTCCGTGACACGGCCGTAGCGCGGGGCCCCGTGCGCGTCGTACTCCAGCAGCGAGGCGATGCTCGGACCGGTCTCCACCTCGGCCCCGGCATGCCGGTCGGCGACCCGGGCGGCGAGCGCCTCGATGTTGCGCACCGTCCGCCGCACCGCGCCGCGCAGCCGGGGATCGGCCGCGATGGACGGGTGGGCGGGCAGCAGCTCGGCGGTCGCCGCCAGCGACCGGGCGTGGTAGGCGCAGGTCTCCAGGAGCGCGACCACATAACGCGCCGTGTCCCGGCGGGTCCGCAGCGGCGTGATCGGATGGGTGAGCGGCTGGGTGGCCGACCGCAGGTCGCCGACGGCCTGGTCCAGATCGCGGGCCCGGTCCAGCAGATCCACCGCGTGGCCGCCGCTGAGCTGGTCGACGGCGCCCTCCGTGACGTCCAGCAGCCGCTCCAGCACCGTGTCGAGCAGCTCGTTGGTACGCCGGTCGGTGTGCACCGGCAGGACCAGCGCCGCCGCCACCACCCCGCAGGCCGCGCCGAGCGCCGTCTCCTCCACCCGCAGCAGCAGCACCGACATGCTGTAGGTGTGCAGCAGGGTGTACAGCAGCCCCAGCATCGCGGTCACGAAGAACGACATCAGCGTGTAGGACAGCGGCGCCGTGTAGAACATCGCGAAGATCAGCAGCAGCACCAGCCCGAACGCCGTCCAGGTGTGCTGCCCGACCAGCCCGGCCAGCCCGATCCCGGCCACCACCCCGAACACGGTGCCCAGCAGCCGCCGGTAGCCCTTGACCAGGATCTCGCCGGTGGAGGCGGTGTTCAGGAAGACGATCCAGCAGGTCAGCACGGCCCAGTACCAGCGCTGGGCGGACAGCAGCTCACCGCCGACGATGGCCAGCGAGGAACCGATCGCGACCTGCACCGCGGCCCGCGTGGTGGGCCGCCGCAGCCCGCTCGGCTCCGCCTCCGGCTCCGCTTCCTCCCCGGCTTCGATGGCCGCGTCCTCGGTGTCCAGCTCCTCGCGGGAGCGGGCGGTGGCGGGGGAGTCGTCGGTCTCGTCCTGCGGACCGTCCAGGGCGATCCGCAGCCCCATCACCGCGCGCGCGGTCTCGCCGACGGAGCGGAAGACGTCCTGCACCGCCGCCGACGCCGGCGGCAGGTTCTCCTCGTCGCGGTAGCCGAGCAGCCGGTTGCGCAGGTGGGACAGGGCGGTCCCGCGGGCCTCGGCGGGCGGCCGCAGCACCAGCTCCCGCAGCGCCGAGAGGTCGCGGCGCAGCAACTCGACCGCCTCGTCCGTCCCGGGCAGCCCGCCCAGCGACGGAGTCGGCGCGCCCGGCAGATGCAGGGTGAGGGTGTCGGCCCGCCGGGCGCTGCGCGCGGTCAGCAGCAGCAGCCCGAGCCGCTCGACGGCGATCTCGGCCTCCGCGACCCGGCGCTGCACCGACCGCGTCGTCGCCGCGTCGAAACTGCCCTCGTCCAGCCGGGACTGGATCATCAGCGCCGTCTCGTGCAGCCGGGCCGTGCCCTCCCGCATGTCCTCCAGCACCTTGCCGAGGCCGTCCGGGTCCGTGGCCAGCAGCTCCGACTGGGAGGACAGCAACTGGGCCATCCGGGCCCGGAACGCCTGCCGCAGCCGTTGCAGGATGCCCGTCGGGGTGGCCGGCACGATCGCGAACCGCACCAGCGCGCTGCACCCGAACGCCACGGCGACCGCCCGGTACAGCTCGGGCAGGTCCGACACGCTCGCGCCGACGAAGAGGGAGACGAAGTAGAGCTGGAAGCCGATCAGCCCCAGCGCCGTGCCGCGGTCCCCGAACCGGCGGCCGTAGACCGCGCAGAAGATGAGGACCACGAAGAAGACGTCGCCGAGCAGCACCCGGGAGGCGAGCAGCGCGGCCAGCGACACCGAGGCCAGCGCCACGGGCAGCCCCAGCGCCAGCGTCACGGCCTGCGGACCGCGCAGCTTCTCCCGGATGGCGAACGTGGCGACCATCGCCGCCATCGCACCGGCGACCAGATGGGTGACGTCGGAACCGAGGAGGGCGAGCACGGCCAGCGCGAGCGCGATCGCACCGACCGTGCGCAACCCGGCGACCAGCCGGAGCAGCCCCGGGTCGGAGGCCGCGACGCGGTCCCACAGCCGTGTCCGCACCGAGCGCCCCGCTGCCGCCCTCACGCCGCCGTACTCTCCCTGTTCGAACACCGAGATCCACTTCTCAGCATGCCATGCCGAGGACGGACCCCGCGCTCCGGGTCAGATCCGGGCCCGTCCCCCGCTCTCGACCTGGGCCCGCACCTCTTCCGGGGACAGATAGGCGTCGGTGTACTCGAAGTCCTTCAGCTTGGCCGGCTTGCGGGCCTGGAAGCCGGTCCGCACGAAGTCGTCACCGGCGACCGCGTTGAGCAGCCAGTTGGTCATCACCCGCGTCTTGGCGACGCCGGTGCGCAGTGCCGACCAGTGGTACCCGCGGGCCACGGCCTGCGCGGGCAGCCCCCGCAGCTCCACGCCCAGCGGCTTGGAGACCGCGTCCGCCCCGCCGAGGTCCACCACCAGACCGAGGTCCTTGTGGACGTACGGCCGCTGCGGCCGGCCCCGCAGGGCGGCGATGACGTTGTCGGCGACATGGGTGCCCTGCCGCATCGCGTGCTGGGCGGTCGGCGGGCAGACCGCCCCGTCCTGGCCCTTGGCGAGGTCGGGCACGGCCGCCGAGTCGCCGAGCGCGAACACCCCGTCGTGGTTCGGCAGGGACATCTCCGAGGTGACCGCGAGCCGGCCCTTGACCGTCTCCGCGCCGAGCGTGGCGATCAGCGGGCTGGCCACCACCCCGGCGGTCCAGATCAGCGTGCGGGTGGGGATCACCCGGCCGTCGGTGAAGGTGACCTCCTCCTCGCCGGCCTTGGCGACGGAGACGCCGAGCGACACCTCGACACCGCGCCGGCGCAGGATCTCCAGCGCGCTGCGCCCGAGCTTGTCGCCCAGTTCGGGCATCAGCTTCGGGGCGATGTCGATGAGGTGCCACTTGATCAGCCCCGGGTCCAGCCGCGGGTAGCGCTTGACGGCGGCGTGCGTCAGCCGCTGCAGGCAGGCCGCGGTCTCGGTACCCGCGTAACCGCCGCCGACCACCACGAACTGCAGCCGCGAGGCGCGCTCGGCCGGGTCCTCGCTCGCGTCGGCGAGGTCGAGCTGCGAGATGACGTGGTCGCGGACGTAGGCCGCCTCCGCCAGCGTCTTCATGCCGAACGCGTGGTCGGTGAGACCGGGGATGTCGAAGGTGCGGGTGATGCTCCCGGGGGCCAGCACGATGTAGTCGTACGGCTCGTTGACGAGCCGGTCGGTGATGGTGCGCACCACGCAGACCTTGGCCTTGAGGTCGACGCCGACGGCACCCCCGGGAATGATCCGGGTGCGGTACCTGCTGCTGCGCCGCAGCGAGACGGCGACCGACTGCGGGGTCAGCACGCCGGAGGCGACCTGCGGCAGCAGGGGCAGATAGAGCTGGTAGGCGAACGGTGTGACCAGCGTGATGTCCGCCTCGTCCGGAGTGAGTTTCCGCTCCAGACGGCGGACGCACTCCACGCCGGCGAAACCTGCGCCGACCACCAGGATCCTGGGTCGTGTCACGGTGCTCATCCCTTTCTGCGGCTCCAGGCGGTCTGCCTCGAACGTCCTTCGCCTGCCCCTGGATCGCTGCTTCGCACCCCTCGATCCCACCGCGCCGCGCCGCGTTCCGCCAGTCGGACGGGCCAGTCCGGGGAACCCCGCACCCACTCCGCGTCTACCTCGCGCCTACCTCGCGCCGTCGGCAGAGCAGCAGGCACACGTCGTCGTCGCGTTCGGAGTCGCTCAGCAGCGGATGCAGGATGCCCTCCGCCGCGCCCTCCAGGTCGGCTTCCAGTTCGGCCGGGTTGAACGACCCGAGCGCCGCCGCCAGCCGCTCGATCCCCGGGTCTATGCCCCTTGCCCGCCGCTCGACCAGCCCGTCGGTGTACAGCGCCAGCGTCGAACCGGGAGGCATCGGCACGGTGTGGTCGGCGATCTCCTGCTTGAGCGGGATGCCGAGCATCGCCCCGGGCTTGTCGTCCAGGACCCGGATCCGCCCGTCCGGCTCCCGCAGCACCGGCGGCGGATGGCCGGCCGCCGCCCAGGTCATCGTCGACTCGTCCGGGTGGAACCGGGCGATGACGGCGGTGGCGTACAGGTCCGGCTGGAGGGTGTGCAGGAAGTCGTGCAGCCGGGTCAGCAGGCGGCCGGGGCTGCCGCCGTCGACGGCGTAGGCGCGCAGCGCGGTGCGGAGCTGGCTCATCATCACCGCCGCGTGCAGCCCGTGCCCGGTCACGTCGCCGACCACGGCGATCACCCCGCCGTCGGGCTGGCGGAACGCGTCGTACCAGTCGCCGCCGATGTTCAGCCCGTGGGTGGCCGGCAGGTAGCGCGCGGCCAGTTCGACGTCCGGCGGTGTCGGCAGCCGGGTCAGCAGGGCACGCTGCAGCGTCTCGGCGATGTCCCGGTTGTGCTCGTAGCGCCGCGCGTTGTCGATCGCGATACTGGCCCGCCGGGTCAGCTCGACCAGCATCACCGCGTCGTCGGGGTCCCAGCGCTCCCCGGGCGGGGACATGGTCAGCACCCCGAGCGGCGCCGGCCGGGTGGGCAGCGGGATGCACAGCAGCGGCCGGGCGGGGTCCTCCTCCGAGGGCGGCTGGTCGTCCACGCCGGGCAGGCCGCCCGGGTGGTCCGCGGCGTACTGCGGACGCCCGGTGCGCGCCGCGGCCTCGGCCGCCGCGAGCCGCGGCCCGGCGTCCCGCCCGGGCTCCTCGGTCTCGAACCACCGCACCTCGACGCGGCCGGCGTAGACGGGCATCAGCAGATCGGGCAGGCGGCGCAGGATCTCGTGGTGGTTGAGGGAGGCCGTCAGCACCGCGCTGGCGTCCGCGAGGAACGTCAGCCGCCGCCGGGCGCGCTCCGCCTCGGTACGGGCCTTGCGCTCGGCGGCGAACGCCTCCCGCTGCGCCCGTCCGGCGGCGTCCAGCTCGGCGTGGAGCGCCACCACGCCCTGGTTGGTCTGCTGCAGCTCCTCCCGGTGGAAGGAGACCAGCTCCTCCTGCTCGGTGAGTCTTCGCAGCACCAGCGCGGTGTCCTCGTCGGCGCCCAGCAGCGCCTCCGCCAGCGCGGCCGGATCGTCCGCCACCACGCCCGCCTCGGTCGCCGGGCCGGCCTCGGGGCAGACCAGCGCTGTCCGCCAGGGCGGTTCACCCGCCGCGCTCGCCTCACGCGAGGGCGTCACCACCGCCTCCAGCAGACACCTCGCGCCGGACGCCGGGCCGTCGGTCGTCAGGCCCGCGGTCGCCGGGTCCTCGGCCGACAGCGCGGCGGCCGAGGTGTCGGCGGTCAGGGTGAGCCGCCAGGTGCCGCCCTTGGTGAGGCACTGCCGCAGATGGGCGCTGAGCGCCGTGCCGAACCGGATCCGCTCCAGCGGCGGCACACCGTACGCGGCGGCCACCCGGGCGAGGCCGATGCGAGCCCGCGCCGCGTCGGTCACGCCGGCGATTCGCCAGGTCCGCCTCATGGTCCCTCCGCCGGGTCCGCGCCCGGCCCGGCCACGGCGGCGTACCCGGCCGCGACCCGGGCGTCGCCCCCCGGAATCCGGTCGCGCACCGGCACCTCCCACCCGTGCGGCATCAGGCATCCTCCCGGGGGAGGCCCCGGTGAGCGTCTCCGGACGCGCCGCACCCGCTGCCTGTTCCGGCACCTGTCCCCCACCCTGTGACCACCCGCCGACCTCGTACGACACCTCGTCAGGGCCGGGGGGACGCGTCCGGGGCCTCGGGGTCCGTCTGCCGGTCGACGAGGGCGAGCGCCTCGTCCACGGTCGCGGAGACCGGCACGGTGAGGCTCACGCCCGTCAGGTCCAGGATGCGCCGCACCGCCGGGGTCGGCCCGATGATGTGCACACTGCCCGGCAGGTCCCGGGCCTCCTGGTAGACCCGGAGAATGATGTTCATGCCGGACGAGTCCATGAAGGGCACGGCCGACAGGTCGAGCAGGAAGTGCCGCCTGCCGTGGTGGAGCTGGTTGGCCAGGTGGTGCTGGAACTCCGTCGCGGTGTCGACGTCCAGGTAGCCCTCGACCGTGAGCAGCGCGACGTCCTCCCGGGGCAGGGTCACCTCGACGGACAGCGGATTCTGGGCAATGGGCACGTTTACCTCCAACAAAAGCGGGACAGCCTCCGCCTGCTACCCCCATGAGCCACTTCGATGCGCGCCGTCGTCCGGCGCGTCGGGTGATCAAGGTCTCAGTCGCGTGCCGCCCCTCCTCCACGGCGTCTCTCACCGCGCCCGCGCGCTTACCCGCGATCCGCGCCACTATGCGCGACGGGTCTCACGCCAGGCGCACACCCACCAGACAGGTGTCGTCGTCCGTGTCCGACCTGCTGTACGTCAGCAGCCGGTCGAGCTGGTGGTCGAGGGTGGCCGGCGCGGAGCGGGCGGTGGTCAGCAACTGGGTCAGCGACTCCTCCACGGACCGGTCCCGCCGCTCGATCAGCCCGTCGGTGTACATCAGCAGGGTGTCCTCGGCGGCCAGTTGCACCTCCGCCTCCTCGTACCCGGCCTCCGGCACCGCCCCGAGGAGCATGCCCTTGACCAGTGGCAGCGGCGATGCCTGTCGCTCGCGCACGAGCACCGGCGGCAGATGGCCCGCCCGGGCCCAGCGCAGCGTCCGCCGCGACGGGTCGTACAGCCCGCACACCGCGGTGGCCGTCACCCCGCCCGTCAGATGGTGCGCCACGATGTTCAGCCAGGACAGGAGCTGGCCGGGGCCCGCCCCGGTCACCGCCAGGCCGCGCAGCGCGTTGCGCAGGACGACCATGCTGGTCGCGGCCTCGATGCCGTGTCCGGCCACGTCCCCCACGCAGAGCAGCACCAGCCGGTTCGGCAGCACCACGACGTCGTACCAGTCGCCGCCGACCAGTTGCTCGGTCTCCGCGGGCCGGTAGCGGACGGCGACCTGGAGGCCGTCCAGCCGCAGCGGGGCCGCGGCGGGCGGCATGATGGCGTGCTGCAACTGCAGGGTGAGCCGGTTGCGTTCGTGGGCCTGCTGCTCGGTGTGGGCGAGCTGGTCCCGGGTCGCGGCCAGCGCCACCTCGGTCCAGTGCTGCGCCGAGATGTCCTGGTAGGCGCCGCGCACCAGCAGCAGCCGGCCGTCGGTGTCCAGGACCGGCTCGGCGACCACCCGGATGTGCCGGGTCACCCCGTCGGGCCGGGCCAGCCGGAACGCCGCCGAGGCGGGCCGCCGGTGGTGCATCAGGGTGCGCAGGAACCGGCCGATGGTGACGGCGTCGTCCGGGTGGGCGTGCGCGGGCAGCCGCTCCAGCGGCACCGGCACGCTCGACTCGGGACGGCCGTACAGGTCGAAGAGCTGCCCGTTCCAGGTGATCTCGCCGGTCAGCAGGTTCTCCTCGAACCCGCCGATGCGGCCGAGGCGCTGGGCGTTCTGGAGCAGGCTCGCCAGCCGGGCCGTCTCGTCCTCGATCCGCCAGATCAGCAGGACGGCGTTGCCGTGCCGGCTGACGCTGATGTCGGCGATCGCCGACAGCGTCACCTGGTCGACCAGCGCGGTCAGGTTCATCCGCTGCGCCCGGAACGGCTCCCCGGTGGCATACACCCGCTCCACCCGCTGGAACAGCTCGCTCTCCCCGGCGGCCATCGGGTACGCCTCCAGCAGCAGCGCGCCGCCCACCACCGCGCGGGGCCGCCCGGCCGGGTCGAGGAAGCGGTCGTTGACGTGCTGGATGCGGAAGTCGACGAGGTTGCCGGCGGCGTCGAGGTGCGGCACCAGGACGAGCGCCGGGTCGTGCAGCCCGTCGGCCAGGTCCATCAGCTCCGCCGCGTCCGGCAGGACCCGGGGCTCCTGACCGGTGCCGTGCGCCCGCGTGTACGTCTCCAGGGTGTGCGCGCACAGTTCGGCCAGCGCCTCCAACTGGCGCACCACCTGCGGGGGCTGCGGGGCCAGCGGGGCCGGCCAGGCGATCTCCAGGACGCCGTGCACGCGTCCGCCGGTCCCGGCGGGCAGCGCCACCCGGCCGCCGTCCGGATGCTGGTGCCGGCCGACGCTGGGCAGCCCGGTGTCCGAGAGCGAGCCGAACCACTGCCCGTCGCGCTCGGTCAGACCGCACCGGGCCACGGTCGCCACCTCCGGCGGCACATACCGCCAGCGGGCCGCCTCGGCGGGGGAGAAGCCCGCGCTGCCCGCCAGGGTGAGCGAGCCGTCCGGGCCGGCCGCCCAGATCGCCACGGCGGCGGCGCCCAGCGGCCGCAGCGCCTGCTCCAGCAGGGCGTCGGCCACGGCCTGGGTGTCGTCGGCCGCGAGCGCGCCGCTCTCGGCCGCGCGCAGGCGCACCGCCGCCGCGGTCTCGGCCGCCGCGTCGTCGGCCGCGGCGGCGGTGGCGGCGAGGAAGGCGTCCGTCACCTCCGACATCCGGTCCCGGGCGGCCTGGTTGATGACGTCGACCGAGAACTCCAGCAGTGTCACCTGGGCCTGCCCGGCCAGCTCGGCGAGTTGCCGGGCGGCCTGCGCCGGGCCGCACCGCAGCCGCTCGACCAGGATGCCCTTGGCGAGTTCGATCAGGGCCCGGCCCTCGGCCTCCGCCTGGGCCTTGCTGACCTCCCGGCTGAGCCGGTCCACGGTGGCCGCCAGCCGGCCCACCGGCGACTGGCGGGAGACCTCCACGAGATCGCCCCCGGCGGGGGGCGTGACGGAGTCCGGCCGGGACTCGCCGTCGGCCGGGTGCTGAACCTCTTCGGAAGTGCTCACGGGGTGACTGCTCCTCGGCTGGTGGGCGCCGCGGCGCGCGGCGGACGACGGCGCGCGCCGCCCGGCCCGCAGGGGTACGGGACGGGGGCCGGTGATGTCATGCGGGCAGCCAGCGCCGGACGCAGGCCATGAGGTCGCCGGTGTCGACGGGCTTGGTGACGTAGTCGCTGGCGCCCGAGGCGAGGGACTTCTCCCGGTCGCCCGGCATCGCCTTCGCGGTGACGGCGATGATCGGCAGCTCGGCGTACCGCTGCATGGCGCGGATCTCGGCCGTCGCCGCGTAGCCGTCCATCTCCGGCATCATCACGTCCATCAGCACCAGGGCGATGTCCGGGTTGTTCAGCAGGGTGTCGATGCCCTTGCGCCCGTTCTCGGCGTGCAGCACCCGGAAACCGTGCAGTTCCAGGATGCCGCTCAGCGCGAACAGGTTGCGGGCGTCGTCGTCGACGACGAGGACCGTGCGCCCGGCGTGCGTCTCGCCCAGCGCCGAGGTGGCCGTCCGCTGGAGTTCCTCGGGACGGACCAGGGACAGCACGTCGCCGGGTTCCTCGGCGGACAGGTGCAGGGCGATGCGCTCGCGCAGTTCGTCGAGACTGGAGAGGAACTCCAGCGCCCCGCTGTCCGCGCCGGAGCGCAGGCTCTCCTCCAGGGCCACGTCGACGCGGTGACCGCTGTGCACGAGCACCGGCACGCTCGCCAGCGCCGAGTCGCCGCGCAGCGCCCGCAGGAAGCGGGACGCCTCCCCGTCGGGCATGCCCAGCTCCAGGACGACGCAGTGGCAGGACTCCGCCGCCAGCGCGCCGGCCGCCTCCTGCGCCCCCACGGCGGTGACCACGTCCAGCGGGGGACGCCCGCCCGCGTCGTCCCGGCCGTGCGAGAGGTCGGCGACCACGCTCTCCGCGACGAGGGTCAGCAGACCGCGCGGCCGCTCCTCCACGACCAGCAGCCGGCGGGGGCGCCGGCGGTGCCCGGTGGTCAGCTCCGGCAGCGGCGCCGGCCGGTCGAGCGCGTCGGCGGCCGTCTGCGCCGAGGAGTGCTCCGCGGGCCGGCCGCGGCCCAGCAGTTCCTCGAAGTCGGGCCGGGCCACCGGCAGGAACAGGGTGAACGTGCTGCCCAGGTTCGGGGTGCTGTCCACGCTCACGGCACCGCCCAGCAACTGGGCGATCTCCCGCGTGATGGACAGGCCGAGGCCGGTGCCCCCGTACTTGCGGCTGGTGGTGCCGTCCGCCTGCTGGAAGGCGCCGAAGATCGTCTCCAGGTGCTGCTCGGGGATGCCGATGCCGGTGTCCTGGACCCGGAACGCCACCACCGCGCCACCGCGGATCACGCCCGCCGGGACCTCCCCGTCGGAGGCCGGCTCGATCCGCAGTTCCACGCTGCCCCGCTCGGTGAACTTCACCGCGTTGGAGAGCAGGTTGCGCAGCACCTGCCGCAGCCGGGAGTCGTCGGTCAGCAGGTCGGCCGGCGCGCCGGGCGCGGTGGTGACCGTGAACTCCAGGCTCTTCTGCGTGGTCATCGGCCGGAAGGTGGCCTCGACGTACTCGATGAGCTGGCGCAGTGTCACCCGCTCGGGGGCCACGTCCATCTTTCCGGCCTCGACCTTGGACAGGTCCAGGATGTCGTTGATGAGCTGGAGCAGGTCCGAGCCGGCCGAGTGGATGATGCCCGCGTACTCGACCTGCTTGGGCGTGAGGTTGCGCGAGGGGTTCTGGGCGAGCAACTGGGCGAGGATGAGCAGGCTGTTGAGCGGGGTGCGCAGTTCGTGGCTCATGTTCGCCAGGAACTCCGACTTGTACTTCGAGGCCAGCGAGAGCTGCTGGGCGCGGGCCTCCAGCTCCTGCCGTGCCTGCTCGATCTGGAGGTTCTTCGCCTCGATGTCCCGGTTCTGGGTCGCCAGCAGCGACGCCTTCTCCTCCAGCTCGGCGTTGGAGCGTTGCAGCTCGTCCTGCTGGACCTGGAGTTCCGTGGAGCGGGCCTGCAGCTCGGCGGTCAGCCGCTGCGACTCGGAGAGCAGCTCGTCGGTGCGGGCGTTGGCCACGATGGTGTTGACGTTGACCCCGATGGTCTCCATCAACTGGGCCAGGAAGTCCCGGTGGATCTGGGTGAACGGGGCCACCGAGGCCAGCTCGATGACGCCGAGGACCTGTCCCTCCACCACGATGGGCAGCAGCACGAGCGCGCTGGGTACCACCTGGCCGAGGCCGGAGGAGATGGTCACGTAGTCCGGCGGCAGGTCCGCCACCATGATCGTGCGGCGGCTGCGCGCCGCCTGCCCGACCAGGGTCCGGCCGAACGGGATCCGGGTGGGCCGGCCGTCGTCGTCCGGGTAGCCGTAGGCACCGACGAGCCGCAGCTCCGGGCCGTGCGGGCCGTCCTCGGCCAGGTAGAAGGCGCCGTACTGGGCCGAGACCAGCGGCACCAGCTCGTCCATGATCAGCTCGGCGACGACGGGCAGGTCCCGGTGGCCCTGCATCAGTGAGGAGATCCGGGCGAGGTTGGTCTTGAGCCAGTCCTGCTGCTGGTTGGCCCGCGTGGTCTCGCGCAGGGACTCCACCATCGCGTTGATGTTGTCCTTCAACTCGGCGACCTCGCCGGACGCCTCCACGTTGATCGACCGGGTCAGGTCGCCCTCGGCGACCGCGCTGGTCACCTCGGCGATGGCACGCACCTGCCGGGTCAGGTTCCCGGCCAGCTCGTTGACGTTCTCCGTCAGCCGCTTCCAGGTCCCGGAGACCCCCTCCACCTCGGCCTGGCCGCCGAGCCGGCCCTCGGTGCCGACCTCGCGGGCGACGCGGGTGACCTCGTCGGCGAAGGCGGAGAGCTGGTCGACCATCGTGTTGATGGTCGTCTTCAGCTCCAGGATCTCGCCCCGGGCGTCCACGTCGATCTTCTTCGACAGGTCACCGCGGGCCACGGCGGTCGTCACCAGCGCGATGTTGCGCACCTGGCCGGTGAGGTTGTTGGCCATCGAGTTGACGTTGTCGGTGAGGTCCTTCCAGGTGCCGGCCACGTTCGGCACGTGCGCCTGGCCGCCGAGCCGGCCCTCGGTGCCGACCTCGCGGGCGACGCGGGTGACCTCGTCGGCGAAGGCCGACAGCGTGTCGACCATGGTGTTGATGCCCTGGGCCAGCGCCGCGACCTCGCCCTTGGCCTCCACCGTGATCCGCTGCGACAGGTCGCCCTTGGCCACCGCGGTGGCCACCTGGGCGATGGAGCGGACCTGGTGGGTGAGGTTGGACGCCATCACGTTGACGTTGTCGGTGAGGTCCTTCCAGGTGCCGGAGACCCCCCGTACCTGGGCCTGTCCGCCCAGGTTCCCGGCGGTGCCGACCTCGCGGGCGACGCGGGTGACCTCGTCGGCGAAGGCGGAGAGCTGGTCGACCATCGTGTTGATGGTGTTCTTCAGCTCCAGGATCTCGCCGCGCGCGTCCACGGTGATCTTCTGCGACAGGTCGCCCTTGGCCACGGCGGTGGCGACCTGGGCGACGTTGCGGACCTGGTTGGTGAGGTTGCCCGCCATGAAGTTCACCGAGTCGGTGAGGTCGCGCCAGGTGCCGCGCACGCCCTGCACGTCCGCCTGGCCGCCGAGCCGGCCCTCGGTGCCGACCTCGCGGGCGACGCGGGTGACCTCGTCGGCGAAGGCGGAGAGCTGGTCGACCATCGTGTTGATGGTGTTCTTCAGCTCCAGGATCTCGCCGCGCGCGTCCACGTCGATCTTCTGGGACAGGTCGCCCCGGGCGACCGCGGTGGCCACCTGGGCGATGTCGCGGACCTGGGTGGTCAGGTTGCCGGCCATGGCGTTGACCGAGTCGGTCAGGTCGGCCCAGGTACCGGAGACCCCGGGTACCTTCGCCTGGCCGCCGAGCCGCCCGTCGGTGCCCACCTCCCGGGCCACCCGGGTGACCTCGGAGGTGAAGACCGACAACTGGTCCACCATGCCGTTGAAGACCGTGGCGATGTCGCCCATCAGACCGTCGGCGTCGTCCGGCAGTCGGGTGCCGAAGTCGCCGTCGCGTACGGCGGTCAGGCCGGCCAGGAGCCGTCGCAGCTCCTGGTCGCCCGGAACCGCGTCGACGACCCCGGTGCTCTCACTGGTCATGCGCACCCTCGTTCCGCTCCCCAGGAGCCCTCGGACGAGGACCCTTGATACCCCCGCCGGACCCTCGGGCGGGCCGGCCTGTCGCGCGTGCGTTTCCGCAGTTCAGCGGAGCTGCACGAGGAGAAAAATACGCCAGAGGCTAACGCACGCGCGCCACCTGCGACAAAAGGCGGGGCCGCGGGCGACAGCCCCTCGCACCTTCCGGAGAAAGGGAGGCATGTCCAGCCGGAACGGGGGTAGGGGAGTGTGTTTCGATGTCCGTGCCCGTGCCGCCGTGGGCGTGGCGCGCACCGGAACCGGGGACACCGCCCGGCGGCCCGGGACACCCGGCCGCGCCGCGCTCCGAATGGCGGTGCCCGCGCAGGGTAGTTGCTGCAGTGGAGCCGGGCGGGCACTCCAGTGGCCGGCCCGGAGTACCGGTAGTCACGGATCAGGGAGGGAAGGGACAGCGTGCCGATGGAGAGAATCTGGTCGTACGCACCGGGCAGTGGCCGCGTCGAGGGGGAGGACCTGACGGGCTGCACCGTCGTCGCGAGCGACGGGACCATCGGCCAGGTGGACCGGGAGGCCGACCACTACGGCCTGCGCCACCTGGTCGTCGACACCGGCGTCTGGGTCTTCGGCCGCAGCGTGCTGGTGCCGGTCGGGGTGGTCGAGAGCGTCGACCCGGAGGCCCGCAAGATCACGCTGGCCTGCACCGAGGCCGAGGTCAAGGCCGCGCCCCGGTTCCGGACCGACAGTGAGACCATGGACCGGGAGTATCTGACGGCCGTCGGCGAGTACTACCACGGCCTGCCGCCCCGGGACACCGCCGAAGCCTGACCGCCGACGCCGCGGCCCGCACCGGGAGACCGGTGCGCGCCGCGGCGTCGGTGCGTGCCGGGCCGGCCCGCGCGTCACCAGGGCAGGAAGACGTGGATGTCCTTGCCCCGCGCCTCGGGCACGACGCTGACCTGGTCGCACAGCGTGTGGATGAGGTGCCAGCCGATACCGCCGCCACCGTTGCTCGGATGGAAGGGGCGCGGCGCCGGCGGGGTGGTGTTGGTGTCGTGCAGTACGACGTGCACGCCGTCGAAGGTGCGCCGCAGACGCAGCTCGAAGGGCCCCGGGGCGTACTGCACCGCGTTCGCCGCCAGCTCCGTCACCACCAGGAGTATGTCGTCCCAGTGCTCGGGTGCCCTCGGTGGCGCGACGCGGGCCAGATCGAAGAGGAATTCCTCCGCGACCAGACGCGCACCCGTCACATTGTGCAGCTCCCCGGTGAAGCTCGCGGTGCGGTTCGTGATCTCCTCGGAAGCCAGTGTCCTGTCCCTACGCGACTCGGCTGCCATTTCGCCTTCCCGGCCCCGGCATCTGCAGGGCTTGTCTCGTTCCCTTTCGCGTGCGCCCCCTTCGTCGTCTAGTTCCCGTGCCGGCGAAGCCTACGCGCACATATGCCGCGGCAGCGGAAGATCACCCGGCGTGAGGGGGTGGTCGCCGCGCGTGCTCAGGGCGTGACCGGCAGGTAATTCCGGGTCCGGGACCGGGGTGGAGAGGGTGCCGCCGTAGAGGAATGCGGAATTCCTCTTATTCGCGGGGCGCTTTCGCCAATTCACCGGAATGCCTACCGGATTGAGCGGGCATCCGGGAATCGCAACACACCGGGAGCGCCTCGCCGCAGTGGTGCTCCACCTTTGAACTCCCCGACCGTCAGGAGAATCTGATGACCAGTTACGGCAGTTCTTCCGCCGCCCCGCGCTCGCGCACCAACGGCCTGGCCGTCGCGAGCCTCGTCTGCGGAATCATCGGTCTGTTCGTCTTCAATGTGATTCTCGGACCCGTCGCGATCGTGCTGGGCGCCGTCGGAATGCGGCAGGCCCCGGCAAAGGGCGGGGCGGGAATGGCGAAGGCCGGTGTGGTGCTCGGCATCCTCGACCTCGTGATCTTCGGGGTGCTGCTCGCGGTCACCGCGGCCAACGGCGGATTCTCCTGGTACGTCGGCGGCTGACGTCCGTCCCGCCCGCCTCGGCTCACCTGAGGAAGACGTCGTCCGAGTCGTCCGGCAGCGCCGGTTCCCGCGGCGCGGACCGGGGGCGGCTGCGCGGACGCGCCTCGTACATCGCGTCGATCTCGAAGGCGAAGGTCCGCACGATCTCGTCCCGGCGCAGCTTCAGCGAGGGCGTCAGCAGGCCCCCCGCCACATCGAACGGCGTGGGCAGGACACGGAAGACCCGGATCGACTCCGAACGCGAGACGGCACTGTTGGCGGCGGCCACGGCGCGCGCGATCTCCTCGCGCAGGGCGTTCTCCTCGCGGGCCTCCCGCGCGGGAGCGTCGCTCTGCAGCGCCAGGGCCGCCCGCCAGTGCGTCAGGAACTCCGGGTCCAGGGTGAGCAGCGCGCCGACGCAGGGCCGGTTGTCGCCCACCACGACCGCCTGGTGGACCAGGGGGTGCATGCGCAGCCGCTGCTCCAGGGCGGCCGGCGCCACGCTCTTGCCGCCGCTCGTGATGATCACGTCCTTCTTGCGGCCGGTGATCGACAGGTACCCCTCGTCGTCCAGGTGCCCCAGGTCGCCGGTGGCCAGCCAGCCGTTGCGCAGCGCGGCCCGGCCGGCCGAGCCGTCGCCCACGTAGCCCTGGAAGACCGACGGGCCGCGGACCAGGATCTCGCCGTCCGTGGCCACCCGGATCTCGGTGCCGGGCAGTGCCTTGCCCACGGTGCCGGACTTCTCCCGGCCCAGCGGCTGCATGGTCACCGCGCCGCCGGTCTCCGTGAGCCCGTAGCCGTCGTGCAGGTGGATGCCGATGCCCTCGTAGAACAGGCACAGCTCGCGGCTGAGCGGCGAGCCGCCGCACGCCGCCCGGCGCACCCGGCCGCCCAGCGCCGCACGCAGCCCGCGGTACACCGCCCGCTCGTACACCGCGTGCTGCAGCCGCAGGTCGAGGCCGGGCCCCGGTCCGAGGCCCAGCCGTCGGCGCTCCGTCGCCGCCGCGAAGTCCCGGGCCGTCCCGGCGGCCCGCTCGAACAGGGCGCCCCGCCCGGCCTGCTGCGCGGCGCGCAGGAAGTTCTTGTAGATCTTCTCCAGCACCGACGGGACGGCGTACAGGTAGGTGGGGCGGAACGACCGCAGCGCCGAGGTCAGCGCCGCCGCGCTCATCTCCGGCTCGTGGCCCATCAGCACACCCCCGCGCACGCACAGCCCCTGGATCATCAGTCCGTACACGTGGGAGAAGGGCAGGAAGGCCAGCACGGCGCCCTGTTCCCCCGGGGGCGCCGCCGTGTGGCCCCAGCCGGCGAGCAGGGTGTCGCAGGACGAGGCCAGACCGCGGTGGCTCAGGGCGCAGCCCAGGGCGCGGCCGGAGGTGCCGGAGGTGTAGGCGACGACCGCGGTGGCGTCCGGCAGCACGATGCGGCGCATCGAGTCGACCGTGGTCACCGGCACGGACGCGCCGTGGGCGGCCAGCTCCGCGAGCGCCCCGGCGTCCAGTTGCCAGACGTGGCGCAGCGCCGGCAGGGAGGCGCACACCGAGCCGACGGTCATCACGCTCTGCTCGTCCTCGACCATCACGGCCACGCAGCCCGCGTCCCGCAGGATCCACTCCACCTGGTCCCGCGAGGAGGCCGGGTAGACCGGCACCACCTCGGCGCCCACCGTCCACAGCGCGTAGCAGAACACCGTCCACTCGTCGCGGGTGCGGGCCAGGACCGCCACGCGCTCACCCGGCCGGATGCCGGACGCGATCAGCCCCCGGGCCAGGCCGACCACCTCGTCGCGGACCTCGCCGGCCGTCACCTCCCGCCAGTCGGCACCCGCCCCCGCCGCCGCGACGCGCCGGGCGAGCAGCGGCAGCGCGGGGGCGCGGGCCGCCGTCTCGAAGAGGCTGTCGGCGAGTGAGCCGGTCAGGGCGGGGGCGGCCTGGGGAGCGAGAGCGAGGTCGCGCGCCATGCGCTGCTCCTGACGTGTACGGGCTGTGACGGCAGCCGGCGAGACCGTGGTCGGCGCCGTGGTCGGCGGTGTTCGAATCTAGCCGAGACGGGGCCGTGCGTGGGCTGTGACGGGAGAAGTGGCCCGGCGCTGAGCAGGTCGCCGCGAAAGGGGGACCCGGTGGGCATGAGCTACACGAATCCCGACCCCGAGCCCGAACGCACCACCGGACTGGAACCAGGAGGCGGTGTACCGCCCGGTGAGACCCCGCCCGCGGAGAGCAGCATGCCCGGGGCCGGGCCCCTGGAGACGCACAACCCCACCAAGGGCTGGGGCAAGGGCCCGCTGACCGCGATCCTCGGCCTCGTGCTGCTCGTCGCGGCCGGTTTCCTCGCCTACGCCCTGGCCCTGATCTTCTGACCCGCCGATCCCGCTGGCCCGACTGATCCCACTGATTCCGCGACCCGCCACCGGCCTCGGAAGGAGACCGGTGCCGCGTCGTCTCTCACGTCCCCTGGGTGCGTCGTACGCACTCGGTGACGACGTCGCGCAGGCTGCCGGTGCGCTCCAGCAGTTCACGCTGCACCCGGGCGCCGTTGCCGTGCTCCAGCAGCTCCGCGACGGTTTCCCGGGCCCGGTCGAGGTCGCCGTTGGCCTCCAGCGCCGCGCCGACGTGCTCCAGCAGGTCCCGTACGACCGTCTCGGCCGGCGCGGGGCGCATGGTCACGGGGTGCAGCAGCTCCTCGGTCAGCCCGGCCCGGGCGGCCCGCCAGGCGGCCAGGCGCAGCAGGCTCACACTGTGTCCGGCCGGAGCCCTCTCCTCCCGCCACTCCTTGGCGGCGGTGTCCACCAGGGCGCGGGCCAGCGTGGCGATGAGCACCGCCGTGCCGGAGTCCAGGCAGACGTCCGCGACCCGGAACTCCACCGTCGGGTACCGCTGGGAGAGCCGGACGTCGAAGTAGATCATCCCCTCGTCGAGGATGGTGCCGGTGGCGACCATGTCCGCGACCCGCTGGTGGTAGGTCTGCGCCGAACCGAACAGCTCGGTGGGCCCGGCCGACGGCCAGCGCTGCCAGACCCGGCTGCGGTAGCTGCCGTACGCCGAGTCCCTGCCCTGCCAGAACGGGGAGTTCGCGCTCAGCGCGGTGAGCACCGACAGCCAGGGCCGCACCCGGTCGATGACCGCGACGCCCTCCTCGTCGGACTCCACGGAGACGTGTACATGGCAGCCGCAGACGAGCTGCTCGTGGACGACGACGCCGTACTGTTCCGCCATCCACCGGTAGCGGTCGTTCATGCTGACGGCGGGACTGACCGGGAGCGGCGAGGTGGCCAGCGCGGCGACGGCGCAGCCGATCCCGCCAGCGTGCCCGGCGGCCTCCTTGCGGCACCGCACGATCTCCTCGTGCAGCTCCGCCATGTCCGCCTGCGGATGCGTGGCGAACTCCAGCATCTGCTCGTGGAGTTCCTTCTCGAAGACGTCCTGTCCGGCGTCGTTCTGTTCGGCGCGGGCCAGGACGGCGGCGGACAGCGCCCGCGGCTCGCCGGACTCGGGATCGACCAGGAGGAGTTCTTCCTCCACTCCGACGGTGCGCAATTGATGCCGCCCCTTTCTGTGGACCATGCTGCGGCGACGACGAGGTTTCTCGGGTCGTGGGACCCGCCTGCCCCTTCGGGGGCGGTCGGACACCTGGTCGCGCCACCGGGTCTCACCGGGCGTTCGGCGTCAGCCACAGCGTGGCCAGCGGGGGCAGCGTGAGCGTGACGGTCCCGTCCGTCACCTCGGCCGGTTCCGGGTTGCCGACCCCGCCGCCGCCGTACCGCGCGGCGTCCGTGTTGAGGATCTCCCGCCAGGCACCGGCCCCGGCACCGACGCCGAGCCGGTGCCCGTGCCGGACGACGGGGGAGAAGTTCGACACCGCGAGCAGCGGCGTGCCCTCGGCGTCGTGGCGCAGGAAGGCGAAGACGTTGTCCTCGGCCGCGTCCACCGAGACCCACCGGAAACCGGCCGGATCGGTGTCCCGCTGCCACAGGGCCGGGGTGTCGCGGTAGCGCGTGTTGAGGTCACGGACCAGGTCCCGCACGCCCCGGTGGTCACCGGCCGAGTGGTAGCCCTCGTCCAGCAGCCACCACTCCGGGCCCTGCTCCTGCGACCACTCCGCGCCCTGTGCGAACTCCTGCCCCATGAAGAGGAGCTGTTTGCCCGGGTGGGCCCACATGTAGGCCAGATAGGCGCGGAGGCCGGCGCGCCGCTGCCACCAGTCGCCGGGCATCTTCGACACCAGTGACCGCTTGCCGTGCACCACCTCGTCGTGGCTGATCGGCAGCACGAAGTTCTCGCTGTACGCGTACACCATCGAGAACGTCATCTCGTGGTGGTGGTACTTGCGGTGCACCGGCTCGTGGGCGACGTACTCCAGCGAGTCGTGCATCCAGCCCATGTTCCACTTGAAGCCGAAGCCGAGGCCGCCGGTGTCGGTGGGCCGGGTCACCCCGCCCCACGCGGTCGACTCCTCGGCGATGGTCACCACGCCGGGGCAGCGCCGGTAGACGGTCGCGTTCATCTCCTGGAGGAACGCCATCGCCGCCAGGTCCTCCCGGCCGCCGTGGGCGTTGGGCTCCCACTGGCCGCTGTCGCGCGAGTAGTCCAGATAGAGCATGGAGGCGACCGCGTCGACCCGCAGGCCGTCGATGTGGAACTCCTCGCACCAGTACACGGCGTTCGCGACGAGGAAGTTGCGCACCTCGGTGCGGGCGTAGTCGAAGGTGTACGTGCCCCAGTCCGGGTGCTCCGCGCGCCGGGCGTCCCCGGGCTCGTACAGCGGGTCCCCGTCGAAGCGGGCCAGCGCCCAGTCGTCCTTCGGGAAGTGCGCCGGCACCCAGTCCATGATCACGCCGATCCCGGCCCGGTGCAGGGCGTCGACCAGGTACCTGAAGTCGTCCGGCGGGCCCAGGCGGGCGGTCGGCGCGTAGAAGCCGGTGACCTGGTAGCCCCAGGACGGGCCGTAGGGATGCTCGGCGACCGGCATCAGCTCGACGTGGGTGAAGCCGAGATCGGCGACGTAGGCGGGTAGTTCCGCGGCCAGGTCGCGGTAGGACAGGCCGGGGCGCCAGGACGGCAGGTGCACCTCGTAGACGGAGAACGGCGCCTCGTGCGGGGGCGTCGCCGCGCGTCCGCGCAGCCACTCGGCGTCGCTCCACTCGAAGTGCGAGGCCGTCACCACCGACGCGGTGTTCGGCGGCTCCTCGGCGCGCCGGGCCATCGGGTCCGCCTTGAGGGCCCGGTGGCCGTACCGGGAGTGGATCTCGAACTTGTACGTCGCGCCCTCGCCGATCCCGGGCAGGAACAGCTCCCACACGCCGGTCGAGCCCAGTGAGCGCATCGGGAACGCCGTGCCGTCCCAGTGCGTGAAGTCACCGGCGACCCGCACCCCCTGCGCGTTGGGCGCCCACACCGTGAAGCGGGTGCCCGCCACACCCTCGTGGACCATCGGCCAGGCGCCGAGCGCCCGCCACAACTGCTCGTGCCGGCCCTCGCCGATCAGATGCAGGTCCAGTTCCCCCAGGGCGGGCGGGAACCGGTACGGGTCGGGCGTCTCCCACGCCCCCTCCTCGTACTCCACCAGCAGCGTGTACACCGGGATCTGGGAAAACGGCAGTACGGCCGAGAAGAGGCCGTCCCCCTCCGGGGCGAGGGGGTGCCGCTCGCCGCCCGCGACCACGCTCACGGCGCGGGCGAAGGGGCGCAGCGCCCGGAAGGCGACACCGCCGGCGACCGGATGGGCGCCGAGCAGAGCGTGCGGGTCGTGGTGGGCGCCGGCCAGCAGGCGCCCCCGGTCGGTCGCGGCCAGGGGCGGCGCGGCGCCCACCGGACCGGCACCGGGCGTGGCGGGGCCGGACGGCTCGGGGAGCGAGGTGTCGCGCAGGGCCATGTCAGTCTCCTCTCACGGCGAGTCGTTCGATCGCCGCCATGGGTACGGGAAGCCAGTCGGGACGGTGCCGCGCCTCGTACAGCACCTCGTACACGGCCCGGTCCGTCTCGTAGGCACGCAGCAGGCCGTGCTTCTTGCGCGGGTCCCAGCCGGCCCTGGCGGCGTAACCCGCGCAGTACGCCTCCCGGCAGCGACGCGCCCACTCCGGACGCCACGGGCGGCGCTGGCGGGCGGCGTAGTCGAAGGAGCGCAGCATGCCCGCGATGTCCCGCACCGGGGAGTGGGCGCTGCGGCGCTCGCTGAGCGGCCGGGACGGCTCGCCCTCGAAGTCGATGACGAACCAGTTCCGCCCGGCCCGCAGCACCTGGCCCAGGTGCAGGTCGCCGTGGATGCGCTGGGCGGGGGGCCCGGCGTCGCAGGTGGTCAGCGCGGCGAAGGCGCCCCGCAGCCGTGCCACGTGGGGCTGGAGTGCCGGCACGCTGTGTGCGGCGGCGGTCAGCCGCTCGGTCATCGCCGTCGCCGTCCGGCCGTTCTCCGCGGCCGTACCGGCGGGGAAGGCCGCGGCCAGCGCGAGGTGCACGTCGGCCGTGGCCCGGCCCAGCTCGCGGGCCTGCGCGGTGAAGTCGTCGCCGGCGGCCAGCGCGTCCAGCGCGAGGGTCCAGCCGTCGCAGGCGTCGTGCAGGAACGGCTGGAGGACGCCGAGCGTCGCCTCGAACGGGTGCGAGGTGCGGAACCAGGCCACCGGCGCGGGCACCCGGCCGCAGCCCTGCCGGGCCAGCGCCCCCGGCACCTCCAGGTCCGGGTTGACGCCGGGCTGGACGCGCCGGAACACCTTGAGGATGAACTCGTCGCCGTAGACCAGTGAGGAGTTGGACTGCTCGGCGTCGAGCAGCCGGGGCACCAGGCGGGCGGGCACCGGCCGGGACGGGTCCGCCTCGAAGCGCAGCGGACCCGCCCCGCCGGGGCGGCGCAGCCGCTCCAGGAGCAACTGGGCCAGCCGCGGGTCGTGCAACGCGTCGTACACCGTCATCCCGGCCAGCGAGCCCTCGCTCACCTGCCCGATGAGTGCCCGGCCCAGGCGCGGCGAGGGCTGTGCGCGCACGCCGAGCAGCAACTGGTAGCAGTCGCCGGCCGGCGGCGCGCCGCCGGGGGCGGGCACCGTGCCGTGACCCGCGTGGACCAGCAGGTGCAGACAGCCCGGGAACAGCTCCGTCATCGACAGCAGGCCGAGGTCCGCCACCGGGCGGTCCTTGCCCGCGAACCAGCGCTGCCGGGGCAGCCACTCACGCAGCAGCGGGCCGAGCGACGCCATGTGCTCGGCGAGGGATGTGCGTCTGGAGCACGGGGGTGCGGTCTTCGGCATGGTGACGCGTCCTTTCCTCGGCCCGCTCTCACACTCGGCGGCCGATGCGGGATGCGACTCGGGTGAGCCGGAACCAGTAGAAGCCGTGGCCCCCGAGGGTGAGCAGGTACGGCAGTTCGCCGATGGCGGGGAAGCGGACTCCGCCGAACAGTTCGACCGGATGGCGGCCGGCGAACTCCCGCAGGTCGAGTTCGGTCGGCTGGGCGAAGCGCGCGAAGTTGCTCACGCACAGCACCACGTCGTCCTCCTTGTCCCCGTCCGGGGGGACTTCGCGCAGGAACGCCAGCACCGCCGGGTTGGACGAGGGCAGCTCCCGGTAGGAGCCGAGCCCGAAGGCCGGGTTCTGCTTGCGGATCTCGATCATCCGCCGGGTCCAGTGCAGCAGCGAGGACGGCGAGGCCATGGACGCCTCGACGTTGGTGACCTGGTAGCCGTGGACCGGGTCCATCACGGTGGGCAGGGAGAGGCGGCCCGGGTCGCAGGTGGAGAACCCGGCGTTGCGGTCCGGGGTCCACTGCATGGGCGTGCGCACCGCGTCGCGGTCGCCGAGCCAGATGTTGTCGCCCATGCCGATCTCGTCGCCGTAGTACAGGATCGGCGAGCCGGGCAGGGACAGCAGCAGCGCGGAGAACAGCTCGATGGTGTGCCGGTCGTTGTCGAGCAGCGGGGCGAGGCGGCGGCGGATGCCGATGTTGGCCCGCATCCGGGGGTCCTTCGCGTACTCGGCCCACATGTAGTCGCGCTCTTCGTCGGTGACCATCTCCAGGGTCAGCTCGTCGTGGTTGCGCAGGAAGATGCCCCACTGGCAGCCCGAGGGGATCGCCGGGGTCTTGGCGAGGATCTCCGAGACGGGGTAGCGCGATTCCCGGCGCACCGCCATGAAGATGCGGGGCATGACCGGGAAGTGGAACGCCATGTGGCACTCGTCGCCGCCGGAGGCGTAGTCGCCGAAGTAGTCCACGACGTCCTCGGGCCACTGGTTGGCCTCGGCCAGCAGCACGGTGTCCGGGTACTGCGCGTCGATCTCGTCGCGGACCCGCTTCAGGAAGTCGTGGGCGGCGGGCAGGTTCTCGCAGTTGGTGCCCTCCTCGGCGTACAGATAGGGCACGGCGTCCAGCCGGTAGCCGTCGATGCCGAGGTCCAGCCAGAATTTCAGCGCCGCCAGGATCTCCTCCCGCACGGCCGGGTTCTCGTAGTTGAGGTCCGGCTGGTGGGAGAAGAAGCGGTGCCAGAAGTACTGCTTGCGCACCGGGTCGTACGTCCAGTTCGACGCCTCGGTGTCCACGAAGATGATCCGGGCGTCCTGGTACCGCTTGTCGTCGTCGGCCCAGACGTAGTAGTCGCCGTAGGGGCCCTCGGGGTTCTTCCGCGACTCCTGGAACCACGGGTGCTGGTCGCTGGTGTGGTTCATCACGAAGTCGATGATCACGCGCATGCCGCGCTGGTGGGCGGCGTCCACGAACTCCACGAAGTCGGCCAGGTCGCCGAACTCGGGCAGCACGGCGGTGTAGTCCGAGACGTCGTACCCGCCGTCCCGCAGCGGTGACTTGAAGAACGGCGGCAGCCACAGGCAGTCCACGCCCAGCCACTGCAGATAGTCCAGCCGCGAGGTGAGGCCCTTGAGGTCGCCGACGCCGTCGCCGTTGCTGTCCTGGAAGGAGCGGACGAGGACCTCGTAGAACACCGCCCTCTTGAACCAGTCCGGATCGCGGTCCTTGGCGGGCGTGTCCTCGAAGGTGTCCGGCACGGGCTCGTTGACGGTCATGAGGCGGTCGGTCCTCCGTTCGGCACCGAGGCGGACGGGAGCCGGACGTGGAAGACGTGCGCGGGGGCCCGGCCGGGCTCCAGCCGCACGTAGTTCGTCGCGCCCCAGTGGTAGGTCTCGCCGCCGAGTTCGTCGTGCACCGGCACGGTGTCGTGCCGGCCGAGGCCGAGGTGCTCCAGGTCCAGCGAGATCCTGCCCTCCTGGGTGCGGTGCGGATCGAGGTTGACGACCACCAGCACGACGTCGTCGCCCGCGCGCTTGCTGTACGCGAGCAGCGCGTCGCTGTCGGTCGGGTGGAAGCGCAGATCACGCAGTTGGCGCAGGGCGGGGTGGGCGCGCCGGACGGTGTTGAGGCGGGTCAGGAGCGGGGCGAGGGTGCGGCCCTCGCGGGCGGCGGCCTCCCAGTCGCGTGGTGTGAGCTGGTACTTCTCGGAGTCGAGGTACTCCTCGCCGCCCTCGCGCAGCGGGGCGTTCTCGCAGAGTTCGTAGCC
>NZ_BAABIG010000018.1:0-89034 GCF_039542605.1 Streptomyces ziwulingensis
GGTCCACAGACCGAACGTGAACCTGTCCTCGGGAGTGGGCTGGTAGCTCATGCTGCGGCTCCTCGCCTGGTCGAAGCTATTTCGTCATGCCACTTTACAAATTAGTATGCGGAGGCACTCATGGGAAGGGACAAGGTGTCCCCGATGGCGTGTCCGGGCCGTTCCGACCCGGGCCGGCCGTGGAAAAACCCCAGTTCAGAGCCGTGCGGGACCGCCGTAGGCGGGCCACGGAAGAGGGAGAAGCCCGATGTCAGCAGCCGAGGGTCCGCTCGTCGTCGGCGTGGACACGTCCACCCAGTCCACCAAGGCGCTGGTCGTCGACGCGAGCACTGGCCGCATCGTCGCCAGTGGCCAGGCTCCGCACACCGTCTCGTCGGGCGAGGGCCGCGAGAGTGATCCGCGCCAGTGGTGGGACGCCCTGGGCGCCGCCCTGGACCAGTGCGGCGAACCGGCCCGCGAGGCGGCCGCGGTGTCGATCGGAGGGCAGCAGCACGGACTGGTGACGCTGGACGCCCAGGGTGATCCCGTACGTCCGGCCCTGCTCTGGAACGATGTGCGTTCGGCGCCGCAGGCGCGACGCCTGGTCGAGGAGCTGGGCGGGCCGAAGGCGTGGGCGGAGCGCACGGGCAGCGTGCCCAGCGCCTCGTTCACGGTCACCAAGTGGGCCTGGCTCGCCGAGCACGAGCCGGAGGCGGTGCGCGCCACGCGTGCCGTCCGCCTCCCCCACGACTACCTCACCGAACGCCTCACGGGCGAGGGGACGACCGACCGCGGTGACGCCTCGGGGACCGGCTGGTGGGCGTCCGGGACGGAGGCGTACGACGCGGAGACGCTCGCACGCGTGGGGCTCGATCCGGCCCTGCTGCCCCGGATCGTGCGGCCCGGGGAGATGGCCGGCACCGTCCGCGACAGCCACGGCCTGCCGTTCGCCAAGGGCACCCTGGTGGCCCCCGGCACCGGTGACAACGCCGCCGCCGCGCTGGGCCTGGGCATCCGCCCCGGTGTGCCGGTGATGAGCCTCGGGACCTCGGGCACGGTGTACGCCGTGTCGCGGCACCGGGCCGCCGACCCGACGGGGACCGTGGCCGGTTTCGCCGACGCGCGCGGCGACTGGCTGCCGCTGGCCTGCACCCTGAACTGCACGCTCGCCGTCGACCGCGTCGCCACGCTGCTCGGCCTGGACCGGGAGGCCGTCGAGCCCGGCACGGACGTCACGCTGCTGCCCTACCTGGACGGCGAGCGCACCCCGAACCTGCCCCGCTCCTCCGGCCTGCTGCACGGGCTGCGGCACGACACGACCGCCGGGCAGGTGCTGCAGGCCGCCTACGACGGCGCCGTGCACGCGTTGCTGGGCGCACTGGACCTGGTCCTCGACTCGGAGGCGGACACCTCCGCTCCGCTGCTGCTGATCGGCGGCGGTGCCCGGGGCGCGGCCTGGCAGCAGACCGTACGGCGGCTGTCGGGCCGGCCGGTGCAGATCCCCGAGGCCCGGGAGCTGGTCGCGCTCGGCGCCGCGGCACAGGCGGCCGGACTGCTGACCGGCGAGGACCCGGCGGCGGTCGCCCGGCGCTGGAACACAGCCGCGGGTCCGGTGCTGGACGCGGTGGAACGGGACGAGGCGGCCCTGTCCAGGATCTCCGGGGTACTCTCCGATGCGGCTCCCCTGCTGGACAGGGACCCCGCCGACCGCTGACGAACCGCCGGCCGGCGCCGCCTGCGACACCACCGCGCGAGCGGCCACCAGCGCCGGCCGGCACCGGCCGGCGCACCGACCAAGGACCGAGGGGGCATGACCGCTCCGCCGCACACAGCGCACCCCGACGGTCCCGGGCGCGGGCTGCCGGACACCCAGCAGGGGATGCGCCGCCGCAACCTCGCCCGGGTGATGCACACCGTCAGCGCCGAGGGACCCCTGTCCCGGGCCGCCGTCGCCTCCCGGATCGGCCTCACGCGTGCGGCCGTGTCGACTCTGGTGGACGAACTGGTCCGGGCGGGCCTGCTGGAGGAACTGGGCCCGGAGCGGCCGGGCCGCGTGGGCCGGCCCGGTTCGGCGCTCGCGGTCAGCGCGAACGGTCCGGCCGGAATCGGTGCGGAGGTCGGGGTCGACCACCTCGCGGTCTGCGCGGTCGACCTGCGCGGGCGGGTCCGGGCACGCGCCGTACGGCACGGCTCCCATCGCGGGCGCCCCGCGCGTGCCGTCGTCGACCGGCTCGGCGACCTGGTCCGGCAGCTCACCGGGGCGGCGCGGGAACAGGGGCTGTGGCCCGCCGGGCTGGCCGTGGCGGTGCCGGGCCTGGTGGCACGGGACGCCCGGACGGTCGTGCGCGCGCCGAACCTCGACTGGCACGACGCGGATCTCGGCGAACTGCTGGCGGTGGACATGCCGCTGACCGTGGACAACGAGGCCAACTTCGGTGCGCTCGCCGAACTCTGGCTCGGTGCCGGCACGCCGCGCGACTTCCTGCACGTGTCGGCCGAGATCGGCATCGGCGCGGCCGTGATGATGGACGGGCGGCTGCTGCGCGGCACCCGTGGCTTCGCGGGCGAACTGGGCCACATACCCGTGCGCCCCGACGGTCCTGAGTGCGCCTGTGGCGGACGCGGTTGCCTGGAGCAGTACGCCGGTGAGGAGGCCGTCCTGCGCGCGGCCGGTCTGGAGCCGGGCGAGGACCGGGTCGGCGTGCTCGCGCGACGCGCGGCCGAGGACGACGAGGACGTACGACGTGCCCTGGCCGACGCCGGCACGGCCCTCGGCATCGCTCTGACCGGTGCGGTCAACCTGCTCGACCCCGAGAGGGTGGTGCTGGGCGGCGCTCTGGCCCAGCTCGCGCCCTGGCTGCTGCCGTCCCTCCGCGACGAACTGGCCCGCCGGACGGCGGGCCCCGCCTGCCCCGTGTCCGTGTCCGGCCTGGGCTCGCAGGGCCCGCTGCTGGGCGCCGCGCATTCGGTGGTTCGGCAGGTGCTGGACGACCCGGCGGCAGCGGCCGAGGCCCAAGGCAACGGCAACGGCAACGGAAAAGCCGGAGGCTGAGGCTGAGGCTGAGGCTGAGGCGAAGACCTGAGCGCCTGCCCGCCCGGCCGGCACCTCCCGCGGTCCACCCCACACTCCTGGCCCTCACTCGAACGGGTGGCGAAGTTCTCCACAACGGCCTGCCCGTCCACCGAGTCACGCCGCACGCTCACGCCCAACCCGCCTTCGCCGTAACGTGATTCACGCGGACCGCAGCCGCTTCCGGCGGGTGGCCACGGCCGTCGGACCGGTCCGCATACGGACGGGTGACCGGGTCGCGACCGTGCGCGCGCCGGTCCGGACGCCACGCTGGGCGGACGGTCCGCCCCGCCCTCCCCACGCGTGAAAGGCGACTTCCCATGGAACGAGCACGACCGCTACCGAGCAGACGACGACTCCTCGCGGGCG
Source organism: Streptomyces ziwulingensis (assembly GCF_039542605.1). NCBI lineage: Bacteria > Bacillati > Actinomycetota > Actinomycetes > Kitasatosporales > Streptomycetaceae > Streptomyces > Streptomyces ziwulingensis. The sequence continues at coordinate 3,419 of NZ_BAABIG010000018.1, forward strand.
GCGCCGCCCTCGCCGCGGCTCCGTACACGCTGCTGTCGTCCGTCCAGGCGGACGCCCGGCCCCGCACCACCGACCGGCCCCGCACCGGCACCCGGACGCCCGCCGGCAGGGGGGCCGAATCGGTCGACCGTCCGGGCGCCGAGTGGCAGCCGGCGAGCGGTTCGAACTACACCAAGGCGAGCCGGCCCGGCTCCCATTCCCTCGACCGCGTGGTCATCCACGTCACCCAGGAGACCTACGCCGACACACTGGCCATCTTCCAGAACCCTCAGCGGAAGGTCTCCGCGCACTACGTCGTGCGCTCCGCCGACGGGCATCTCGCGCAGTGCGTGCGCGAGGCCGACATCGCCTGGCACGCGGGCAACTGGGACTACAACACACGGAGTGTCGGCATCGAGCACGAAGGGTGGGTCGACCGCCCGGAGTACTTCACCGACGCCCTGTACGAGCAGTCGGCGGCGCTGACGGCGGCGATCTGCTCGACGTACGGCATCCCCAGAGACCGGGCGCACATCATCGGGCACCACGAGGTGCCGGGCAGCGACCACACGGACCCGGGCCCGCTGTGGGACTGGACCCGTTACCTCGCACTGGTCAACCTCGCCTGACCGGCCCGGGCCGCCGCTCGGCGTGCGGCGGCCCGGAAATTACCCGCCCGGTCTGTTGCGCGGAGTCTTGTCAGGGACATGGGCCGCTCTTACAGTCCCCGTTCGAGCCGACTTATGGGAGCGCTCCCACTCATGGAGATCCGGGCGCGCCCCCGCCCCCTCACGCCCCCGCCCCCTCCCAGAGAGGCCCCCGCATGCGCCCGCCCTCCCCCCATGCCTCCGCCCCGCGCGGTCTCTTAGGAGCGCTGTTCGCGGCGCTCGTCCTCCTCGCGTCGCTCATGACGACGGCGGCGCCCGCCAGAGCCGCCGACACCACGCTCTGCGACCAGTACGCGACGGCCACGATCCAGGGCCGGTACGTCGTCCAGAACAACCGCTGGGGCACCGCCGCCGAGCAGTGCGTCACCGTGACCGACTCGGGTTTCCGGCTCAGCAGGGCCGACGGATCGGTGCCGACCAACGGCGCCCCGAAGTCGTACCCGTCGGTCTTCGACGGCTGCCACTACACCACGTGTTCGCCGGGCACCGCCCTGCCCGCCCGGGTCTCCGACATATCGGCCGTACCCAGCAGCGTCTCGTACGGCTATGTGGGCGACGCCGTGTACAACGCCTCGTACGACATCTGGCTGGACCCGGCGCCGCGGACCGACGGGGTGAACCGGACCGAGATCATGATCTGGTTCAACCGGGTCGGTCCGATCCAGCCGATCGGCTCGCAGGTCGGCACGGCCACCGTGGCCGGGCGGACCTGGGAGGTGTGGTCGGGCGGCAACGGAGCGAACGACGTGCTGTCGTTCGTCGCCCCGGCGGCCATCACGAGTTGGAGCTTCGACGTGCTGGACTTCGTCCGTCAGGCCGTCTCGCGCGGGCTGGCCGGCGACGACTGGTACCTGACGAGCGTGCAGGCCGGGTTCGAGCCCTGGCAGAACGGGGCGGGGCTCTCGGTCGACTCCTTCTCCGCCGCCGTCGAGACCGGCGGCGAGGAACCGCAGGAGCCCGAGGAGCCCGGCACGCCCGCCGCCTGCGAGGTGCGCTACGCCACGAACGTCTGGCAGGGCGGCTACACCGCGAACGTCACCGTCGGCAACGCGGGCACGGCCGCCGTGGACGACTGGCGGCTCGCCTTCACCCTCCCCTCCGGGCAACGGATCACCCAGGCGTGGAACGCCACGGTCGCCCCGGGCACGGGTGCCGTCACCGCGAGCGCGCTCGGGCACAACGGGCGGATAGCGCCGGGCGGCAACCAGACCTTCGGCTTCCAGGGCACCTACAGCGGCACGTTCACGGCGCCCGACGACTTCCGCCTCAACGGCACACCCTGCACCAGCGACTGACCCCTGCCCCATCTGTCACACCTGTCACACCTGTCACACCTGTCACACCTCACACCCTTGACACGCCTGTCATCCCTGTCACCCACCCACCCCCACGATCATCCCGGAACAGGAGATTCCATGGCTCGACGCAGCAGACTCCTCTCCCTCGCGGCGGTACTGGCCACCCTGCTCGGCGCGCTCGGGCTCACCGCCCTCTGGCAGGGCCGGGCGGAGGCCCACGGAGTGGCGATGACGCCCGGTTCGCGCACGTACCTGTGTCAACTGGACGCCATCACCGGCACCGGCGCCCTGGACCCGGCCAACCCGGCCTGTCAGGACGCGCTGGACCAGAGCGGGGCCAACGCGCTGTACAACTGGTTCGCGGTGCTCGACTCCAACGCGGGCGGCCGGGGCGCCGGCTACGTACCGGACGGTACCCTGTGCAGCGCCGGCGACCGGTCCCCGTACAACTTCTCCGCCTACAACACCCCCCGCGCCGACTGGCCGAAGACGCATCTGACGTCCGGGTCGACGATGAAGGTCCAGTACAGCAACTGGGCCGCGCACCCGGGTGACTTCCGGGTCTATCTGACCGAGCCCGGCTGGTCGCCCACGTCCGAGCTGGGCTGGGACGACCTGGAACTGATCCAGACGGTCACCAACCCGCCGCAGCAGGGTTCGCCGGGCACCAACGGCGGCCACTACTACTGGGACCTGGCACTGCCCTCGGGCCGCTCCGGTGACGCGGTGCTCTTCGTCCAGTGGGTGCGATCCGACAGCCAGGAGAACTTCTTCTCCTGCTCCGACATCGTCTTCGACGGCGGGAACGGCGAGGTCACCGGCATCCGCGGCTCCGGCAGCACGCCGGAACCGACCGACCCGGCCGACCCGGACCCGACAGACCCCACGGACCCGACCGACCCGCCGCACACGGGTTCCTGCATGGCCGTCTACCACGTGGACAACTCCTGGAGCGGCGGTTTCCAGGGTTCCGTCGAGGTCATGAACCACGGCACGGAACCCCGTAACGGCTGGGCCGTGCAGTGGAAACCGGGTACCGGGACCCGGCTGGAGGGCGTGTGGAACGGTTCGCTGTCCACCGCGTCCGACGGCACCGTGACGGTACGGAACGTGGATCACAACCGGGTCATCGCCGCGGACTCCAGCGTGACCTTCGGGTTCACGGCGAAGTCCGCGGGCAACGACTTCCCGGCGGGGACGATCGGCTGCGTCACCCCGTAGCCCCGCCGCTGCCTCCCGCCCGACCCCTCCCACCTGCACGTCCGAGCGCCGCGCGGGCTCCGCGCGGCGCTTCCCCGTGCCTGTCTCCGGTCCGGCCGCACCTCACGCGCCGGTTACAAATCGCTCAACTACTGGTTGCCGGAGGGTGATCAGGCGACGATGGGGACATGACTCTGGCCCAGCGCGCCCTGGAGCGCCTGCAGGACTGGCCCGACCTCTCGGCGGGGTCGGCCAGTTGCGGGACGGGGCGAGCGCTCTGCTCCGTCCGCGACGAGATCGTCCACTTCCACTCGTACCGGGACGTGGACCTGCATCTGACCCACCGGGCGATCCAGCGCTTCCACTACGACCTGGGCGGTTCCAGCGCGATCCACCTGGTCCCCGACTCGCGCTGGGTGACCGTGCACCTCGACTGCGAGGCGGACGTCGATCTGCTGATGAGCCTGGTGAGCATCGCGCTCAAGGCCCACCAGACCCGGCCCGCGGCCGAACCGCCGGCCGGCTGCAACTACCACCGCGTCACGGTCTTCCACCGCGACGGCGTTCTGGACGGCTGAGCGGGGCCGTGAGGACGAGCGGGCAGAAGCCCGGCGGCCGACCCGGGCTGCCCGGTCACCCGAGGGAGTGCCTTTTCCCGCTCTTTCGGGCGGTCTACGGCGCACGGCCGCTTCCGGGCGGCCCGGGTCTGCTGCACTTCCCCTGATTTCCGTAGCGGTTGACGAGACATCAGGGGTTCCAGTGACACGTAGCGCGAGTCCGGGCCGGACGCGGCTCCGGGCGGGCAGACCCGTACTGGCCCTCCTCTTGGCCTTCGGCACGCTGACCGGAGCCGCCCTGGTGGGCGCGGCACCGGCCGCCGCCGCGCGGGGCGCCGCCGAGGTCGCGCCGGGCGTGACCTACGACGAGTTCGATGTCGAGGCGGCCAAGGGGACGACCCATGTCCATGTGCTCGCCGTCGACCTGGGCGAGCCACGGGTACGGCTGGGCCTGCTGTACCCGGGGACGGTCGCGGCGCGGGCCACGGTCTCGGGGCTGGCCGGCGCCCAGCGCGCCGTCGGGGGCGTCAACGGCGACTTCTTCCATCTCACCGAGAGCAGTCACCCCGGCGTCGCGGCGACCGGCGCGAGCGTGGGACCGGCGGTAGCCGAGGGCAAGGCGCTGAAGGCGGCGGTGCCCAAGGGGCAGCGCTTCGGCCCGAAGCTGCCGTCCGGCACGAGCACCGAGGACGTGTTCGCCGTGGGCACCGACCGCCGCGCCCGGCTGGACCGGCTCGCCCTCGACGGGTCGCTCTCCACCCCGCAGGGCACGGTGCCGCTCGGCGGGCTCAACCAGTACGCGCTGCCGGTCGGCTCGGTCGGCGCGTTCACCAGCGTCTGGGGCGCCGCCGCCCGCAAGCGCGCCACCTGCGGCACGGACACCGACCGGGCCGCCCCGTGCAGTACGGAGACTTACGAGGTGACGGTCCGCGACGGCCGGGTGGTGTCCACGTCCGAGGCGCCCGGCAGCGGCCCGATCGAGCCGGGGACGACGGTGCTGGTCGGCCGGGAGGCGGGCGCGGAACGGCTGCGGGAGCTGGCGACCGGGCAAGCCGTGGAGGTCACCCACCGGCTGGTGGCGTCCGGGTCGCAGGACCCGCTCGACTTCGCGGTCGGCGGCTACCCGGTGCTCTCCGGCGGCAGCCCGCTGCCCGGCCTGGACGCGACCACCTCGGCCGTGCGGACCGCGGTCGGCGTGGCGGACGGCGGGCGGCGGGTGCTGCTGCTCGCGGTGGACGGCGCCGCCGCCTACCGGAGCGGCCTGACCATCGCCGAAGTGGCGAAGACGCTGAGTGGTCTGGGCGCGTCGGACGGCTTCAACCTGGACGGGGGCGGCTCGTCGACCCTGGTGGCCCGGAACGCGGGGGCGGACCAGGTCACGGTGCGCAACCACCCCAGCGGCGGTACCGAGCGCGCCGTCCCGAACGGGATCGGCGTCTTCTCGACGGCCTGACCCGCGCCCGGCCCCCGACCGACCTGACCCGCGCCCGCCCGACCCACGCCCGGCCCGGCTCACACTCGCCGTGAGCCGCCCCACCTCGCCCCCCCCCACCGCCCGGGTCAGGGCCTGAGGCCGCTGACGATGTCCGCCGTCGCGGTGAGGCCGCTGCTGATGGTGGGGGCCATGCTCGTGCCCGCGAGGTAGAAGCCCAGCACGAGGCAGACCAGCGCGTGCGAGACCTTCAGGCCCCCGTTGCGCACGAAGATCACCGCCAGGATCGTGAACAGCAGCACCACAGAGATGGAAATGGCCATCGTCAACCTCCTCCGCCACGTCACTTGTCCGGTTCGCGGCTTTCGGCCGCAAGTGTGGCGTAGCGGAGGGGCCGTCCAGGCGGCTGACCTGTCCTCCGAACGTGTGATGTTGCCGTGGGTCACGCGCTCCGGTGCGCGTCCAGGAACGCCTCCAGGCCGGCCAGGTCGTCGGTGTTGAGGTGGTCGACACCGGCGGCGAGCAGCTCCGCCCAGACCGCGTCCCGGGCCGGGCCCGCGAGGTCGGGAGTGGCCCAGAGGCGGACCCGCCGGCCCCGGGCGTGCGCGGCGGCGACGAGGTCGTGGAGCTTGCGCCGTTCGGCCGCGGGGAAGGCGCCGACACCCTGCCAGGTGAAGTTGTTGGTCCAGTTGTCGCTGATCAACGGGATGAAGGAGGCCGGCGCGGCGGCGCCGAGGTCGGTGAGCCGGCCGTCGTAGAAGGCGCGGCGCGTGGTCTGCGCCTCCATGGGCACGCGGGCCGCGCGGTCGCCGGAGATCACCGCGGTGACCGGTCCGGGGCGCACCCGGCCGTGCGCGTAGGTGGTGAACAGGTGCGGGTGGCGCCGGAGTTCCCGGTCGAGCGCGAGGTAGGTGGCCGCGCCCTCGGTCTTGATGTCGATCAGCAGTTGCAGGGGGCGGTGGTGGCCCCGGTACACCGAGCCGCCCTGGGCGCGGACGCGGGCGGCGAGCGGGTCGAGGTAGAGGGAGGCGAGGGTGCGGGACGGATCGAGGTCCACCACGTCGTGGGCGACGAGGAGCCGGCCGTCCACCAGGTAGATGTCGGCCTCGACGTTGCCGAAGCGGTGGTCGAGGGCGTCGAGGAGGGGGCGGGGGTGCTCGTAGTCGTTGTGGGCGTGGGCGCGCCACAAGGGGCGGGGGCGGTGGGCGCGTTCGCCGGCCAGCGCGGTGCCGGCGGGCAGGGCGACCGAGGCCGCGAGGGCGGCGCCGAGGGTGGTGAGGGCTCTGCGACGGGTGGTGCGGGCCATGCTCTGCCTCCCTGGTAGGCCATACGGGACCCCAGTGAGTATGCGAGCCGGATCGCCCGAAGCGGCGCCGCCGGGTGGTGAATTGGCCGGGGAGCCGCCACCTGTTCACTTCACGCGCGGGCGGCCCGCCCGGCGCCGGGCGGGCCGCTCGCGCAACCGCGGTGAGCGGAACATGGAAGGCGGGACGCGGCTCGCGGGTCAGGAGGCCGGCAGGTCGACCAGCGTGGCCAGTGCCGCCCGGTGGGCACCCGCCGTGCCGTAGGCGATCGAGTCGGCCTTGGCCCGCTTCAGGTAGAGGTGGGCGGGGTGTTCCCAGGTCATGCCGATGCCGCCGTGCAGTTGCACCGCCTCCTCGGCGGCGTGGACGGCGACTGCGGCGGCGTACGCCTGGGCCACGGCGACGGACACCTCGGTGTCCCGGCCGGTGGCGAGCGCGTCGGCGGCGGCCCGGGCGGCGGCGCGCAGGTGCACGGTCTCCAGCCAGAGCTGGGCCAGCCGGTGCTTGAGCGCCTGGAACCCGCCGACCGGCCGGTTGAACTGCTTGCGCTCCTTCAGGTAGCGGACCGTCTCGGTCAGCGACCACTCGGCCAGGCCCAGTTGCTCCGAGGCGAGCAGCCCGGCCCCGGCCCGCAGCGCCCGCCGTACGGCGGGGCGGGCCTCGCCCAGCCGCTGCCCCGGCGCTCCGGCGAGCAGGACCTTCGCCACGGGCCGGGTGAGGTCCAGCGAGGTCTGCGGGACGACGGTCGCGGCGGCGGCCTCCACGGCGTACAACCCGCCGTCGTCGGCCGGGACGAGCAGGACGTCGGCGACGACCGCGTCCGCGACCCCGGTCAACTCCCCGTGCAGGGTGCCGTCCGCCAGTCGCACGGCGGGGAAGGCGGCGTCGGGGGCGGTGTGCAGGCCGACGGCGAGGGCGCCGATCCGCCGGCCGGACGCCAGCTCGGTGAGCAGGTCACCGGCCGCCTCGCAGGCCAGCAGCGCCTCCGTGGCGACGACGGCGCTGGTGAGGTACGGCACGGGGGCGACGTACCGGCCCAGTTCCTCCAGTACGACGGCGGCCTCGCGGTGCGTGGCGCCCTGGCCGCCGCGCTCCTCGGGGACCAGGAGTCCGGCCAGGCCCATCCCTTCGGCGAGGGACTTCCACACCGACAGGTCCTGCGGGACGTCCGACTCGGTGCGGGTGATCACGCCCGCCGGGTCGCAGTGGTCGGTGAGCAGGTCGCGGACGGCGGCGCGCAGCGCCTCTTCCTCTTCCGTGTACAGCAGGTCCGGGGGTGTGGTCGTCGGGCTCATCGGGCGAGGTCCTTCCAGGCGACGTCCTTGTCGGTGCGCGGCTCGGAGGGCAGTCCGAGGACCCGCTCGGCGACGATGTTGAGCAGGATCTCGCTGGTCCCGCCCTCGATGCTGTTGCCCTTGGAGCGCAGATAGCGGTAGCCGGCGTCGCGGCCGGTGAAGTCCACCGACTCCGGGCGGCGCATGGTCCAGTCGTCGTACAGCAGGCCCTGTTCGCCCAGGAGTTCCACCTCGAGTCCGCTGATCCGCTGGTTGAGGCGGGCGAAGGCGAGCTTCATGCCGGCGCCCTCGGGGCCGGGGTGGCCGGCCACGAGCTGCTGGCGCAGCCGCTCGCCGGTGAACCGGGCGACCTCGGCCTCCACCCAGAGGCCGAGGAGCCGCTGGTGCAGGTCGGGGGTGCGCAGCTCGGGTCGTTCCCGCCAGGTCCTGGCGACCGGGCCGATCATGCCGCCCTCGCGGGGCAGCCGGGCGCCGCCGATGGCGACGCGTTCGTTGTTCAGCGTGGTCTGCGCGACCCGCCAGCCGTCGCCGACCTCGCCGAGGCGGCGGTCGTCGGGGATGCGGACGCCGGTGAGGAAGACCTCGTTGAACTCGGCCTCGCCGGTGATCTGCCGCAGTGGCCGGACCTCGACGCCCGGGTCGGTCATGTCGCAGACGAAGTAGGTGATGCCCCGGTGCTTGGGCAGGTCCGGGTCGGTGCGGGCGATGAGGATGGCCCAGCGGGCGACATGCGCGCTGGAGGTCCACACCTTCTGTCCGTCCACCACCCAGTCCTCGCCGTCCCGTACGGCGCGGGTGCCGAGCGCGGCCAGGTCGGAGCCGGCGCCGGGCTCGGAGAAGAGCTGGCACCACACCTCCTCGCCGGTCCACAGCGGGCGCAGGAAGCGGCGCTTCTGCTCCTCGGTGCCGTACTTCAGGAGGGTCGGCGCGGCCATGCCGAGGCCGATGCCGATGCGGCGGGGGTCGTTGTCCGGGGCGGCCGCGGCGGCCAGTTCGGCGTCCACGACGGGCTGGAGGGTGCGGGCGGCGCCGAGTCCGCCGAGGCCCTCGGGGAAGTGCACCCAGGCCAGGCCGGCGTCGAAGCGGGCCCGCAGGAAGTCCAGGCGGTCGGTGTCGGCGGGCGGATGCGCGGCGAGCAGTTCCCGGGTGCGGCGGCGCAGTTCCCCGGCGTCGGTGGTCATGCGGTGGCTCCCTTCTCCGGGATTACGGCGATCCGGCCGGTGGTGACGCCGTCGGCGACCCGCTGCACGGCTCCGGCGGCCTCCGCCAGCGGTACCCGCTCGCTGACGTGGGGCTTGATCGCGCCCCGCGCGGCCAGCTCGGTGAGCTGCTCGTGGCACTCCCGGACCAGCCGGGGGTTCTTCGTGTTGTACAGGCCCCAGTGCAGGCCGAGGATGCCGTAGTTCTTCACCAGTGCGTGGTTCAGCGCCGCGGCGGGGATGTCCCCGCTGGCGAAGCCGACGACCACGATGCGGCCCTCGAAGGCGACCACCTTGGTGGACTGCTGGAAGGCGGTGCCGCCCACCGGGTCGTAGATCACGTCGGCCCCGCGCCCGCCGGTGGCTTCCTTCACCGCGGCGATCACGTCCTCGGCGCGCCGGTCGATCACGACGTCGCAGCCCAGCTCACGGGCGACGGCGGCCTTCTCCGGACCGCCCACCACGCCGATCACGGTGGCGCCCGCGGCCTTGCCGAGCTGCACGGCCGCGCTGCCCACCCCACCCGCGGCGGCGTGCACGAGCAGGGTCTCGCCGGCCCGGAGGGCGGCCCGGCGGTGCAGGCCGAACCAGCCGGTCTGGTAGCCGATGTGCAGGGCCGCCGCCTCGGCGTCGTCCAGGGTGTCCGGGGCGGGCAGCAGCGCGGCGGCGTCCGCGACGGTGAACTCGGCGAGGCCGCCGTGCGGCAGCGCCGGGTTGGCGAGGACCCGGCGGCCGTCCTCGGTCTCGGCGCAGACCTCCACGCCCGGCGTGAACGGCAGCGGCGGCCTGACCTGGTACTGGCCCCGGCACATCAGCACGTCCGGGAAGTTGATGTTCGCGGCGCGGACCCGCAGCAGGACCTGGCCCTCGCCGGGGGTCGGCGGCGCCACGTCCGCGAGGCGCATCACCTCGCCGGGCTCGCCGTTCTCGTGCACCTGCCATGCCTGCATGCGGGGCCTCCACCGACTGCGTCGTCCGTCCGGGGTCAAGCGCATACTAAGCGGTCGCTTGTCGATGAGGGAACCGTCCGGGACGTCACGAACGGGTGGGGCGGGCCCTTACGTGCATCCGCTCGCCCTGCGGTCCGAAGAGGCTGAGGAACTCCGCCGGACCCTCCCCCGTCGACCCGAACCAGTGCGGCACCCGCGTGTCGAACTCGGCGGCCTCCCCGGCGGACACGATCAGGTCGTGCTCGCCCAGCACCAGCCGCAGCCGTCCGGAGAGCATGTAGATCCACTCGTAGCCCTCGTGGGTCTGCAGTTCCGGCTCCTCCCGGCGCGAGGGCACCAGCACCTTGAACGCCTGGAGGCCGCCGGGCTGCCGGGTGAGCGGCAGGTAGGTGCGGCCGTGGCGGACCAGCGGTTCGGCCCGCACCCGCGGGTCGCCGACCGGCGGGGCGCCGACCAGTTCGTCCAGCGCCACCTGGTGGGCCCGGGCGATGGGCAGGAGCAGCTCCAGGCTGGGCTTGCGCAGTCCCGATTCCAGGCGGGAGAGGGTGCTCAGCGAGATGCCGGTGACCTCGGCGAGCGCGGCGAGGGTGACGTCGCGCTCCTTGCGGAGCCGCTTCAGCCGCGGACCGACTCCCGCGAGCACGTCGTCCTTCGTCGCGGCGCCCTTCGTCGCGGCGCCCCTCGTCGCGCCGCCCCTCGTCGCGCCGTCCTTCGTCGTGCCGTCCGCCGTCGTGTCGTTCTTCGTCATGTACTTATTGCAGAACCGGCAAATATGTTTGTCAATACCGCACCGTCCGGGCCACCGTCTGTCGTGGAGGTGGTCACGGTGACCCAGAAGAACGGCAGCGACGAGACGTACGAAGTGATCGTGGTCGGCGGTGGAGCCGCCGGCCTGTCCGCGGCGCTCACGTTGGGCCGGGCGAGGCGGCGCACCCTCGTCGTCGACGCGGGGGAGCCGCGCAACGCGCCCGCCGCCCACATGCAGGGTTATCTGACCCGGGACGGCATGTCCCCGGCCGAGTTCCTGGCCCGGGGCCGGGAGGAGATCGCGTCCTACGGCGTCGATCTGGTCCGGGACCGGGCGGTGGCGGTCACCCGGGGCGAGCGGGGCTTCGCGGTGGGGCTGGCCGGCGGGCGCACGGTGTACGCGCGGCGTCTGGTCGTCACCACCGGTCTGAAGGACGAGCTGCCGCAGGTGCCGGGCGTGGCCGAACGGTTCGGGCGGGACGTGGTGCACTGTCCGTTCTGCCACGGCTGGGAGGTCCGCGACGAGCGTTTCGGGGTGCTCGCCGCCGGCCCGATGAGCGTGCACCAGGCGCTGATGGTGACCGGCTGGTCGAAGGACGTGACCCTGTTCCTGCACACCGTCGACGAGTCCGAGCTGTCCGACCAGGACCTGCGCAGACTGGCCGCGGCCCAGGTGAAGGTGGTGCCCGGGGAGGTCGCCGGGCTGGTGGTCGAGGACGACCGGATCACCGGGGTACGACTGACCGACGGGACCGTGCATTCGCGTTCGGTGGTGTTCGTCGCCCCGCGCGCACTGCCGCGGACCGCCCTGCTGGAAAGCCTGGGCGTCGAACTGGCCGAGACGCCGTTCGGGGCCTACCCGGTCGTGGACCCGACCGGTCTGACCAGCGTGCCCGGCGTGTACACCGCGGGCAACGCGATGGGCTTCGCCGAACAGGTCGTGCACGCGGTGAGCGGCGGCTACCGGGCGGCGTCCGCGATCGTCGGCGACCTGATCATGTCCGACCTGGACGCCACCCTGGAGGACTGACCGGGCCGGGACCAGGTGTGGGAGGGGCGCTCCCGGTGCACCATGACTGCATGCTGCTTGCCCGGCTGGCCCGTGTGTCCCAGGAGGTCGCCGCCACCTCGGCGCGGTCCCGCAAGACGGCCCTGCTCGCCGAGTTGTTCCGGGAGGCGGAGGCGGCGGACGTCCCGGTCGTCATCCCGTACCTCGCGGGGCGGCTCCCGCAGGGCCGGATCGGCGTCGGCTGGAAGGTGCTGGGCGCCCGCGTCGACCCGGCCGCCGAGCCGTCCCTCACCGTGCGCGAGGTGGACGACCGGCTGACCCGTCTCGCGGCCGTCTCCGGCCCCGGCTCGCAGGCCGAGCGGACCCGGCTGGTCGGGGAGCTGATGGGCGCGGCCACCGAGGACGAGCAGCGCTTCCTGCTCGGCCTGCTCACCGGCGAGGTCCGCCAGGGCGCGCTGGACGCGGTCGCCGCGGAGGGTCTCGCGCAGGCCACCGGGGCGGCCTCGGCGGACGTGCGCCGGGCGGTGATGCTCGCGGGTTCCCTGCGGACGGTGGCCGAGGCGCTGCTCGCCGACGGCCCCCGGGCGCTCGGCCGGTTCCGGCTCACCGTCGGCCGCCCGGTGCTGCCGATGCTCGCGCACAGCGCGTCCTCGGTGGCCGAGGCGGTCGGGAAGCTGGGCGTCGCGGCGGTCGAGGAGAAACTCGACGGCATCCGTGTCCAGGTGCACCGCGACGGCGACACCGTACGGCTGTACACCCGCACCCTGGACGACATCACCGACCGCCTGCCGGAGGTGACGGCGGCCGCGCTGTCGCTGCCGGACGAGCGGTTCGTCCTGGACGGCGAGGTGCTCTCCTTCGACGCCGACGGGCGCCCCCGGTCCTTCCAGGAGACCGCCGGGCGCGTCGGTTCGCGTACCGACGTCGCCACGGCCGCGCGGACGGTCCCCGTCTCCCCCGTCTTCTTCGACGTGCTCTGCGTCGACGGCCGTGACCTGCTCGATCTGCCGCTGGCCGAGCGGCACGCGGAACTGGCGCGGCTGGTGCCGGAGCCGATGCGGGTGCGCCGGACGCTCGTGACGGGAGCCGGGGACACCGGCCCGGCCGAGCGGTTCCTCGCGGACACGCTGGCGCGCGGTCACGAGGGCGTGGTGGTCAAGGGCACCGACGCCCCCTACAGCGCGGGCCGGCGCGGCGCGTCCTGGCTGAAGGTCAAGCCCGTGCACACCCTCGACCTGGTGGTCCTGGCCGCCGAGTGGGGCCACGGCCGCCGCACCGGAAAGCTCTCCAACCTGCATCTGGGCGCCCGCGCCGCCGACGGCTCCCTCGTGATGCTCGGCAAGACCTTCAAGGGACTGACCGACGCGATGCTGGCCTGGCAGACCGCGCGCCTGGGCGAACTGGCCGTCGAGGAGTACGGCTGGGGCGTGACCGTACGCCCCGAACTGGTCGTGGAGATCGCCTACGACGGACTGCAGCGCTCCACCCGGTACCCGGCCGGCGTCACCCTCCGGTTCGCCCGGGTGCTCCGCCACCGCGAGGACAAGCGCCCCGAGGAGGCCGACACCGTGGAGGCACTGCTCGCCGCCCACCCGGGGGTGCGGCCGTGAGACGCAGCGCGGGCCTGCTCCTGTTCCGCCGCACCCGCGAGGGTGTGGAGGTGCTCCTCGGCCACCTGGGCGGCCCCTTCTTCGCCCGGCGCGACCGGGGCGCCTGGACCGTGCCGAAGGGTGAGTACGAGGACGACGAACCGGCGTGGGACGCGGCCCGCCGCGAGTTCCAGGAGGAGCTGGGGCTCCAGCCGCCCGACGGCGACGACGCCGTCCCGCTCGGCGAGGTCCGCCAGTCCGGCGGCAAGCTGGTCACGGTCTGGGCGGTGGAGGCGGACCTGGACCCGGCGGCGGTCGTCCCCGGCACGTTCCGCATGGAGTGGCCGCCGAGGTCGGGGCGGATCCAGGAGTTCCCGGAGCTGGACCGGGTGGCGTGGCTCTCCCTCGACCGGGCGCGCGAGGTGATCGTCACGGCGCAGACCGCGTTTCTCGACCGCCTGGCGGAGCACTCGGCCTGAGGGACGTCCTTCGGCGCGCGGCACGCCGTGCCCGGCGCGAAGGTGGAGACACAGCCCCGCTCTGCAAGGGAGGTCAGCCATGCCCATCGCGACGGTCAACCCGGCCAACGGTGAGACGGTCCAGACGTACGAGGCCATGGGCGAGGAGGAGATCGAACGCCGGCTCCAGCTCGCCGAGGCCACCTTCCGGACCTACCGGACGACCTCCTTCGGCGAACGGGCACGGCTGCTGCACCGGGCCGCCGACCTGCTGGAGGGCGACCAGGACGAGATCGGCCGGGTCATCACCACCGAGATGGGCAAGCCGGTCAAGCAGGCCCGCGCCGAGGCCGCGAAGTGCGCCAAGGCGATGCGCTGGTACGCCGACCACGCGGCGGAACTGCTGGCCGACGAGACGCCGGCCGAGGCGGACGTGAAGGACTCCGGCGGCTCCCGGGCGCTGGTGCGCTACCGGCCGCTCGGCCCGGTGCTCGCGGTGATGCCGTGGAACTTCCCGCTCTGGCAGGTGGTGCGCTTCGCCGCGCCCGCGCTGATGGCGGGCAACGTCGGCCTGCTCAAGCACGCCTCGAACGTGCCCCAAACCGCGCTGTACCTGGAGGACCTGTTCCACCGCGCGGGCTTCCCCGAGGGCTGCTTCCAGACCCTGCTGATCGGCTCGGCGGCCGTCGACGACATCCTGCGCGACGAGCGGGTGCGGGCCGCCACCCTCACCGGCAGCGAGCCGGCCGGGCGGGCGGTCGCCGCCACCGCCGGGGAGATGATCAAGAAGACGGTGCTGGAGCTGGGCGGCAGCGACCCGTTCGTGGTGATGCCGTCGGCCGACGTCGGCCGGGCCGCCGAGGTGGCGGTGACCGCGCGGGTGCAGAACGCCGGGCAGTCCTGCATCGCCGCCAAGCGTTTCCTCGCGCACACCGACGTGTACGACGCGTTCGCGGAGCGGTTCGTCGCCGGCATGAAGGCGCTGAAGGTCGGCGATCCGATGGAGGAGAGCACCGACGTGGGCCCGCTCTCCAGTGAGCAGGGCGTGCGGGACCTGGCGGAACTGGTCGAGGACGCCGTGCGCGGCGGCGCCACCGTCCTGTGCGGCGGCGAACGCCCCGAGGGCCCCGGCTGGTACTACCCGCCGACCGTGCTTTCCGGCATCACCCGCGAGATGCGCATCCACCGCGAGGAGACCTTCGGCCCGGTCGCCACCCTCTACCGCGTCGCCGACCTGGACGAGGCGGTGCTGCTCGCCAACGACACCGACTTCGGTCTCAGTTCCAACGTATGGACGCGGGACGAGGCCGACGTGGACCGTTTCGTCCGGGACCTGGAGGCCGGGGGCGTCTACGTCAACGGGATGACGGCCTCCCATCCGGCGTTCCCGTTCGGCGGGGTGAAGCGGTCGGGCTACGGACGTGAGCTGTCCGGGCACGGAATCCGGGAGTTCTGCAACATCACCACCGTATGGCACGGGGCGTGAGGCTCGCGCGGCTACGATCCCTTTCTGTGACCCGCGAAGTGACCCTCCCCCTGATCGTCGACGACCGCGGCACCCTCCAGGTGGCCGCGGCCGACGTGAGCAAACTGCTGCGCACGATGGGCGGCCGTTGGCTGCGGCTGGTGGAGACCGGCGAGGAGCGTCTGGACGAGGACACCGTCGCGGCCCTCACCATCGAGCTGGCCAAGCTGGCCGACCGCATCGACGTGGCCTGCATCGCCCACAGCAGCGACCGGTCCACCTAGGGCCGCTCCACTTAGGGCCGTTCCAGCTCCCACAGCGTGTGCCAGAACATCGCCTCGTACGACTGCAGCAGCCGCCCGTAGCGGTGTACGAGTCCCTCGTCGAGGCCGCCGGCCTCCAGGCCCTCCCGCACCGCGGCCGTCGCCCGCCGCTCCAGCTCGGGCGCGGGCTCGGCGAAGAAGTCGAAGAAGGCGCAGGCGTCCTCGGGGAACCCGTAGTGGCGCCGCAGCGCGGCGGCGATCGTCGCGCAGTAGCCGCCGAAGGCGGAGAAGTTGGCGTGCACGGCGAGGACCGTCTCCGCCGGTGAGCCGTTCAGCGCCAGCCAGGCCACGTACGCCGGGTACGCCTGGCAGCCCGCCAGCGGCGCGTACGCCACCGTCCGCTCCTCGTGCACCCCGCAGGCCGCGGCGAACGCCTCCAGGTGGCGTCCGGCCGCCGCCTCCCCCTCGGCCAGCGCGGTGAACCACGCGGCGGTCTCCGGCCGTCCCGCCGCCCGGTGCGCCAGGTACTGGAAGGCGCGGTGGTCGGCGGCGATCACCCAGCGCTGCTCCAGGGCGAGCGCGGCCAGTGTCTCCTTGCCCGCCGCACCGCGTGCCAGCAGCGGCACGAACCGGTTGGCGGCCGGGTCCGGGGCCAGTTTCCCGGTGGTCTTCTCCAGCAGTTGCCGTGCCGTCGTCGCCATCGTCTCCTCCGTCGCCCGGGGCCTGTGGTCAAGGTCCCACACCCACAGGGTCCCCGTAACGGAGTAGCCCGGCGAGAGATCGGCGTCCCGCCGGGTGATCGTTGGGTGAACACCCCCAGGGGTGCACCACTTTCTGACCGGGGGGCGCAGGGCCTTCCGGGAGGCGAAAGCAGGCACGGTATGGCGACTTTGTGCAGACCCTCGGTGTCCGTTCCGGAGCATGTGATCACGATGGAGGAGACGCTGGAGCTGGCGCGCGAGCGCCACGCCGACCACCCGCAACTGCCGCTGGCCCTCCGGCTGATCAGGAACACCGGCGTACGTACCCGGCACATCGTCCAGCCCATCGAGGAGACCCTGAAGCACCCCGGCTTCGAGGAGCGGAACAAGCTCTACGAGGCGGAGGCCAAGGCACGCGTCCCGGCGGTCATCCGGCGCGCCCTGGACGACGCGGAAGTCCTGCCCACCGACATCGACGTGATCATCTACGTCTCGTGCACGGGGTTCATGATGCCCTCGCTCACGGCGTGGCTGATCAACGAGATGGGTTTCGACAGCACCACGCGGCAGATACCCATCGCCCAGCTCGGCTGCGCGGCCGGCGGCGCGGCGATCAACCGGGCCCACGACTTCTGCACGGCCTACCCCGAGGCCAACGCGCTGATCGTGGCCTGCGAGTTCTGTTCGCTGTGCTACCAGCCCACCGACATCGGCATCGGCTCGCTGCTCTCCAACGGCCTGTTCGGCGACGGCATCGCCGCCGCGGTCGTCCGCGGCCGGGGCGGCACCGGTGTCCGGCTGGAGCGCAACGGCTCGTACCTGATCCCGAAGACCGCCGAGTGGATCATGTATGACGTGAAGGCCACCGGCTTCCACTTCCTGCTGGACAAGCGGGTGCCGGCCACGATGGAGCCCCTCGCCCCCGCGCTGGTCCAGCTCGCCGACAACCACGGCTGGGACGCCACCGACCTGGACTTCTACGTCGTGCACGCGGGCGGCCCCCGGATTCTGGACGACTTGAGTAAGTTCCTCCAGGTCGATCCGCATGCGTTCCGGTTCAGCCGGGCAACACTGACCGAGTACGGAAACATCGCCAGCGCCGTCGTCCTGGACGCGCTGCGCCGGCTCTTCGACGAGGGCGGCGCACCCGAACGGGCCCGCGGGCTGATGGCGGGCTTCGGTCCGGGCATCACCGCGGAGATGACGCTGGGCCGGTGGCAGACCGCCGACGAGACCCAGAGCGTGAGACGAACGTGAGCGAAGAGACGATCCCGCGGACCGCGCCGCCCGTCCGGGACTGGCCGGTCCCCGACCTGCCCGGCACCGACTTCGACCCGGTACTGCGCGAGCTGATGGCCGAGGGGCCCCTCACCCGGATCTCGCTGCCCAACGGCGAGGGCTGGGCCTGGCTGGTGACCCGCTACGACGATGTGCGGTTCGTGACCAACGATCCCCGGTTCGGCCGGGAGCCGGTCATGGACCGGCCGGTCACCCGGCTCGCACCGCACTTCATCCCGGCCCGCGGCGCGGTCGGCTTCCTGGACCCGCCCGACCACACCCGGCTGCGCAGGTCGGTGGCGGCGGCCTTCACGGCGCGGGGCGTGGAGCGGGTCCGCGAGCAGTCGCGGGCCATGCTCGACGGGCTGATCGACGCGATGCTGGCCCAGGGGCCGCCGGCCGACCTCACCGAGGCGGTCCTCAGCCCCTTCCCCATCGCGGTGATCTGCGAGCTGATGGGCGTCCCGGCCGCCGACCGGCACGGCATGCACACCTGGACCCAGCTCATCCTGTCCTCCTCGCACGGCGCGGACGTCAGTGAGCGGGCCAAACAGGAGATGGGCGCCTACTTCGCCGATCTGATCGGCCTGCGCGAGAACAGCGCCGGCGAGGACGTGTCCTCGCTGCTCGGTGCCGCCGTGGGCCGGGGCGGGATCACGCTGGCCGAGGCGGTGGGGCTCGCGGTGCTGCTCCAGATCGGCGGCGAGGCGGTCACCAACAACAGCGGGCAGATGTTCTACACCCTGCTGACCCGCCCCGAACTCGCCGCCCGGCTGCGCGCCGAGCCGGAGATCCGGCCCCGGGCCATCGACGAACTGCTGCGCTGGATCCCGCACCGCAACGCGGTCGGGCTCTCCCGGATCGCCCTGGAGGACGTGGCGGTCCGGGGCGTGCGGATCCGGGCGGGGGACGCGGTCTACGTGTCGTACCTGGCCGCCAACCGCGACCCGGAGGTCTTCCCGGACCCGGAGGCGATCGACTTCTCCCGCGGCCCGAACCCGCATGTCGCCTTCGGGTTCGGCCCGCACTACTGCCCGGGGGGCATGCTGGCCCGGCTGGAGTCCGAGCTGCTGGTCGACGCGCTCCTGGACCGGGTGCCGGGCCTGTGGCTCGCCGTCCCGCCCGAGGAGGTGCCCTTCAAGAAGGGCGCGCTGATCCGGGGGCCCGAAGCCCTGCCGGTCACCTGGTGAGGGAGCGATGACGGCGACGGAGGGGCTGCTGGTGCCGCCCGGTCACGGCCGGGTGGTGGAGGCGCCGGCCCAGCACGTGACCTTCAAGGTCACGGGTTCGCATTCGCGCATGGCGTCGACGTTCGAGGTGATCGTGCCGCCGGGCTTCGACGTCGGCGCGCACGTGCACACCCGCAGCGAGGAGCTGTTCTACGTACTGGAGGGCGAGCTGGACGTGCTCGCCTTCGAGCCGCGGGTGCGCACGCCGGACAACTGGCGGCACTGGGAGTCGGACGCGGGCAGCCGGGTGGTGCGCGCCACCCCGGGCACGGTCATCGTCGTGCCCCCCGGTTGCCCCCACGCCTTCGCGAATCCGACGGACTCCCCCGCGAAGATGTTCTTCCAGGCGAGCCCGCCCCCGGACCACGAGCGCTACTTCGAGGAACTCCTGGAGATCCTCCGATACGGGGGCGAACCTGACCACACCGCCATCGAGGCGCTGCGGGCCAAGTACGACATCGAGCAGCTCACCCCGCTCCGGCACCGGTGACCGGCTCCGCGCTACCGGATCGGCATCCCGGACAGCGTGCGGGCGATCACCAGCCGCTGGATCTCACTCGTTCCCTCGAAGATCGTGTAGATGGCGGAGTCCCGGTGCATCCGCTCCACCGGGTACTCCCGGGTGTACCCGTTGCCGCCCAGGATCTGGAGCGCCTGGGCGGTGACCTTCTTCGCCGTCTCGCTGGCGAACAGCTTGGACATCGACCCCTCGGCGGCCGTGAACTGCTTGCCGTTGATGGCCATCCAGGACGCGCGCCACACCAGCAGCCGCGCCGCGTCGATGGAGGTCCGCATGTCCGCGATCTGGAAGGCGACACCCTGGTTGTCGATGATCGGCCGCCCGAACTGCTGCCGCGTCTGCGCGTACTCCAGCGCCACCTCGTACGCGGCCCGTGCCGTGCCGACCGCCATCGCGCCGACGGCCGGGCGGGACGCCTCGAAGGTGGCCATCGCCGCGTTCTTGACGCGCTCGCCGCCCTTCCTGGCCTTCTCCCGGGCCCGGGCGAGGCGCGCGTCCAGCTTCTCCTTGCCGCCGAGCAGGCAGGAGCCGGGGACGCGGACGTCGTCGAGGACGACCTCGGCGGTGTGCGAGGCGCGGATGCCGTGCTTCTTGAACTTCTGCCCCTGGGCGAGACCGGGCGTGTTCGGCGGGACGATGAAGGACGCGTGGCCCTTGGAGCCGAGGTCCGGGTCGACGACCGCGACGACCACGTGGACGTTGGCGATGCCGCCGTTGGTCGCCCAGGTCTTGGTGCCGTTGAGCACCCACTCGTCCTTGGCCTGGTCGTACACCGCGCGGGTGCGCATGGAGGCCACGTCGGAACCGGCGTCGGGCTCGGAGGAGCAGAAGGCGGCGACCTTCACGTCGCTCGCGTCGCCGTACATCTGCGGGATCCAGGTACCGATCTGCTCCTCGGTGCCGTTGGCGAGGACGCCGACGGCGGCGAGGCCGGTACCGACGATCGACAGGGCGATGCCCGCGTCGCCCCAGAACAGTTCCTCCATCGCCATGGGGATGCCGAGGCCGGTGGAGTCGAAGTACTGCTGGGCGTAGAAGTCGAGCGAGTAGATGCCGACCTTGGCGGCCTCCTGGATGACCGGCCAGGGAGTCTCCTCACGCTCGTCCCATTCGGCGGCGGCGGGACGGATGACGTCGGCGGCGAAGCCGTGCAGCCAGTCCCGGACCTCCTTCTGTTCGTCGTTGAGCTCCATGGTGAACTCGGCCATGACCCCTCCAGCGGCACAATGCGTGTTACTTGCGGTAACAGGCAGTCTGTTACCGACGGGTAGGAAAAGTCAACTCCCCTCCGGCCGTCGGCAGCCCGTTCGATCATGAGGGGACGGTCAGTGCTATTTTGCGCAGGCGTCACCGAATCAGCACAGGTGGGGAGAGACCATGGACACCACTCAGCGGACCGATCAACAGCGGTCCGCCGACAGCCGACGGCGTGAGCTGCTGGAGGCCGCCGACCGGGTGGTGCTCCGTGACGGCCCGCACGCCTCGATGAACGCCATCGCCGCCGAGGCGGGCATCACCAAGCCGATCCTCTACCGCCACTTCGGCGACAAGGGCGGCCTCTACGCCGCTCTCGCCCAGCGGCACACCGACGCCCTGCTGGACTCGCTGCGGGCGGCGCTGGACGCCCCGGCGGAGCGGCGGCAGCGCGTCGAGGCCACCCTGGACACCTACCTGGCCGCCATCGAGGCCCGCCCGCAGGTGTACCGGTTCCTGATGCACCCGGCGGAGGGCGGCATCACCCAGGGCTTCGACGTCGGCAAGCACTCCGCGCCACTGCTGCGCCGCATGGGCGAGGAACTGGCCCAGGTGATCGAGGAGCGCCTCGACCTCGGACCGGGCAGCCAGCAACTGGCCCGGGTGTGGGGCCACGGCATCGTCGGCATGATGCACGCGGCCGGCGACTGGTGGCTCGGCGAACGCCCCTGCCCGCGGCAGGAGTTGGTGCACAGCCTCGCCGACCTGCTCTGGGGCCGGCTGGCGGCGGCCGACGACCGGACCGGCGGCCCCGGCTTCTAAGGCGAAACACGCCCCACTAGGGCGTGTCCGGTTCCCGTCGGCTCCAGGACGCCCTGGCCGCCTGCCGCTCCACCCGCCGGCGCCGCCACCCGGAGAGGCGGTCGACGTAGAGGCGGCCCTCCAGGTGGTCGCACTCGTGCTGGAGGCAGCGCGCGAAGAACCCCGACCCGGACACGGTGACCGGCTCGCCGGCCAGGGTCACCCCCTCGACGACGGCGTGGTCGTACCGCTCGGTCCCGGCCTCCAGGCCCGGCAGCGACAGGCAGCCCTCCGGGCCGCGCACCACCACCCCGCCGGCCTCGACCAGCCGCGGATTGACCACATGCCCCAGGTGACGCACGTCCTCGTCGTCGGGGCAGTCGTAGACGAAGACCCGCAGCGGCACCCCGATCTGGCTCGCCGCCAGGCCCACGCCGCGGGCCGCGTACATGGTGGCGAACAAGTCCTCCACGAGGGCGGAGAGTTCGGAGCCGAACTCGGTGACCTCCCGGCACGACTCGCGCAGTACCGTGTCTCCGAGCAGGGTCATTGGCCGGACGCGCCCGCGGGCGCCCCGGATCGGGCCGTGTCGCATGGGCGCAAGGGTACGGTCACCTCGGCCCCGCCCCGGCGCGCAGGTGCGGGCCGCGGATTCGGGAGAGCGAATGGATCTCGATAGGCTGCAGTCCACACCACGTGGCCGTACAGGCTCCACAGGCTTCAGGCGCGGCGCGTACGCAAGGAGGATCGAGAACTGATGGCAGGCAACTCGGACCCGCTCACGCCGCGGGCCAAGCTGGCCGTGACCGCGGGCAAGGCGGTCGCGGCGGCATCCCGGGCCGCGGGGCGCGGGAGTGGTTCGGTGATCGGCGGCCGGGTCGCGCTGAAACTCGACCCCGACCTGCTCGCCCGGCTCGCCCAGCACCTGGACGTGACTCTCGTCTCGGCGACCAACGGCAAGACCACCACCACCCGGCTCATCGCCGAGGCGCTCAAGGCGGCCGGGCCGGTCGTCTCCAACGCGCTCGGCGCCAACATGCCGGCCGGTATCACCTCGGCGCTGGCGGGCGGCTCGGAGTCCCGGTTCGGCGTCATCGAGGTCGACGAGAAGTACCTCGCCGGCGTCGCCCGGGACACCGACCCGAAGTGCATCGCGCTGCTCAACCTCTCCCGCGACCAGCTCGACCGGGCCGCCGAGACCCGGATGCTCGCGGAGAACTGGCGCGAGGGACTGGCCGGTTCCAAGGCCGTGATCGTCGCCAACGCCGACGACCCGCTGGTCGTGTGGGCCGCCTCCTCCTCCCCCAACGTGATCTGGGTCGCGGCCGGGCAGATGTGGAAGGACGACGCCTGGTCCTGCCCGTCCTGCGGCGGGGTGATGCAGCGTCCGGGCGACGACTGGTTCTGCGGCGAGTGCGGCTTCCGCCGCCCCACCCCGAGCTGGGCGCTCTCCGGTGACCACGTCATCGACCCGCACGGCTCCGCCTGGCCGATCCACCTCCAGCTCCCGGGCCGCGCCAACAAGGCCAACGCCGCCTCCTCGGCGGCCGTCGCGGCCGTCTTCGGGGTGCCGCCGCAGGTCGCGCTGGAGCGCATGTACCAGGTGCAGGCGGTCGCCGGGCGCTACGACGTCGTCCAGTTCCAGGGCCGGGACCTGCGGCTGCTGCTCGCCAAGAACCCGGCGGGCTGGCTGGAGACGTTCTCCCTGATCGACCCGCCGCCCGCGCCGGTGATCCTCTCGGTCAACGCGCGCGGCGCCGACGGCACCGACACCTCGTGGCTCTGGGACGTCGACTACACGCGTCTGACCGGCCACCCGATCTGCGTGGTCGGCGACCGGAAGCTGGACCTCGCGGTCCGTCTGGAAGTCGCGAACCAGCAGTTCCAGGTGTGCGACAACCTCGACCAGGCGGTCCAGCAGTGCCCGCCGGGCCGGGTCGAGGTCATCGCGAACTACACCGCGTTCCAGGATCTGCGCCGCCGCGTCGGCAACTGACCACGACTCCTGTAGGGGACCTGAAGTGAGCGACAACCAACTGCGGATCGTGTGGATCTACCCCGACCTGCTCAGTACCTACGGCGATCAGGGCAATGTGCTCGTCGTGGAGCGCCGCGCCCGGCAGCGCGGTCTGGACGTGGCCCGGCTCGACGTCCGCAGCGACCAGCCGATCCCGACCTCCGGCGACATCTACCTGATCGGCGGCGGTGAGGACCGCCCGCAGCGGCTCGCCTCGGAGCGGCTGCGCCGCGACGGCGGGCTGCAGCGGGCGGTGGAGAACGGCGCGATCGTCTTCTCGGTCTGCGCCGGCTACCAGATCCTCGGCCACGAGTTCGTCAACGACCTCGGCCAGCGCGAGCCCGGCCTCGGCCTGCTCGACGTGGTCTCGGTGCGCGGCGAGGGCGCGCGCTGCGTCGGGGACGTCCTCGGCGACATCGACCCCCGCCTCGGACTGCCCCCGCTGACCGGCTTCGAGAACCATCAGGGCGTCACCCACCTCGGCCCCACCGCCCGCCCGCTCGCCCAGGTCCGCTTCGGCAACGGCAACGGCGCGGGCGACGGCACCGAGGGCGCGTTCAACGACACCGTCTTCGGCACCTACATGCACGGCCCGGTGCTGGCCCGCAACCCGCTCATCGCGGACCTGCTGCTGAAGCTGGCGCTCGACGTGAACGCGCTGCCGCCCACCGACGACCGCTGGTACGAGGCCCTGCGCACCGAACGCATCAACGCCGCCGAACAGCCCGCGTAACCCCCCGGTCCACGGGCCGCCGGCGCTCGTCCACCCGCGCGCCGGCGGCCCTTCTGATGCCCCGTCCGCACAGGTGAGCGGGCACGTCCAGCAGGCGGACGCGAGGTACGGACCTGCCCCGCCATGCCGCTAGGGTGGCGGGGTCCGAGCCGGACAGCGCGGTCCGGTCCCCGGCCCCCATCGAGAAGGTATTCGGGCTATGCGCATTGGTGTCCTCACATCCGGCGGCGACTGTCCCGGCCTGAACGCCGTCATCCGGTCCGTCGTACACCGTGCCGTGGTCGACCACGGCGACGAGGTCATCGGTTTCCGGGACGGCTGGAAGGGCCTCCTGGAGTGCGACTACCTCAAGCTCGACCTGGACGCGGTCAGCGGCATCCTCGCCCGCGGCGGCACCATCCTCGGTTCCTCCCGGGTCCGTCCCGAGCACCTGCGGGACGGTGTGGAGCGGGCCCGCGGCCATGTGCGGGAGCTGGGTCTCGACGCGATCATCCCGATCGGCGGCGAGGGCACGCTGAAGGCGGCCCGGCTGCTCTCCGACAACGGCCTGCCGATAGTCGGGGTGCCGAAGACCATCGACAACGACATCGCCGGCACCGACGTCACCTTCGGCTTCGACACGGCCGTCACGGTCGCCACCGAGGCCCTGGACCGGCTGAAGACCACCGCCGAGTCCCACCAGCGGGTGCTGATCGTGGAGGTCATGGGCCGCCACACGGGGTGGATCGCACTGCACTCCGGGATGGCGGCCGGCGCCCACGCCGTGGTCGTGCCGGAACGGCCCTTCGACATCGAGGAGCTGGCCGCGAAGGTCGGCGAACGGTTCTCGGCGGGCAAGCGGTTCGCGATCGTGGTGGCCGCGGAGGGGGCGAAGCCCGCGACCGGCACGATGGCCTTCGACGAGGGCGGCAAGGACGTCTACGGCCACGAGCGGTTCGCCGGCATCGCCCGGCAGCTCTCCCTGGAGCTGGAGCAGCGGCTCGGCAAGGAGGCCCGGCCGGTGATACTCGGGCACGTGCAGCGCGGGGGGACGCCGACGGCGTACGACCGGGTGCTGGCGACGCGGTTCGGGTGGCACGCGGTGGAGGCGGTGCACCGGGGTGAGTTCGGGAACATGACCGCGCTGCGGGGGACGGACATCGTGATGGTGCCGCTCGCGGAGGCGGTGGAGACGCTGAAGACGGTTCCGGACACGCGGTTCGCGGAGGCGGACTGCGCGCTGTGAGGTCGCGGTAGTACGGCCCCCGGTCACGGAAGTGGCCGGGGGCCGTTCTAGTCTGGTGCGGACAGACGGCGCTCAACCCCCACGAAACGGAGCCGGCGGATGGATCACAGCGGGCACGGCATGATGTCGGATCTGCCGCCGTTCACGCTGGGCCGGGGGCTGGGATGGTCCGCGGACCCCTTCTTCCTGGTCGCCTGCGTGCTGGGGCTCGCGCTCTACGGGTGGGGTGTCGTCCGGCTCGTCCGGCGCGGGGACGCCTGGCCCGTCGGGCGGACCGTCGCCTTCGCCGCCGGTGTGCTGAGCGTCGCGCTGATGATGTGCACCAAGCTCAACGACTACGGCATGGTCATGTTCAGCGTGCACATGGTGCAGCACATGGTGATCAGCATGGTCTCGCCGATCCTGATCCTGCTCGGCGCCCCGATCACCCTCGCGCTGCGCGCGCTGCCGCCGGCCGCCCGGGGCCGCAAGGGGCCGCGCGAGCTGCTGCTGATGCTGCTGCACAGCCACTACATGCGGATCATCACCCACCCCGTCTTCACCATCCCGCTGTTCATCGCGAGCCTGTACGCGCTGTACTTCACGCCGCTGTTCGACTTCCTCATGGGCTCCCAGGCCGGGCACCTGGCGATGATGGTGCACTTCTTCGCCGTCGGCGTGGTCTTCTTCTGGCCGATCATGGGCGTGGACCCGGGCCCGCACCGGCCGGGCTACCTGATGCGGATGCTGGAGCTGTTCGCGGGCATGCCCTTCCACGCCTTCTTCGGTATCGCGCTGATGATGGCGTCCGCCCCCATGGTCGGCACCTTCGAGAACCCGCCCGCCTCGCTCGGCGTGGACGCCCTCGCCGACCAGAACGCGGCCGGCGGCATCGCCTGGGCGTTCAGTGAGGTGCCGTCCGTCCTGGTGCTGCTGGCGCTGCTGTTCCAGTGGCACGCCTCCGACCAGCGGCAGGCGCGGCGCAAGGACCGGGCCGCCGACCGGGACGGCGACAAGGAGCTCCAGGCGTACAACGCCTACCTGGCCTCACTGAACACCCGCGGTGGTTGAGCGGCGGCGCCGTGCCGCGGCATGAGGCGCGCGGGGGGTGACCGCCGCTCGCTTTCACCCGACCGGGCGTACGGGTCGCGCTCGCCCGGGCCCGTACCGCGGCCGTCCCGGTCCGCGCCCCGGGACGCGGCGCCGCACGGCTGCCGATTCGGTCCTTCTCCGTACGAAGCGGGCTCGCGGGCCGGCGCCGGGCAGCGGAAAACGCGCACGCATCTCGTCGTTCGCGCCGTGCGGAGCCGGAACAAGGGCACCATGGAGGGGAACGGACCATGAGGAGGGTGTCGCGATGCCCGGTTCCACGGACAGTTCCACGAAGACGATGGGGGCGCTGACCATCGGCGGCCTGGTCGCGGTGACGGCCTACACGGTGGCGCTCGGCAGCAACGGCTGGCTGTGGTTCGGCTGGGTCGTCCTCGGGCTGATCACCCTGGGGATGGTCGCGACCCGCAGCACCTAGCGGCTTCAGGCGCGGCTCGGCCGGGCCGTCGCCGAGTGGACGCCCGGCTGGTACTTCGGCAGCCGGACGGTGATCTTCATGCCGGCGCCGACCGCGGTCTCGATGACAAGTGCGTGCTCATCGCCGTACACCTGGCGGAGCCGGTCGTCGACGTTGGACAGGCCGATGCCGCCCGACGGGCTGACCTCGCGGGCGAGGATGCGGCGCAGCAGGTCGGGGTCCATGCCGGCGCCGTCGTCCTCGATGACCACCAGGGCCTCGGCGCCCGCGTCCTGCGCGGTGAGCTGGATGTGGCACTTGTCGGCCTTGCCCTCCAGCCCGTGTTTGACGGCGTTCTCCACGAGCGGCTGGAGGCAGAGGAAGGGCAGGGCGACCGGCAGCACCTCGGGGGCGATCTGGAGGGTGACGGCGAGGCGGTCGCCGAAGCGGGCCCGCACCAGCGCCAGGTAGTGGTCGATGGCGTGCAGCTCGTCGGCGAGGGTGGTGAAGTCGCCGTGCCGGCGGAACGAGTAGCGGGTGAAGTCGGCGAACTCCAGGAGCAGTTCCCGGGCGTGCTCGGGGTCGGTGCGCACGAACGAGGCGATCACCGCGAGCGAGTTGAAGATGAAGTGCGGGGAGATCTGCGCCCGCAGCGCCCTGATCTCGGCCTCTATCAGACGGGTGCGGGACTGGTCGAGGTCGGCGAGTTCGAGCTGCACGGAGACCCAGCGGGCGACCTCGCCGGCGGCCCTGACGAGCACCGCGGACTCGCGGGGCGCGCAGGCCACCAGCGTGCCGAGGACCCGGTCGTCGACGGTGAGCGGGGTGACGACGGCCCAGCGTGCCGCGCAGTCCGGGGTGTCGCAGGTGAGCCGGAACGCCTCGCCGCGGCCGGTCTCCAGCGGTCCGGCGAGGCGTTCCATGATCTCGGTGCGGTGGTGGGCGCCCACACCGTCCCAGACCAGGACCTCCTTGGTGTCCGTCAGGCAGAGCGCGTCCGTGCCGAGCAGGGAGCGCAGGGTGCGGGCGGACTTGCGGGCGGTCTCCTCGGTCAGGCCGGCCCGCAGCGGGGGCGCGGCGAGCGAGGCGGTGTGCAGGGTCTGGAAGGTGGCGTGCTCGACGGGGGTGCCGAGGCCGCCGAGGCTCTCGGGGCGGGCGGTGCGCCGGCCCAGCCAGAACCCCGCCGCGAGCAGCGGGAGGACGGCGACGCACAGGCCCGCCAGGAATCCGCTCATGGCGTGGCCTCCGAGGGCTGTTCGTCGGATCGCGGGCGGGGGTCGTCGGGCCGTGCGCGGGGGCCGCGGCGGAGTTCCTCCGGCAGGTGGAAGCGGGCCAGGACCGCCGCCGTCCCGGCCGGTACCCGTCCCGGTGTGGCCAGCGAGACCAGCACCATGGTGAGGAAGCCCAGCGGCACCGACCACAGCGCGGGCCAGGCCAGCAGCGCGTGCGGCGGGCCGGCGCCGGGGAGGCCGGCCATCGTCGCGGCCACGGCGAGCAGCGCGGAGCCGCCGCCCACCAGCATGCCGGCCGCCGCGCCGGGCGGGGTCAGCCGCCGCCACCAGATGCCGAGGACGAGCAGCGGGCAGAAGGAGGAGGCGGAGACGGCGAAGGCCAGGCCGACGGCGTCGGCGACCGGCAGCCCGCCGACCAGGAAACTGGCGGCCAGGGGCACGGCCATGGCGAGCAGGGTGCCGAGCCGGAAGTGCCGGACCCCGCGGGCGGGAAGCACATCCTGGGTGAGGACGCCCGCGACGGCCAGGGTGAGTCCGGACGCGGTGGAGAGGAAGGCGGCGAAGGCGCCGCCCGCCACGAGCGCGCCGAGCAGATCGCCGCCGGCTCCCCCGATCACGCGCTCGGGCAGCAGCAGTACGGCCGCGTCCGCGTCGCCGGGGAGGGTGAGTTCGGGGGCGTACAGGCGGCCGAGGGCGCCGTAGACGGGCGGCAGCAGGTAGAAGGCGCCGATCAGGCCGAGGACGGCGACGGTGGTGCGGCGGGCGGCGACGCCGTGCGGGCTGGTGTAGAAGCGGACCACGACGTGCGGCAGGCCCATGGTGCCGAGGAAGGTCGCGAGGATCAGCCCGTACGTGGCGTAGAGCGGGCGTTCGGCGCGGCTCTCGGCGCGGGACGGGGAGAGGGCGTCGTCCACGCCGCGGCCGGCGGCGGGGACGGGGGTGCCGGCGGCGAAGGTCAGGCGGGTGCCGGCGGCGATGCGATGGGTGCCGGCCGGCAGCCGCAGCCGGGTGCCCTCGTGCGCCCGGCCGTCCACGGTGCCGTCGGCCGTGACGGCGAGCGGGGCGTCCAGCTTCAGGGTGAGGGTGTCCTCGACGCGGACGGCCCGCTGGTCGCGGAAGGTGGCGGGTTCGTCGAAGGGGCGGCTGGGCGCGCCGTCGGCCTGCCAGGCCAGGATCAGGAAGAGGGCGGGGACGAGGAGGGCGGTGAGCTTGAGCCAGTACTGGAACGCCTGTACGAAGGTGATGGAGCGCATGCCGCCGGCGGCGACCGTGGCGGTGACGACGACGGCGACGATGACACCGCCGAGCCGGTCGGGCGCCGCCGTCAGCACGGTCAGGGTCAGTCCGGCGCCCTGGAGCTGGGGCAGCAGGTAGAGCCAGCCGACGCCGACGACGAAGGCGCCCGCGAGGCGCCGGACCGCCGGGGAGGCGAGGCGGGCCTCGGCGAAGTCGGGCAGGGTGTAGGCGCCGGAGCGGCGCAGCGGGGCGGCGACGAAGAGCAGCAGGACGAGGTAGCCGGCGGTGTAGCCGACCGGGTACCAGAGCATGTCGGGGCCCTGGACGAGGACCAGCCCGGCGATGCCGAGGAAGGAGGCGGCGGAGAGGTACTCGCCGCTGATGGCGGCGGCGTTGAGGCGGGGGCCGACGGTGCGGGAGGCGACGTAGAAGTCGGAGGTGGTGCGGGAGATGCGCAGGCCGAAGGCGCCGACGAGGACGGTGGCGACGACGACGAGGGCGACGGCGGGGACGGCGTAGTTCGAGTTCATGGCGGGGGTCGGCTCAGCGGTCCTCGGCCCGGTCCGTCGCTCGGTCCGTCGCTCGGTCCTCGACCCGGTCCTCCACCAGGCGGACGAAGTCGCGTTCGTTGTGTTCGGCGCGGCGCACGTACCAGCGGGCGAGCAGGACCAGCGGGGCGTACAGGCCGAAGCCGAGGACGGCCCACTCCGGGCGGCGGGCGTCGGGCATCGCCGCGAAGAGCAGCGGCAGCGGGCCGACGAGCAGGACGAGGACGGCGACGACGGTGAGGGCGGCGCGGAGCTGGGTGCGCATCAGGGAACGGACGTAGGTGTGGCCGAGGGTGGTCTGCTCGTCGATCTCGGTGCGCGGGCGGTAGTAGCCGGAGGCGCGGCGGGCGCGCCGGGGCGGGCCGGTGACGACGACGCGGCGTTCGGCGGGGTCCTGGGGCACCGTCACGTCCTCCGCATCAGCAGGTCGCGCAGTTCGCGGGCGTGGCGGCGGCTGACCTGCAGTTCCTCGCCGCCGACCAGGACGCTGACGGTGCCGGCGTCCAGCCGGAGCTCGCCGATGTGGCGCAGCGCGACCAGGTGGCGGCGGTGGATGCGGACGAAGCCGCGTGAGCGCCAGCGCTCCTCCAGGGTGGAGAGCGGGATGCGGATCAGGTGGCTGCCCCGGTCGGTGTGCAGCCGGGCGTAGTCGCCGCGGGCCTCGACGTGGGTGATGTCGTCGACGGACACGAAGCGGGTGACGCCGCCCAGCTCGACGGGGAGGTGGTCGGGGTCGGGCTCGTGCACGGGGATGCGGGGCAGGGCGGCACCGCCGCGCAGCTCGGTGGCGCGGTGCTCGACGACGCGGCGCACCGCCTCGGCGAGGCGTTCGGTGCGGACGGGTTTGAGGACGTAGTCGACGGCCTTCAGGTCGAAGGCCTGGACGGCGAAGTCCTCGTGCGCGGTGACGAACACGACCAGCGGGGGCCGGGCGAACCCGCTCAGCAGCCGGGCGAGGTCGAGTCCGTCGAGGCCGGGCATCTGGATGTCGAGGAAGACGACGTCGATGGCGTCGGGACCGTCGGGGCCCGACTCCAGGGCCCGGTTGATGCGGCGCAGCGCCTCGGTGGCGTCGCCGGCGCCCGCCGCGGTGCCGATCCGCGGATCGGCGCTCAGCAGGTACACCAGTTCCGCCAGCGAGGGGCGTTCGTCGTCGACAGCCAGGGCGCGCAGCATGGACGTGGAGTCTAGGGGTGATTCGTACACCTGAACACGGGCCGGGCGTGGGCGTATCCGCTGGATACAGTGCCCGCATGAGCAGCAGGCCGAGCCCCTTCGACGAGCTGGACCGGAAGATCGTGACCGCGCTGATGGCGAACGCCAGGGCGTCCTTCGCCGAGATCGGCGCGGAGGTCGGGCTGTCCGCGACGGCGGTCAAGCGCCGGGTGGACCGGCTGCGGGAGACCGGCGTGATCACCGGGTTCACGGCCACGGTACGACCGTCCGCGTTGGGCTGGCGGACGGAGGCGTACGTGGAGGTGTACTGCGAGGGCGCGGCGCCGCCGCGGCGGCTCGCGGAGGTCGTGCGCAACCATCCGGAGATCGCGGCGGCGATGACGGTGACCGGCGGCGCGGACGCGCTGCTGCATGTGCGGGCGCGGGACGTGGAGCACTTCGAGGAGGTGCTGGAGCGGATCCGGGTGGAGCCGTTCATCCGGAAGACGGTCAGTGTGATGGTGCTGTCGCATCTGCTCCCCGACAGTCCGGAGGCGGGCGCGAGCCAGCCGGCGCCCCGCGGCGCGGCGGTGATCGGCGCGCACGGCGCAGCGGACCTGCGCTGAAGGGCCGAACGACGCAGCGTTCCTGCGCCGCTGCGCAGCTTTCGTCGCTTGTCGCGCCCCCGCCGGGGTTCCTACCGTGGTGTCACCCCCTCAGCACCGTCCGTGAGCGAAGCGGAGGAACCCCTCTGTGCCCGACTCCCGTGTGTCCGCCCCCGCTGTACCCGGCTCCGCCGTGCCTGACTCCGCTGTACCCGGCGCCGCCGCGTCCGACCGCCGGGTGCCGAGTCCGCGGCGGTATCTCGTCTGCGAACCCCGGTATTTCGCCGTGCGGTACGCGATCAACCCCTGGATGCGTCCCGACCGGCCGGTGGACGTGCTGCGCGCCCTGGACCAGTGGCAGGCGCTGGTCGACGCCTACCGCGACCGCGGCCACACCGTCGAGCGGGTCGCGCCGCTGCCCGCACTGCCCGACATGGTCTTCGCCGCCAACGCGGCGGCGGTCGTCGGGGGCCGGGTCCTCGGCTCCCTCTTCCGCGCGCCCGAGCGCCGCCCGGAGTCGTTGCCGTACGCGGCGTGGTTCAAGGCGCGCGGATACGACGTGCGCCCGGCGGAGTCGGTCTGCGAGGGCGAGGGTGACCTGGTCCCGGCCGGCCGGTGGATCCTGGCGGGCACCGGCTTCCGTACCGCCCCCGAGGCGCACCGCGAGGCGCAGGAGTTCTTCGGGGTGCCGGTGATCGGCCTGACGCTGGTGGACCCGTACTTCTATCACCTCGACACCGCGCTCTTCGTCCTGGACGACGAGAATGTCTGTTACTACCCGGAGGCGTTCACGCCGGGCAGCCGGGAGGTGCTCGCGCGGCTGTATCCGGACGCGGTGACCGCCACCCGTGCGGACGCCCTGGCGTTCGGCCTGAACTCCGTCTGCGACGGGCGGCACGTCTTCCTCGCCGCGGGGGCGCGTGCCCTCGCCGGCCGGCTCGCCGAGCGCGGCTACGTCCCTGTCCCCGTCGACCTGTCCGAGTTCCACAAGGCGGGCGGCGGCATCAAGTGCTGCACCCAGGAGATCCGCTCATGACCACACCCGCGCACCCCCGTACCTCCGACGAGCTGATCCGCGCGGAGGAGCCGGTCCTCGCGCACAACTACCATCCGCTGCCCGTGGTCGTGGCCCGTGCCGAGGGCGTGTGGATGGAGGACGTGGAAGGCCGGCGCTACCTCGATCTGCTGGCCGGCTACTCGGCGCTGAACTTCGGCCACCGTCATCCGGCGCTGGTGGCGGCGGCCCACCGCCAGCTCGACCGGCTCACGCTCACCTCCCGCGCCTTCCACAACGACCGCCTCGCCCCGTTCGCCGAGCGGCTGGCCGCGCTGACCGGCACGGACATGGTGCTGCCGATGAACACCGGCGCCGAGGCGGTGGAGAGCGGCATCAAGGTGGCCCGCAAGTGGGCGTACGACGTGAAGGGCGT
This sequence comes from Streptomyces ziwulingensis, assembly GCF_039542605.1. Classification (NCBI taxonomy): domain Bacteria; kingdom Bacillati; phylum Actinomycetota; class Actinomycetes; order Kitasatosporales; family Streptomycetaceae; genus Streptomyces; species Streptomyces ziwulingensis. The sequence continues at coordinate 36,222 of NZ_BAABIG010000018.1, forward strand.
CCCCGCCGACACCGCGACGATCGTGGTCGCGGCGGGGAACTTCCACGGCCGCACCACGACGCTCGTCGGCTTCTCCACGGACGAGACGGCGCGGGCGGGCTTCGGTCCGTTCGCGCCGGGGTTCCGGGTGGTGCCGTACAACGACCTGGCGGCGCTGGAGGCGGCGGTGGACGGGACGACGGCCGCGGTGCTGATCGAGCCGATCCAGGGTGAGGCGGGGGTGCTGATCCCGGACGACGGTTATCTGGCCGGGGTGCGGGAGCTGACCCGCCGGGCGGGGTGCCTGTTCGTGGCGGACGAGATCCAGTCGGGGCTCGGCCGTACCGGGCACACCCTCGCCGTCGACCACGAGGCGGTGGTCCCGGACGTCGTGCTGCTCGGCAAGGCGCTGGGCGGCGGCATCGTGCCGGTGTCGGCGGTGGCCGGCCGGCGGGAGGTGCTCGGGGTGCTCCACCCGGGCGAGCACGGCTCGACGTTCGGCGGCAATCCGCTGGCCGCGGCGGTCGGCACGGCGGTGGTGGAGCTGCTGGAGACCGGTGAGTTCCAGCGCCGCGCGGCCGAGCTGGGCGTGGTGCTGCGCGAGGGGCTGACCGCGCTGGTCGGGCGGGGTGTGGTGGGTTTCCGGGCGCGCGGGCTGTGGGCGGGCGTGGACGTCGACCCGGCGCTGGGCACCGGCCGCGACCTCAGTGAGCGCCTGATGCGGGAGGGGCTGCTGGTCAAGGACACGCACGGCTCGACGATCCGGCTGGCGCCGCCGCTGACGATCACCGAGGACGAGCTGCGGGGGGCGCTCGGCACGCTGGAGAAGGTGCTCACGGCCTGACCCGCGGACAAGGTGTCCGGGGCCGTGTCCGGGGCCGGGTCCGGGGCCGGGTCCGAAGCCGTGTCGGCGGCCTGTGACGAGATCAACATGCTGGCGTATGTACGAGTGAACCGCGGATTCTGTGGCAGGTTCTGCCGGGAAAGCCTGTGAACAGCATGAGTTCCGTTTGGAGCGTTGTGCCCGCGGAAAGGAAGCCAGCCACGTCCTCCGACGACACCGGGCCCCTGCCCGACTCCGCAGCGATCAAGCGTCACCCCGCCCTGTTCCGTGCCGTCCGGCGCCGGCAGAACCCCCGGTTGCGCCGGTCCGACATCACGGTGACGGACGAGCGGGCGGTCAAGCGCGCGGTCAAGGCGGCCTCTCTGGGCAACGCCATGGAGTGGTTCGACTTCGGCATCTACGCGTATCTGGCCGGCACCATCGGCCGGGTGTTCTTCCCGTCCGGGAGCGACACCGTGCAGTTGCTGTCCTCCTTCGCCACGTTCGCCGTCGCCTTCCTGGTGCGTCCGGTCGGCGGCATGGTCTTCGGGCCGATGGGTGACAGGGTCGGCCGCAAGAAGGTCCTCGCGCTGACGATGATATTGATGGCGATCGGCACGTTCGCCATCGGGCTGCTGCCGACGTACGCCGCGGTCGGCTTCTGGTCGCCGCTGCTGCTGATCCTGTTCCGGCTGCTCCAGGGCTTCTCCACCGGCGGCGAGTACGGCGGTGCCTCCACGTTCATCGCGGAGTACGCGCCGGACAAGCGGCGCGGCTTCTTCGGCAGCTTCCTGGAGCTGGGGACGCTGGCCGGGTACACCGGTGCGGCGGGCCTGGTGACCGCGCTCACCGCGTGGCTCGGCTCCGACACGATGGACACCTGGGGCTGGCGGGTTCCGTTCCTGGTCGCCGGCCCGCTCGGCATGGTCGGCCTCTATCTGCGGATGCGGCTGGACGACACCCCCGCCTTCCTCAAGCTGGAGCAGGGCAATGTGCACGTCTCCGAGGCGGCGGACGCCGTGGAGACCACCACCCGGGGCGACCTCGCCAAGATCTTCCGCTCGCACTGGCGGATGCTGGTGCTCTGCATCGCGCTGGTCGGCGCCTACAACATCACCGACTACATGCTGCTGTCGTACATGCCGACGTATCTCTCGGACGAGCTGCACTACTCCGAGACGCACGGGCTGCTGATCCTGGTGGTCACGATGGTGGTGCTGATGCTGATCATCAACCGGGTGGGCCGGCTCTCCGACCGGTTCGGCCGCAAGCCTCTGCTGATGACCGGCATGCTGGGTTTCCTCGTGCTCTCCGCCCCGTCGTTCCTGCTGGTGCGGCAGGGTGGTCTGCTCGCCGTCTCCGGCGGCATGCTGATGCTCGGTCTGTCGCTGGTGTGCCTGCTGGGCACGATGTCGGCGGCGCTGCCGGCGATGTTCCCCACCTCGGTCCGCTACGGCTCCCTGTCGGTCGGCTACAACCTGTCGGCCTCGCTGTTCGGCGGCACCACTCCGCTGGTCATCACCGCGCTGATCGGCGCGACCGGCTCGGAGATGATGCCCGCGTACTACGCGATGGCGGCGGCCCTGGTCGGGGTGGTCGCGGTGGCCTGTATGAAGGAGACCGCGCAACAGCCGCTGGAGGGTTCGCCGCCCTCGGTGCAGAGTCCCGAGGAGGCGGCGGCGATGGTGGAGGCGCAGGCTCCGGCGCCGAAGTTCTGACCTCCCTCTGCGCGGTGGAGCGGCGGGTCACCGGTCCGCCGCCCGGTCGGCGGCCCGGTGACCCGCCGCGGCCTTGAGCAGGGCGGCGGTGAAGGGGTGGCCCGGGGCGGTCAGGATCTGCCGGGCCGGCCCCTGTTCGACGAGTGCGCCGGCGTCCAGGACGGCGATGCGGTGGGCGAGGGCCGCCGTGTCCAGGTCGTGGGTGATGAGGACCAGGCAGAGCCCGCCGGGGTCGCGGACCAGTGCGGTGAGAAGGGCGAGGATGCTCTGGCGGGTGACCGGGTCCAGGCCGGAGGTGATCTCGTCGCAGACCAGGACACGGGGGCGGGCGAGCAGGGCACGGGCCAGGGCGGCCCGCTGCAGTTCACCGCCGGAGAGCTGAGCTGGGCGCCGGCGGGCCAGGTCCCCGGGGAGGCCGAGGCGGGCGAGGGTGGTCAGGGCCTCCCGTGCCGCCGTGTCCGCGTCGGTGCCGCGCAGGCGGACCGCGGTGCGGGCGACCTGGTGCAGGACGGCACGGTGCTCGTCGAAGGCGGCGCGCGCGTCCTGGAAGACGTACTGGACGGCGGCGAGCCGGCTGCGGCTCCGGTCGCGCACGCTGCGGGGCAACGGTGTGCCGTCCAGCAGGATGTCGCCGTCGTGGTCGCGGTGGAGGCCGGCCAGAGCGCGGCCGAGGGTGGTCTTGCCGCTGCCGGACCGGCCGACGACGGCCAGGCACTCCCCCGGACACAGGTCGAGTGCCGGGATGCGCAGCACCGGCGCGGTGCCGCGGCCGGCGTCGCGGTGGCGGGCGGTGAGGTGGCGTATCCGCAGGACGGGGTGTCCGGTAGTGGTCGGGCCGGCCGGTACCGGGGGATCGGGGAGGTCTGGGGAATCGAGGGGATGAGGAAGATCGGGGAGAGCGGGGAGATAGCGGGGGTTGGGCTGTTCGGCTGGTGCGGGGCGGGTCGGTCCGAGTCGGACGCGTCCGGGTGGGCCCGACTCCACGACCCGGCCCGCGCGCAGGACCACCACGTCGTCGGCGAGTGCGCGGACGACGTCCAGGTCGTGGCTGAGCAGCACGACGGCGATGCCCCGGGCCGCGACGGCCGCGAGTTGGCCGACGACCCGGCTCTTGGTGAGGGCGTCCTGGCCGGTGGTGGGCTCGTCGGCGACGACGACGCGGGCGCCGAGCAGCAGTGCCTGGGCGAGGACGACGCGTTGCTGCTGGCCGCCGGAGAGCTGGTGCGGATAGCGCCGCAGCAGGGCCTCGGCGGCCGGGAGCTGGGCCTCGGCGAGGGCGTGCAGGACGTGTGCGCGGGCCGCCGCCCGGCGCTGCCCGCGCGGCAGGTGGCCCACCCGGCCGCGGGCGATGTCGGTCAGGAGCGCGGAGATCCGGCGGGCGGGGTTGAGGGCGGCCGCCGGGTGCTGGGGGATGTGGCCGACGAGGCCGCCGGCCGCCGGGCGTACCTCGCCGGTGACGCGGGCGCCGGGCGGGTACTCGCCGAGCAGGGCGAGGCCGGTGGTGGTCTTGCCGCTGCCGGAGGCGCCGACCAGAGCCGTGACCCTGCCGGGCAGCGCCCGTAGATTCACCCCGTCGACGATCGCCCTTCCGTCGACCTCCACGCGCAGGTCGCGGATCTCGGCGACGGGAGCCGCGGGCTCCGCTGCGTCCATCGGGTCCGCCGGCTTCATCGGCTTCCTCGCTTCCATGGGGGTGTTCTCCCGCCCCTGTCCAGTGCGGCGTCGAAGAGGAGGTTCGTGCCCGTCGTCAGGGCGACGATCAGCAGGGCGGGCACCACCACGGCCCAGGGCTGGACGAACAGGCCGGTGCGGTTGCGGTCGACCATGACCGCCCAGTCGGCGGCGTCCGGTGCCACGCCGACACCGAGGAAGGCGGCCGTGGCGACCAGGTAGAGGACTCCGGTCAGCCGGGTGCCGGCGTCGGCGGTCAGGGTGCGGAGCATGGAGCGGCCGACGTAGCCGACGGCCAGCCGCCACCAGGTCTCCCCCTGCATGCGCAGCGCCTCGACCGCCGGGCGGGCGGCGGCCTCCGCACCGGCGGCGCGTACGAGGCGGGCCGCGTCGGGCACGTTGACCAGGGCGACCAGCAGGGTGAGCCCGACCGCCCCCGGGGAGAACACCGTGGCGGCCAGCAGGATCAGCAGCAGCGACGGGACGGCGAGCAGCACGTCCAGCGGCCGCATGAGCAGTTCCTCCACCGGGCGGCGGTGGGTGAGCGCGCCGGCCAGGCCGATGGGCAGGGCCACGAGGTAGGCCAGGGCGGTCGCGGCGAGGGCGGCCAGCACGACCGGCCGGCCGCCGTGCAGCACCTGCCGCCAGACGTCACGGCCGACGAAGTCGGTGCCCAGCCGGTGCCCGTCGCCCAGGGTGAAGGACACCGCCCGCGGGCCCGGGGGGCCGGCCACCAGGGGGCCGAGCAGGGCGAGGGCGAGGGGCACGGCGACGAGGGTGAGGCCGAGTGCGAACCGGCCCGTGTGCGCGATTCTCACGCGGCCACCCCCGCCCGGGGCGCGAGCCGGTGGACCACCAGGTCGGCGCCCAGGTTCAGTACGACGGTCAGGACGCCGAAGACGACCGCGAGCCCCTGGACGACGGGCACGTCGCGTTCGGCGACGGCGCCCAGCAGGACGGTGCCGAGCCCGGGGATCACGTACAGGGCCTCCACGACGATGACGCCGCTCAGCAGCCAGTCGAGGGTGCGGGCGAGTTGCTGGGCGGCGGGGGCCAGGGCGTTGGGCAGCGCGTGCGCGTACCGGATCCGGGCGCCGGAGACGCCGTGGCGGCGGGCGTGCGCCACGTACGGGGAGGCGAGCGCGTCGATCAGGCCGGCCCGCACCAGCCGGACCAGTGAGCACACGGGCCGGGCCAGCAGCACCAGGACGGGCAGGACGAGCGCGGCCGGGTGGGCGAGCAGGTCGGTGCCGTAACCGACGGCGGTCGGCGGCAGCCAGCCCAGACGCAGGGCGAGGACGGTGACCAGCAGGACCCCGAGGGCGAACTCGGGAACGGCGTACACGGCGAGCGTCACCGAGCTGATCAGCCGGTCGAGGGGCCGGCCCTCGTGGCGGGCGGCCAGCATCCCCAGTCCCAGGCCGGTCGGCACGAGAAGTGCCATGGTGAGCCCGGCCAGCAGCAGGGTGGGGCCGAAGCCGTCGGCGAGGTACTGGCCGACCGGGCGGCCGGAGACCAGGGAGGTGCCGAGGTCGCCGCGGAGGAGGCCCGCCGCCCAGTCGGCCAGCCGCTCCCCCGCAGGCCGGTCCAGGCGCATGGTCTCGCGGATCGCCGCGATGCGTTCCGGGTCGGGCTGGTCCCCGGCGAGGGCGACGGCGGCGTCGCCCGGCAGCGCCTCGGTGAGCGCGAAGACCAGCAGCACCACGGCCGCGGTCTGCCCGGCGCCGAGGAGCAGCCGCCGGGCGACGAAGGAACGCAGTCCGCTCACCCGAGCCACACCTTGTCGAAGCGGGCCCAGTCGAGGGTGTTGGCGGGGGCGTCCGTCTCGACACCCGCGAGCTTGGGCGTGGTTCCGATGATCCAGTCGGCGAACGCCCAGACGAGGAAGCCGCCCTCGCGGTGCAGACGGCGCTGCATGCGCGCGTACACGGCGGCGCGTTCGCTCTTGTCGCGGGTGGACTGGGCCTGCTGGTAGAGCGCGTCGAAGTCCTGGTGCCGCCACTTGGTGGCGTTGGTGGAGGAGTCGGTGAGCAGGCGCTGGGAGAGGTGGGCCTCCAGGGGCATGGCGCCGGAGCGGTAGCAGCACAGGGTGCCGCCGTCGAGGATGTCGCTCCAGTAGGAGTCCTCGCTGCCCGTCCTGACGTCGACGGTGACCCCCGCTCTCCTCGCCTGGTCGCGGAAGATGCCGGCGGCCTCGGTGAATCCGGTGGCGACGGCCGAGGTGTCCAGGGTGACCTTCAGGTTCTCGGCGCCGGCCTGTCTGAGCAGGGCACGGGCCCGGCCGAGGTCCTGGGTGCGCTGCGGCAGTCCCTCGGCGTAGTACTCGTAGCCCTTGCCGAACAGGTCGTTGCCGATCTCGCCCGCGCCGGAGAGGGCGCCGTCGACCAGTTCCTGGCGGTCGGCGATGAGGAAGAACGCCTGGCGCACCCGCTCGTCGTCGAAGGGCGGCCGGTCGGTCTTCATGCAGAACGCCTGCATGGCACTGTTGCGCAGGCGCACGATCTCGATCCGGCCCCGGCCCTCGTGGGCGCGGGCGGTGGTGGGGTCGAGTTCGTGGGCGTACTCGACCTGCCCGCCGAGCAGCGCGTTGACGCGGGCGGACTCCTCGTTCGCCACGACGAACTCCAGCTCGTCCAGGTGCGGGGCGCCCTCCCAGTAGTCGTCGTGGCGGCGGAAGAGGGCGGAGCGGCCCGGGGCGAACGACACGAAGCGGAACGGTCCGGAGCCGATCGGCTTCCGGTCGAACTCGGTGGCGTTCTCGGGCACGATGTACGCGCCGAACGCGGCCAGGATGTTGGGGAACTCGGCCGTGGGCCGTTTGAGGACGAACTCGACGGTGCGTTCGCCGGTGGCGCGGCTGGCGTCGAGGTCGACGGGTTCCAGGGACGCCTTGGCCCGGAACGCCTGCTTCGGATCGGCTATGCGCCGGTAGCTGTACAGCACGTCCTTCGCGGTGACCGGGCTGCCGTCGTGGAAGGTGGCCCTGCGGAGGGTGACCTGCCAGCGGTCCAGGTTCTTGCCGGGTTCCCACTTCTCGGCGAGGCGGGGCCGGGCGGACAGGTCGGCCCCGTAGTCGGCGAGCTTGTCGAACAGGGCTTTGGCACGGGCGACGTCGGCGAACAGGTTGGCCAGGTGCGGGTCGAGGGTCTCGCTCGCGCCGCCGCCCGCGAAGGCGGCGCGCAGGCGGCCGCCGCGCTTGGGGGTGCCGTCGCCCTTGCCGGCGCCAGTGTCGGTGTCGGGACCGGAGCCGCATCCGGCCAGGGTGAGTGGGGCGAGGGCGGCGGCGCCGGTCGCGGCGAGGAAGCCGCGGCGGCGCAGTCCCGGGAAGCGGTCCGGCGAGGAAGGCCGACGGGTGGATTCATCCTGCGGGTGGGTTTGCACGTGGGTGTCCTCAGAAGATGCGGAGGTGGCGGTTCGGTGAGGTGGTGAGGTGGTGCGGAGGCGCGGGGTCAGGCGGTGGGGCGGTCCCCGACCACCCGGGCCAGTACGTGGAGCCGATCGGCGTCGGTGGTCCGGCCGGGGAGGAGGCCTTCGTGCCAAGGCGGTTCGGTGCGCGGGCCGGGGCCGTCGTGGAGTTCGAGGAGTTCGAAGCCGTGCGCGGCCAGGAGACGGCGTACCTCCCCCGGGAACAGCAGCCGCCAGGCCGAACGCTGCTCGACGGGCCCGGCCCCGTCGTCCGTGGTCCAGACGCGCGTGCGGCGCAGCAACTGGGCGGTGCGGTCCACGGTGAGGGTGGTGGTGGACCGGTGGACGGTGCCCCGCCAGGTGAACTCGTCGGCCGCGGGCGCGTCGAGCAGGTCGCCGCGGCCGAGGAAGTACGCGCCGTTGCGCATCTCCGCGATCAGCAGTCCGCCCGGGGTCAGGGCGCGGCGGCAGGAGGACAGGAAGCCGTCGAGCTGGTCGTCGGTGTGGCAGTACAACAGGGTGCTGTCCAGGCACACCACGGCGTCGAACGCCCCTTGTCCGAGGTCGAACCGGTGCAGGTCGGCCCGGACGTAGGCGGGGCCGGGGTGATGGGCACGGGCGTGGGTGAGCATCGCCTCGGAGAGGTCGGCGCCGGTGACCCGGCGGCCGGCGTGGTGCAGATGGGCGGCGTCGCGGCCGGTGCCGCAGCCCATGTCCAGCACGCGCCGGCCCGCGTCGTGCCGCCGCAGGCAGTCCTCCGCCCAGCGCCCGGCCAGCCGGCCGGCGTCGGGGAAACGCGCCTCGTACAGGCCGGGGTTGTCCGTCAGCAGGTTGCGGCCGGCCCCGGTGGGTGTGCGGGTGGAGGCGGGGGTGGGAGTAGGGGTGACGGCCATGTCGGTGTCGGAGGCCATGTCGGTGTCCTTCGTCCTTGCGGCCTCAGGCCGCGACGGGTACGGCGGGCTTCGGCGTCGTGGGCAGCGATCCCCGCCGGCGCAGCCGGGCCACGCCGAGTGCGGAGGCGAGTCCGCACAGCGCGCAGCCCGCCCACGGCAGCCAGCCGGCGCCGCCCCGCTCTCCGGTGTCCATGGCCCACCCGACCGCCGCGTTGCCCAGGGCGGCGGCGACGCCCGAGACGGCGTAGAAGATGCCGAAGCGGGTGCCGGTCAGTTCGGGGCGGCCGAAACCGGGGATCAGTTCCAGCACGAACGGCTGGGCGACCATCACCCCGAGGTGCAGCAGCAGGGCGCCCAGCAGCACGGGCAGGACCCGTAGCGCAGCGTCGGCCGGGCCGTCCGGGGCGCCGGACACGTCCGCGACCAGTGCGGGCGGCAGGAAGGCCAGTGCCATCAGGCCGAGACCGGTGGCGATCCAGCGGACCCGGTCCCCGCGGGGTGCGAGGGCACGGGTCAGGCGCAGTTGGAAGGTGAGACCGGCGAGGGTGGCGACGAGGAGGACGAGACCGGCGGCGCCGTCCCAGCCGGTCGCCTGCCGTGCTCCGGCGGGCAGCAGCAGATAGAGCTGGTTCTCCAGGGTGAACAGGCCGGCCATGGCGAGCGCGAAGGCGAGGAAGGCGCGGTTGCCGAGGACCTCGCGCCAGTCCGCGAGCACGGTGCTCCCGTGCGGGGTGGCCTTCCGGGCGGGCAGCACCAGGGCCTGGGCGACGGTGAGGAGCGCGAAGATCCCGGCGGCGGTCAGGGCCGAGGCGCGGAAGCCCACCAGGAGCAGCGCGCTTCCCAGCAGTGGCCCGATCAGTGCTCCCGCGGTGGCGAACACCTGGAACAGGGCGAACGCCTCGGCTCTGCGGGTGTCGGCCTCCTGCGCCAGGTAGGTGCGCACGGCGGGGTTGAACAGCGCGCCCGCCAGCCCGCTGAGGACGGACGCGGCGAGCAGGACGGGCAGGTCGTCGCCGAGCGCGAACAGCGCGAAGCCGAGGGTGCGCAGGGCGCAGCCCGCGATGATGACGCCGCGTGCGCCGAGGCGGTCGGAGGCGGAGCCGCCGATGAGGAACAGGCCCTGCTGGCTGAGGTTGCGCACGCCCAGGACGATGCCGACGAGGGCGGCCGACAGGCCCAGGTTCTCGGTGAGGTGGGTGGCGAGGTAGGGGACGAGAAGGTAGAAGCCGGTGTTCACGCCGAGCTGGTTGACCAGCAGGAGTTGGACCGCGAGCGGGAAGCGCCGCAGCTCACGCCAGGTTTTCACGCCGTATCTCCCCCGGCTCGGCGCGGTTCGACGCCCAGTCCGGGCAGGCCGCCGGCGTGCACCCGGCCGTTCTCGCCGCCGATACCGGTCCACGGGTCGTGGGCGAGCAGCAGATGCCCGTCGAGGTCGACCCAGCGGGCCCGGTCGGCGAGGTGGACGGCGGGGGCGAGGCCCAGGCTGCTGGCGGTGAGGCAGCCCAGCATCAGGTCGGTGCCGCTGCCGTCGAGCAGGGCGGCGATGCGCAGGGCCGCGTACACCCCGCCGCACTTGGCGAGTTTGACGTTCACGCCGTGCACACGTCCGGCCAGGCGGCGCACGTCTGCCAGGTCCACGGCGTCCTCGTCGGCGATGACGGGCAGCGGTGAGCGGGCGGCCAGGGCCGCCAGGGCCTCGGGATCGCCGGGGGCGAGGGGCTGTTCGACGGCTGCCACGCCGAGTGCGGCGAACCGGGGCAGCAGTGCCCGGGCCCGCGCCGTGGACCAGGCACCGTTGGCGTCGAGGAGCAGCCGGACCCGGGGCGCCGCGTCGCGCACGACCCGGACGCGCTCGACGTCGTCCTCGGGGTCGGCGGCCCCGGCCTTCACCTTGATCACTTCGAAGCCGCTCGCCGCGAGGGCGCGGGCCCGCGCCGCCGCGTGCGCGAGGGAGGAGATGCCGAGGGTGCGGGCGGTGGCCGCGCGGGGCGGGTCGGTGGTGCCCAGGAGTCGGTGGACGGGACGGCCGGCGCGCTTGCCGACGAGGTCGAGCAGGGCCGCCTCCACGGCGGCGGTCACCGCGGGGGGAGGTGCGTCACCGGCCGCCGTACCGAGCGAGGTGCTGGCTGACGGGCTGAGCGACGGGCTGAGCGACTCGCCGGTCCGCAGGGCCTCCAGGGCGCTCTCCGGATCGGGGAAGCGGAGCAGGTCGGTGCCGGCGGTGGTGAGGAGGCGGCCGAGGGTCTGCGCGTCGAGGCGTTGGTAGACGCTGCTGACGGCCTCGCCGTGGCCGGTCACGCCGTCGTGCTCGACGCTCAGCCGGACCGCTTCGCGGGCGGACATGGTGGAGCGGGATATGCGCAGCGGCTCGGTGAGTTCGAGCCGTACGGTGTGCAGGCCGGTCTTCACGGTTTCAGCTCCGTTCGGGGTGCGGCCTTCAGCGGGTCGGTGACGCGGGCGCACCTGAGCCAGCCGGTGGCCTCGGCCGCCCGCGGGTGCGGGATCTCCACGGGGCGGACGGCCGCCGCGGCCGGGTCGAGGCCGTGGGCCGCGGTGAACTCGTCGTCGTAGACGGTGCCGAGGTAGCGGTGCGGTCCGTCGGGGAAGACGGCGGCGACGACCGTGCCGGGGTGGACGCGGGCGGCCCAGGCGGCGACGCGGGCGGCGGCGCCGGTGCTCCAGCCACCGCTGACGAAGCTGGTACGGGCCAGGCGGCGGCAACTGTCCACGGCCTCCGCGGGTCCCACCCAGTGGACCTCGTCGAAGGCGTCGTAGGCGACGTTGCGCGGGTGGATGCTGCTGCCGAGGCCGCGCATCAGCCTCGGGCGGGCGGGCTGGCCGAAGATGGTGGAGCCGGTGGCGTCGACGCCGATCAGCCGCAGGCCGGGCCAGTGGCGGCGCAGCGGGCCGATGAGGCCGGCGCTGTGGCCGCCGGTGCCGACGCTGCACACCAGGGTGTCCAGGTGGTCGAGCTGGACGGCGAGTTCGGCCGCGAGCGAGGCGTAACCGGCGGTGTTGTCGGGGTTGTTGTACTGGTCGGGCCAGTAGGCGTCCGGCAGTACGGCGAGCAGTTCGCGCAGCCGGGCCAGCCGGGCGGCCTGCCAGCCGCCCTGGGGGGCGGGCCGGGCCACGATCTCCAGCCGTACACCGTGAGCGTGCAGCAACTGGCGCATGGACGGCTCCAGTTCGCTGTCACCGACCAGGACGACGGGGTGGCCGAGGGCCTGTCCGGCGAAGGCGAGTCCGAGGCCGAGGGTGCCGGAGGTGGACTCCACCACGGGGGCGCCGGGCCGCAGTTCGCCGCGTTCACGGGCGCCCATCAGCATGGACACGGCGGCCCGGGCCTTCATGCCGCCCGCCGACAGTCCTTCGAGCTTGGCCCAGAAGCCGGGGTGCGGTCCGGGCAGGCCGGCGGTGATACGGACGACGGGGCTGCGGCCGAGCAGGGTGAGCAGTTCCGGTCGGGCGTCGGGCGACAGGGCGGGGGCGGTGGCCGGGGCAAGGGCGGTGGCCGGGACAGGGGCGGTGGTCGGGACAGGGACGGTGGCCGGGACAGGGGCGGTGGTGGTCGGGGCGGTGGTGGTCACCGGGTGCCTCCCGGGTGGTCGGCGGCGCGGTAGCGGTGGAGGGTGCCGGGGCCGCCGTCCAGCCAGAAGAAGGGGTACGGTTCCGCGCACACCGCGCTCACCCCGTGACCCAGGAACCGGGGCAGCACGGCGCTGCCGGTCTGGGCGAACATCACCAGTTGCCGGCCCCGCGCCAGCGCGTGCTCCCGCAGCGCCTCGAAGGTTCCGTTGCCCAGTGTCATCCCGGACACCAGCAGCGCGTCACAGCGGTCGGTCGCGGCGAGGGCGTCGGTGACGACCGTCTCGCCCCACTCCGTGATCCCGCCCTTGAGGTCGCACGGAACATAGCGGAGCCCCCGCGCACGCAACGCCTCCAGCAGGGAGTTGACCACGCCGACCACGAGGACCGTCGACCCCGGTGCCAGGTCGAGCAGGTCGACCACCGTCCGGGCCCGGGCCCGGGACTTCTCCAGCGAGGGCCCGGCCGGCAGGGGCACGGCCTGGGCCCCGTGGTCGGGGGTGTGCGGGGTGACGTGCATCAGGTAGGCGTCGAGCGCGGCCACACGGACCGGCGTCAGGGGGTGCTCCAGCAGGCGGGCCAGGTCCGCGCCGACGCACTCCTCCACCGCGCTGTCGTGGAGCGTGCCGGGTTCGACCGCGCAGCTCCCGACGGCCTCGGCGAGCCGCAGACTGAGCACCTCGTTGCGGTAGCCGGTGCCACGCCCGTCGTGCCGTACGGCCTGCCGGGTGGTGAAGGCGACGGAGATCCGCAGCGCGGCCGGATCCGGTCCGAGCCCGCCGGCCCGGACCCGCCTGAGGAGTTCGTCGTACGTCGTCGCGCGGGCGGTCACCGAGGGGGCGGGGGTCACCGGATCACCAGCCCGGAGCGCACCTCGTCGAGCAGCGACTCGACCCGGGCGCGGGCGCCGGTGCCGTCCGGGTCGCCCGCCATCACATGGCCGAGGTACTCGTTGTTGCTGCCCGCCGCCCGCACCCGGGTGCCGGGCTCGGCGAACCGCGCCTCCAGCACGTCCGGCTCGGTGCGCAGGCGGCCGCCGTCCAGGGCTTCGAGCGTGCCCGGGGTGTCCGGCACCAGGAAGCCGACGGCGGCGCTGCGCAGCCCGGTGTCCGTGCGCCCGAGGTCGGGTGCGCGGCCGAGGGTGACGTCCACGAAGGCCGCGGCGAGGTCGATACCGGTGACGTGGCGGACCAGTTCGGTGATGCGGTTCCCCGCGGGGCGCGGGTTGACCTCGACCACGCGTGGACCATCGGAGGTCAGCTTGATCTCGGTGTGCGCCACCACAGCGTCGGTCAGGCCGAGCGCCTCAAGGGCGCCCACCGCGGTCCGTACCGCCGCCTCGGCTTCCGCGGCCGGCAGTGCGGCGGGGAACATGTGGCCGGTCTCGATGAACGCGGGTGCTCCGCCGACGCTCTTGTCGGTCACGCCGATCACCTGGACCGTGCCCGCGTGGGACACCGTCTCGACGCTCACCTCCGGCCCGTCCAGGAACTCTTCGAGCAGGACGAGGGGCGCCCGGCGCTGCCCGCGCGCGTTGACCGGGAAGTCGGACAGCGCCTGCACGGCGGCGGCGAGTTGTTCCTCGTCGTCCACCCGCCGGACGTACATGCCCGCGCACAGGTCGACGGGTTTGACGACCAGCGGGTAGCCGATCTCCCGCGCCGCCCGCGCGAGGCCGGCCGGTTCCTCGTGCACCGCGAACTTCGGTCCGGGCACCCCGGCGTCGGCGAGGACGCGGCGGGTGGCGTCCTTGCGGCAGGCGTTCTCGACCGCCTCGGGGCTCGGGGTGGGCAGGCCGAGCCGGACGGCCGCGCGCGCCACCGTCGGCAGGTAGTAGTCGCAGGACGTGATCACCGCGTCGAAGCCGAACACCGCGTGCAGTCGCTCGACCTGAGGCAGCAGCGCCTCGGTGTCGTTGGTGTCCGCCGTGATCACATTGCGCGCCCCGAGCAGCGGATGCGCCACGCCCTCGGGTGCCGGACGCAGGTAGTGGTGCAGGTCACGGGTGAGGAAGGTGAACTCGTGCCCACTCTCCCGTATCGCCCGTGGCAGCAGCCTGCTCATCGATCCGACCCAGCTCTCGACCACCAGCAGATGAGCCACAGCTCCCCATTCCATGTCGCCTGTACGGCGCGGTTCTGACATCAGGGCAGCCCGACGACACCTCCGAGCGGAGGGAGCGGGCTATGCGATGGCCACGCTATCGGTAATCATTTTCATTGTCAGGTAGCGGGTCGGGCAGACTGTCACCCGGCGGCCCGGTCGGCACCCGGGCGGGCGGCGACCGTCTTCGCGAGGGCGTCGGTCTCCAGCACGGTGCCCGCGGGGCTGGGCGGGTTGACGTACAGCGCGTGGCCGGGCGGCACCCGGTCCAGGAGGTCGGGGACGGTGACGAGGGCGAAGGCGAAGCCGCCCGCGGTGTCGAGGTGGGGCGCGGAGGTGAAGACCGGGACCACGGGCCTGCCGTCCGCCACGGCGGCGGTGACCGGTGTGCCGTCCACCAGGGTCAGCACCGCCACCTCGGCGTCGGCCAGCGCGCGCAGGACGTCCTCGTCGGGGCCGTAACCGGTGACCGCCCGCTGGAGGGCCTCGTCGACGGGGTCGGTGGCCCGGGGCCAGCCGAGCGCTTCCGGGGAGGGGCGGTACGCCTCGTTCTCCTCCCACTCCTCGATCTCGCCGGTGACGCCGGTGCGCCAACGGCCGATCACGACCCGGTCGGGGGGTACGCCCTCGTCGTGCCAGCCGGGGTCGATCATGCTGATCCAGTGCTCCGGCGCGAGCCGCGCGGCCTCGACGATGTCCTCGGGCGGCGTGGGCGTCGCCGCCCTGCCGCGCTCACTCGCCTCATCGACCCGCATGTGCTCTCCCCGCGTTCGTGACCGTCATCGCGTTCCGGAGCCGGGCGGCGAGCAGACCGGCGGACCGCAGGTCCGTCAGGTCCGCCGCCAACAACTCGGCCACCTGCCGCACCGCGTCGCGGTACTCCTGGCCGGCGTACCGGACGTCCGCGAGCGCGGAGTCCGCCTCGCCCGGCAGCACCAGCCCGACGGCCGTCTCCCAGGCCCGGACGGCATCCGGACTCGTCTCCTCGGCGTTCCCGGCGGTCCCGGCGGTCCCGGCCGGGAGGGTGTTTCGGAAGTCGGTGAACGCCGACTGCCAGATCCGCCGCGAGACCGCGGCCGCGACGGCCCGGACGGCGGCCGGCCAGGGGCCCGACCGGGCCAGCAGCAGCCGCACCTGGTCCAGCGGTGC
This sequence comes from Streptomyces ziwulingensis, assembly GCF_039542605.1. Lineage (NCBI taxonomy): Bacteria > Bacillati > Actinomycetota > Actinomycetes > Kitasatosporales > Streptomycetaceae > Streptomyces > Streptomyces ziwulingensis. The sequence goes on from NZ_BAABIG010000018.1 coordinate 51,548, forward strand.
CAGTCCGCTGCCGCGCAGACCGCCGCCGAGCTGGGCCTCGACCTCCATGCCGGGGGTCACCACGACTCCCGCCGCCCTCAGCTCGGCCGGATCCACGGTGTCGTCACCGTCGAACCGGGGCGCAGTCCCGGACAGGTCCTCGGCAGTCACCTGCTCGGCGACCCACTGGCGCTGGAGACTGATGTCGGCCGCCCCCTCGACTTCGGCCGGTCCCTCGGCTTCGGCCGCTCCCTCGACTTCGGCCGGTCCCTCGGCTTCGGCCGTCCCCTCGGCTTCCGGGGGTGTCTCGGCGAGCGTGGCGACGTCCGTGGGCGTGGTGGCGGTGGACCGCTCGGCCGGCTCGGGGGGATGTGTCTGCGACCAGTACTCCGTGCCGTCCAGGGGTGCGGTCAGCACGAGCAGGGTCTCCTGTACCGCCGGCCGGCGGTCCAGCAGCTTCAGGGGCCGGGTCGGCAGCCACACCGTCCGGGCCGCGCCCGCCCGGGCGGCGACCGCCTCGGCCAGCGCGAGATCCCCTTCCCCCGTCCCGACGGGGATGACGGTGACGTCCCGGTCCAACTGCGTCAGGACGGGGTCGTGGGCGAGCAACTCGGCGATCTCCTCGTACGGCACCGGGCGGGTGCTGCCGTCCGGCCAGGGCATGTCCACCTGTCCCGGGGTGGTGCCGACCATGTCCAGCACGTACCCGCCGGGGTGGGTGCTCTTCCCGGCGTCGTTCCGATGCCAGGGCGCCAACGATCCCTTGCCGTCCTTCAGGCCGCCGCTGGGCGATATCACGTAGCGGTCCGCCCACAAGCGGTCGGGACCCCGCCGCCCCGTCCAACTCCGCCCGGCCTTCGTACCGTTGACGGAGGTGATGAGGGTGCGGTCGTCGAGCGCCCCGTTGCGTTCGAGGTCGTACGCGGCGAGCGCGGTGGCATCGTGGGCGTCGCGGCCGAGGGCCGCCGCCGTGGCCGCCGTCCGGAGCAGGTCCGCCCGCCGGGCCTCGTCCCGCGGGTCCTCGCCGGGACGCAGATGGAGTGCCTTCGTCGTCAGGGCGTCGGGGTCGGGATGGTTCTCGACGCTCTCCACCGCCTGGACCGTGGCCCACAGGGCGTACTGCCGGTGGGCCGCGGTGATCGGCGTCGACGGGCGCAACCCCAGCACCTGACGGACCCAGAGGTCCGCACCGTCCTGTTCGATCAGCGCGCGGGCCCGGTCCACCGAGGGCAGGGCGACGAAGGCGGGCAGTGCGGTCCGCGGATCGGCGGCCAGCCGGGCCGACGCGGCCTCCAGCATCGTCCGTACGTCGGCGGGTTCCGGCGGCGCGGGCCGGGTGCCGGGGGCGGTCGGCGGGCCGTGGTGTGCGCGGGTGACCCGGTCGAGCAGGTCGAGTGTCAGCTCCCCGTGCTCCCGCAGGTTCTCGTCGCCGCGGCGCATGACCTCCAGGGCTCCGATACCGCGCAGCAGCCGGTGGTAGGTGCCGGCCGGGTCGTCCTTGTCGTGCTCCACCTCGACGCCGAACGTGGCGCGCAGGGCGCGGACCAGCCGCAGGGCCGTGTCCCGGGCCTGGGCGGGGGTGAAGTCGGCGGCGGTTTCCAGGCCGGCCGCCACGGCCAGGGCGTCGAGTTCGTCCGGGGTCGGCTCGGGGCGCAGCTTCGCCATGTCCACCGGGTCGTTCAGCGTCGGGGTGCCGATCCCGTGGTCGTGCAGTCTGCCGTCGGCGTAGCGGCTCAGGTGCTCCCCGTTCGGGGCGTAGACGTCGCGCCGGGTCACGTTGGAGACGCCCTGGGCCGCGGAAGGGGCGGCGAGCGGGTCGGGGACGAACGGGCGCCGCCGCCTCGGTCCGCGCGCGGCGGTGGTGGTGTCGGTGGCGGTGGTGGGGCCTTCCGCCTGGTTCGCCCAGCAGGACAGGAAGACGATGGGGGTGTCCCGGTCCAGTCGTGCCAGGCTCGGGCGCCGGCGGAGGAAGCCACCGGCCTCCGGGCCCCGGACCGGAGTAGTGCGTTCGAACATCTTCTCGACCATGTGGGTCCGGCCCGGCAGCCCGTGGACCATGAAGAAGTAGGGCTTCCGGCCCTTCCACGGCACCGGCCGGGCGCCCCCGAACGGCTTGCCGGTGACCGGGTCGTAGGCATGCCATTCGGTCGAGCGGGTCAACTGCTGCAGCCAAGGCTCGCGTTGTGACAAGTCGTTGCCGTCGACCACCGCCCGGCCGACGGGCCGGCCCTCGTCGGTGAGGGTGAAGGACTTGACCTCCGCGTCCCGGAGCGTCTTCCCGTCGAGGGTGTGCAGGGCGTCCTCGCCGGATTCCGGCACACCCTCGTCCGGCCCCAGGTCGTCCGGCTCGCTGCCGATCCACTCGCCCAGCGGCGTGCCGCCGAAGACACGGTCGTCGGTCACCTCGATACGGTGCCGGCCGGTGTCGGGGTCCGACCGCAGGCCGACCTCGCCGCTGTGCGACCACAGCGTCCGGCGCGACCGGGCCGCGGCCCTGCGCGGCAGGTCCAGGCCCATGGCACCGGCGTTCGGCGAGACGAGCACCACCTCGGCGGTGGCACCGCGGCCCGCCAGCTCCCCGTCCTGTGCCAGCAGTTCGGCGAACTCCTCCGGCGACAGCGTCCACCGCTTGCTGCCGTCCGGGAGGGACAGCCTGACCTTCTCGTGGTCGCCGTCCTTCGTCCCGATCACGTACGGGAGGGGGGCGTCGGGCTGCCGGGCCCACAGCGGTTGCCGGGTGTCCGCGTCGGCGCCGTCCACCACGTCGTACGCAAAGACGTCCACGTCCCGCACGGGCCGGCCGGTCCAGTTCCGGCCGAGCGGGGTGCCGTCCGGTGCGGTCAGGCCGGTGGCTTCGGACAGCAGGCCCTGCTTGCCCAGGTGGTACGCGGTCAGCGCGGCCCGGCCGGTCGCCCGGCCCGCCGTCATGGCCTCGTCCACCAGCTCGTACATCCTGCGCACCCGGGTGGAGAGTTTGTCGACGTCGAAGCGTGCCGGCTCCGGCTCCGGCTCCGGCTCCGGCTCCGGCTCCGGGGCGGAGCGGGTGGGCTCGTCGTCCGACACGACCTCGTCCGGATCGATGACACTGTCGGCTTCGCTCTCGGCGTCGCTGTCCGAGTCGCTCTCGGAGTCGCTGTCCGAGTCGGGGTCGTCCCCGGGGTTGTCGTCCAGGTGCAGGAGCTGTGTGGCGAGCCGGTCCGGACCGGTGAAGTAGTCCGAGGGGCCGAAGTCCTGCGGACTCAGCTCCGCCAGCCGGTCGACTGCGGCCGACAGGGGGGACCGGTCGACCGTGATCAACGCCTGTCTCCGTGCGGCCCGCCCGGTGGCGCCGTCGATCGGGCCCACGGCACTGATGTCCCGGCCGCCGCTCTCCGTGCTGATCGGGAAGTCCTCGGCCCGGACCTTTCCGCCGCGCACCTTCTCGACGTTGCGCACGGCCTCCTCGTGCAGCTCCAGTTGCCGTCGGATCTCGTCGAGGAGGAGATCTCGCACCGCGTCGGCCCGCTGCCGGCCGACCGTCCCCGCGTGCTCGACGGCACCGCCGGACAGCGCGAAGCGCGGGCCGTTGCTGTAACCGGTGACCGTGATCCGGGGGATGCGGAGACCGGCCCTGAGGTCCCGCAGTCCGGACACCACGATCTCCTCCGCCAGCTCGGCCACATGCTGCCGGTGAGCCGGATCGGTGACGTCCCGGTGGCGATGTGCGAAGGCGACCCGGGCGGTGGTGCCCCGCGTGGCAGTGGTGCTTGGCCGGCCTTCCGGCGCGTGCTCCGGGGAGGACTCGGACCCGGTGGGCGCGTCGGTGGGCGCCTCCGTGGGGGTGTCGGTGGGGGTGTCGGTGGGCGCGTCCGTGGGACCGTCGGGGCTGAGTGCCACCGTCCGCAGGCCCTCGGGTTCCGGAGCACCCTGTCCCGGGTCGGGCACGGGGACGGGGACGGGGATGGGGACGGGTGCCGGGGGCGGGACGGGTGCGGCCGTCTTCACCTGGTCGGTCCGGACCACGACGCCGAGTCGGTCGCTGAACATGGCCGCCACGTTGGCCAGCCAGTCCGCGGCTTCGTCGGCGTCCAGGTCCGGCCGGACCTGGTCACTCATGTAACGGCCGGACTTGTCGTTCACCACCCAGGAGCGCTGCTCCGCACTCCAGCGGAACTCGCCGGACACCCGGCTGCGCCCCGTCAGCGTCCGGCCGGCCTTCGCCCCGCCGTCGGCCGGCGCGAAGCCGGCGGCGATGCCGGTGTGGCCCAGCCCGTCCATCGCCTTGCGCAGCGACTCCGCCGTCAGCGCCGGATCGGTTCTGCGCATACCGGCCAGCAACGCGTCGAACTGCTCCTGCGTCACCATCTGGCCCGGCTCCTCCGTGCCCAGGATCACCCGGCCGTCGTCGGTGACGGTGTACAGCCACACCGCATCCCGGTTTCCGGTGATCACCAGGTTCGGGTCCACCTCGTCCAGCGGCACCCACAGGGGGTTCAGCCGTATCTCCTTGTCCAGCGGGTCGCGTTCCTCGTCCTTGATCCGCTTCGGGAGGACCGCGTCGCCGAACCTGTCACGGGGTGCGGCGTCGCTGCCGTCGTAGTGGTTGACGCCGTTGTAGTAGACCTCCGTGCGCCGCAGGGCGTCGACGGGCCCCGCCTCGCTGACCCGCCGGTTACCGGTCGGCAGCGACTGCACCACGTCGACCCGCGTCTGGAAGGCGTGCGCCAGCAGCGGCAGGAAGATCTCTCCCGCCGGTGTCCACCAGCGCTGCTCCCAGTTGACGACGGCGTCCAGCAGCCTGGGCAGTTCCTGGGCGTCCAGCGGCGCGGCGCTCTCCACGTAGACGGTACGCAGCAGCCGGCTCAGTGCCGTGTCGTCGAGGTCGTCCGGGGTCGGGAGCAGGCCGTGTTCCGCGAGGTGCGCGAACATCTGGCGCGGGCTGAGGTTCTCGGCGACGGCCTCCTGGACGGCCCTGGCATCCTGGGCCGAGAGGTCCGGGGCGGCGGGTTCCGACGCCATGCGGGCGTCGACGTACCGCTTGAGCAGTTCGGCGGGTTCGAGGGCCTCGGGGACGGCGACGGGGTCGTGCCGGACGCCGTGGTGGCTGAGCTGGGCGAGCATCTGTGTCCGGTTCATGCCCCGGACGCGGGCGGCGAACGCGTCGGCGACCGTCTGCCGGAACTGGCCGATGATCTGCGGATGCAGCCGCCCCCCGCTGCGCCCCACATAGTCCTCCACGTGGGACCGCATGGCCCGGAGCACGGTCTGTGCGGGGCCGGCCGTGCGCCGGTCGGCCGGGCCGCGGACCGCGGCCCGGCGGCGCAGTTCACCGCGGACCGCGTCGGGGTTCGCGAGCCAGTCGTACGCGGCGCGGTCGGTGGCGGCGAGAGCGCTGAGCCGGCTGCGCAGGTGCACCGGGTCGCCGGCCAGGAAGGAGTAGAGCAGGCACTCCCCCGTGCCGGGCACCCGTACCCGGCGCCCCCTCGCCCGGACGCTGTCGGCCGGCTTCGGCCCGGGCCCCTTCTTGCCGTCCGGCACGTCCAGCGCCTTCGGCACGTCCGGCACGTCCGGCACGTCCGGCACGTCCGGCACGTCCGGCGGAGCGGGGACATGGGAGGGCGGGGGCTGTGTGCCCTTCGGCGAGAGCTGCGTACCCTCCGGCGGGGGCTGTGTGCCCTTCGGCGAGGTCCGGCTCGTCGGCAGCGCCAGTCGGTAGTGGCGGTCGTCGAGGCTGAGCACCACCTGCCCGCCGGTGGGCCCGGTGGGGTCGGGCGGCTCGACCAGCCCCTGAAGGCCGCTGTCCCCGGCGGGGGTCCCGGGAGTGAAGTCCTGGAAGCCGCCGTCGCTCCGGACCACCGTGACGCGCACGCCGAAGGTCCGGGCGGCGAGCAGCGGGAGCAGGTCCGCCGCCGAGTGGTTCCAGCCGGCCTCGGACTCGGCGTCGCCCCGCCGCAGGAGCTGGGCGATCGCCAGTTCGGCCCGGGTCACCGGGTTCAGGTCGACGGCGTGCGGGACGAGGCCGCCGGTGCCGTCGAACTCCCGCCGGGCAGGGGTGTCCGTTCCGAGGTCCAGGCCCGCCGCGGCGATCTCCCGCGCGCTGAAGGCGTCGCTGGCGTCGGGGGCGACGACGGCCAGCAGTTCCTCGTCGGCGTGGTCGGTGAGCCAGGAGGCCATCCGGCGCCGCAGGTCGGCCATGGCCCGCGGCGCGTCGAGGTCGATGCCGTGCGCGGACAGCAGCCCCGGGGCGGTGTGTTCGAGGCCGCGGGCCAACGCGCGGAAGAATGCCTCACCGTCCCTCGGCACGTCGTGCAGCGCGTACGTCTCCTGGGTGGGGGAGGTGAGGACGGTGTCCGCTCCGGTGCCGGTCCTGGTGTAGCGGGGCGGGGCCGGCGACGTGGCCTTCGGCGCCTTGGGCGGGGCCTGGTGGGTCACCGCGGGCGGCTCGGCGAGGCCGTCCAGTTCCGCCCGGCCGGCCTCGGTGGCCGCGAGCCGGTGCCAGCGGGTGAGCTGGTCCGCCCCGGCCCGTACCCGGTGGTACTCCGCCGCGGTCGTCTCCGCCGCGGCCCGGAGTGCGTCCAGTTCGGCGCGCCGGGTGTCGAAGGCGTCGCGGGCCGTGTCCCGGCGGGCGGTGGCCTCGTCCAGACTCCGGCCGGGCGCTCTCGCGGACAGCAGGGCCGCGTCGAGCCGCGCGTCGGCCGCGGCCTTCTCGGTGCGCGCGGCGCCGAGCCGGGCGTCGGCCGTCCCGCGCAGTTTCCCGGCGGCCGCCGTCGTCTCGGCAAGGCGGGCCCGGGCGGCGTCCTGATCGTCGCGCAGGAGCCGCGCCCAGCCGTCGTGTTCGGGTTGGGCGCCGTCCGCGGTCTCGGTGACGGCGTCCACGCCGGCCTGCGCGGCGGCGACGGCCGCGTCCGCGAGGCCGTGGTCCCGGCGCGCGTCGCTCTCGGCCCGGCGCAGGGCGGTGTCCGCGTCCTCGACGCCGGTCCGGGCGAGGTCGACCGGGCGGGTCGCCGCGCGGGCGACACCGGCCGCCTTGGTGAGGGCGGCCTGCGCGGCGTCGAACTCCGCGCGCAGCGTGCTGGAGGCGCGCCGCTTCTTCCAGTAGGCGTTGTCGGCCTCGACCCATGCCTTGCTCGCGCTGCCGACCGCGTCCCACGCCTTCCCGACGCGCTCGGGGAAGTTGGCGTCGGTGACGAGTTTCAGGTCGCGGGCGACATCCTCCCGGACCCAGGCGATGACGTACGTCTCGGACTTCATCGCCTGCGGACCCGACCTGGCCTTGGCGAAGGTGCCGCCGCGGATCCGGTTGGCGAGCTTGGAGTCCACGATGCCGCGGTGCACGCCGCCGACGCTGAGCCAGGTGGCCGGGACGGCGAACAGGAAGGACCGGTCCGTCTTGGGCTTGAGGTTGCGCGAGGTCAGGTGGTCGTCGCCGACCGGCATCCCGTCGCCGTCGAGGTCGTTGGGGCCGGGGACGAAGAGGCCGATCTGATTGAGGCCGGCGGTGGGAGAGTCGTACAGGAAGGCGCCGCCGAGGCTCCCGGCCTGGCTGTGCTCGCCGGCCGAGGACGTGTTGGCGTTGTCCCCGTACCGCCTGAGCACCTCCAGCTTCTTGCCGTCGGCGACCGTCAGCAGCAGCGCGCGGCTGAAGTCGGGGGTGGAGCGCAGGGTCAGTTGTCCGGTGTCGGTGCCCACGAGGGACTTCTCGGTCAGCCCCACCACCTGGTAGCCGTCCGGCTCGGTGGTGCGCGGGTAGAACGCGGTGACCGCGGTGGAGCTGATGCCGTCCTCCAGCGCCTGCGCCGAGCCGGTGCCCAGCTTGGTCAGGCCGGTGTCCCTGGTCCGGCGGAGGAGTTCGGTGAGCTCGGCGGCGTCGGGGCCGTCGTCGCTCTCCAGGGCACGCAGGGAGAAACCGGCGTCGTACGCCTTGGTGAGGAGCAGGTCGCCCGCGATGCGGAGGTTGTCGATGCCGACGATCCCCCGGGGGTGCATGCCGTTCTCGGGGAAGGTGAACGGCCGCAGGACGCCTTCCCCGTCCCGGACCAGCACTTCCTCCCCCGCCTCGGGAAGGGCCGCCGGCCGGGGCGGACGGGCCAGGGCGGGGTCGGCCGCCGGATCGGGCGCGGGCAGCGACCGCCCGGCTGCCGCCCGCGGCCGCGGGCGCGGCAGCTCCCGCTCCGGCTCCGGTTCCATCAGGCTGAGCGGTACGTGCTCGCGCAGCTCGCCCACCTCGTCCTCCTCGACGAGGCGCAGCTTGCCCCGGAAGCGGTCGAGGGCCGTGGCCTTCCCCTCCCGCAGCTCCGGGTCGGCCGGGGCGCCGGTGTTCGGGGTGTCGTCGGCCTCCAGTGTGATCCGCATCCGGTACGGGGTGACGACCTCCGCGTGCGGTTCGGTGGACGCCGCCCGGTAGATCGTGACGGTGGTGACGGCGTGACTGGACGCGACCGTCCTGCGGTGGGAGCCGCTCTCGGTGTACGCCGGTCCCGCGGCCGCGACCTGCGCGTTGCCGGTGTGCACGAGCTGGCTGGTGAGGAGGCCCAGATCGGCTCCGGAGGAGGACTCCGAGTTCTCCTGGGCGGTCTCGATGGCCCGCCGGTTCTCCTCCAGTTCCGCGCTGTGGTCCAGCCCGTCGAACACCGGCGTCCCGGGGATCAGTTCGACGCGTACCCGCACCCGCCTGCTGCCGATCCGCACACTGCCCCAGCCCCAGCCTCCGGCGGTGACCGGCGTCGACGGGCCGGTGGTCGTCATCTCCCCCTTGAGCGCCCGGGTGGCGCGGGCCGTCACCAACTGCCGGACCCGCTCCCGGCTCTCCTCGTCCAGCCCCAGTTCCTTGATCCGCCGGTCGAAGGCGAGCAGTACGTCGGTGGGGTCCAGCGCGTTCACCGCGTACGTGCCGAAGGCGGCGCCGCGCAGCCAGGGCTGTGGCGTCCACCGCTGCCGGGTGTAGCGGGGGACGTCACCCATGCCGTCGTCGAGCAGCCCCATCCGGTGCGCGCTCTTCTCGGGCAGATGTCCCAGCAGGCCGCCCGGGCTGGTCAGGGTGGTCCCCGCCGCTCCGGCGAGTGAGCGCGGTACCAGGGTGGCGCCCGCCGCGGCCGTTCCGGTCCGGCCCAGGCCCAGCCGGCTGGAGACCAGCGCGAACCAGTGCCGCACATCGCCGGCCACCAGCACCTGGTGGGTGAAGCCCTTGCGGTTCATGTCCGCGACGACCGTGCGTACGACGCTGGCACTGCGCGTGCCGGAGGTGGAGAGCGGGTTGGCGACGATGCCGTACGCGCCCATCAGGCCGCGCCCCGGGTTCTGGGCCACGGAGTAGACGAACTGGCCGCCGAAGACGAAGGTCGTACTGTTGCTGATCTTCCCGGCCGCCTGCCGGGTGCCGCCGAGCGTCGTCTCGGTGTCCATGGCCATCGACGGGGTGAGGGCGTGCAGGCCCCCGACGGTCGTGGCGTACCGGAAGGTTCCCCACAGCTCACCGAACGGCCCCTTGCCCAGCAGGCCGCTGCCCACCATGCCGAGCGGCCCCGAACTCTGGTCGAAGCCGGCCGCCAGGTACTGCGGGGTGAAGGTGCGGACGATGGCGTCCCGGGTGGGGGCGCCCTCCTTCACCAGTTGCCAGGCGCCGCCCGACGCGTCCTTCAGGACCCGGCCCACCTCGGCGAGCAGGGTGGGTGACAGCACCACGTTCACGATCACGAACGGGTGCTGCCGGAACTCGTGGAACTGCCGGGTGCCGCGGTCGGCGAGCCGTCCGGCGGGCCCGCCCCTGCCGGTGCCGGAGGAGGGCAGCACCAGGTCGCCCTTGGCCAGGGCGAGGGCCCGCTCGGCGCTCATGGGGGCGGGTGCGGGCTCGTCGGCCAGGTAGGGGTTGAGCGCTCCGTCCGCGTACGGGTCGGCGTCGGGGGTGTGCTGCACGGGCACGCCGAGGAGCACCTGTCCGGTCATCGGGCCGCCGCCGCGCAGACGCCCGGTGGCCGTCCGGCCGAAGAGCACGTTGACCGGCTCGTCCAGGACCAGCAGTCCCGGCAGTCCGAGACCGAGACCGCGGACCAGGCCGCGGGGCCGCCAGTAGCCGCCCAGGGTCGCGGTGAGGCCGAGGTCGTAGCGGTACAGGTGGGTGGGTTTGTTGCTCACCGACATCGGCTCGTAGGTGACCGTCGAGCCGAAGGTGGTCTCCGCCTCCCACTGCCATCCCTTGCGGGCGCCCAGGGTGAGCCCGAGCGTGTTGCGGGGCAGGCCCGAGCTGTCCATGCTGTTGTCGCGGCCCGAGAACGTGCCTTCGAAGCCCAGGTCCAGACCTCGTTTCACGCTCGACTGGCCGTCGAGCCGGTCGACGCCCTGCGCGCTGAAACGCATCCCCTCGTCGACGTCCTTGCCCTCGTACCGGCGCCCGGTGAGCGTCCCGTGCACCTGGAGGGTGTAGTAGGTCTGTCCGACGGTGTCGGGGTCGGTGAGTCTGACCGGCAGGCCGACCGTGGTCAGCGCCTCCAGGTTGGCGGTGATGTTCTGCTGGGAGAGCACCCCGAGGATCTGCAGAGTGTTCTGGAGCGCGATCCCGTACTTGACGGGATCGGTCCACCGGGGCGGCATGGGCAGGCCCCGGGCCGCGTCGAGCAGTTGGTCCGGTCTGCGGGTGAGCAGGTCGTTGAAGCGGGTGCGCCAGCCCTTCGGCAGATTCGGCGGCAGCAGTTCGGCGAGGGGGACCACCAGCCCCTGCCGCTGCTTGGCGACGGCGTCCACCACACCGTCGGCGAACGCGTCCAGCAGGGTGCGGCCGACGCCGTCCGCCGCGTCCGGTGTGACGCGGGTGCGCCGGCCGTCGTCGAAGGTGAACTCCTTCACCCGGTGCATGCCCAGGGTGCGCGGGCGGTCCGCGGTCAGATACGCCGGGACGAACGGCGGGGCGGCGCCGTGGCGCAGCGCGAACGAGGTCCCGTCGTCCCAGCCGGCCAGCCGCCGCGCCTCGGAGCTGGTCATCCGGTCCAGGCTCCAGGTGAGGAAGCGTGTCGGCGGCGCGTTGTCACCGGCCCGCCGCACCCGCACCGACTTCGTGACCAGGTAGAGGGCGGTCCTCGGGCCCTTCACCTGGCCGGCCGACTTCAGGGTGCCCGCGCCGCCGAGTCCGGCCGCCCAGGTCCGCGCGTACGAGTACTGGGCGGTCGGCCCCGCCTGGAGCCGCAGGTCGAAGGGGGCCGCGCCGGGGTCATGGAAGTTGAACGCGGGCCCGGCGACGGCTTGCAGGAGCAGACTTCTGCCCTGTGCCCGGCTCCGCTCGCTGCGCACCGTCGAGGTGTTGATGTCGCGCATCTCGGCCTGGTCGGTCTCCCCGACGAGCACCGCCGAGCGGGGAATCAGTTCCTCGACCACGAAGACGCCCAGCGGCGACTTCCGGTCGTTGTCGGCGAAGAGCGGCGGGGTGGTGACGCGGCCGCGCGCCATCGTGCCGCCGTGCCGCTGGAAGCTGTCGCCCGAGAAGAAGATGTCCAGCTCGTGGTAGGCGGAACTGCCGGGCAGCGCTCCGATCTGTCCGGCCGCCCAGTCACGGATCGCCGCGACGGGGCCGAACCCCTCGATCCGGACGAAGCGGTACTGGGAGTCGCGGTCCAGGTCGATCGAGCGGGGGATGCGGCCCGGCTCCGGCATCTTCGTCACACTGTCGGGCAGGCGCACCATGAGCCCGTTGCGGATCGCGAAGGCGAACCGGGCCGGCGCGGCCGAGCCGCTGTCGGTGCCCGTGACGACCCGTCCGGTGGCGTCGGTGACGCGTGCCTCGTAGCGGACGTCGTCCAGGAAGGACCGCGACTTGTCCAGCGTCCGGGTCTCCATCTGGTTCATGCGCTGGTCGGTCAGGGTGTAGCCGACCTTGTTGATGAAGCCGAACCGCAGGGCGAGCCGGCCGAAGCCGCTGAACACCGCGGTGCCCGCCGGGCCGATCGGCCCGCCGAGGCCGTACTGGGAGTTGGCCTGCATGTTCTTGGTGCGCCCGAACGTCGCGGCGCCCCGGTGCATGCTGTCGATCTTCGTGGCGTCACCGATGCCGTCGTCGAACGGCGACCAGGTGCCGTAGTGCCGCGCGCGGACCCACAGGACCCGGACCTCTCCGGCCGCGTTGACGTACGGGAAGGGGCGCCCCTCGCCGTCCGCCAACGTCTTCGGTTTGTCCCGGAGCGTCTTGCGGACCTCGGTCAGCAGGTCCGCGGCCCCCTTGCCGGGCCGGGCGTCCGGCCTGCGCCGCAGCTCGGTGTCGATCGTGTCCACGGCCTGTTCGACGCCTCGCAGGACGACCGTGCTCTGGCCGAAGGTGCTGGGATTGGCGAGGAGCTGGTCGATCTCGGCGGCGGTCAGATCGTTCGGCAGCAGCGAGCTGAGGTCGTCGACGTACTTGGGCATCTGCCGGCCGTCGTCGAACTTGGCCGGGGTACGGCGTTTCGGGGGCGGCGCCATGTCACGGTCGAGGCGCGGGTCGTCCTTGGCGGGCGGATCGTCCTTGGCGAGCGGGTCGCCCTTGGCGAGCGGGTTGGACCGGGAGGTGGTGGGCTTCGGGACGAGGGCCACTGTCAGGTCGGGTGCCGGGTCCGTGGACGAGGTGGGGACGGGGACGGGGAGGGGCGGTGCCGTGCGGACGGGGGAGGTGGAGGTCGCGGTGGCGGTGGCGGCGGTGGAAGTGGTGGTGGTCTCCCCCGCCGCGAAGGTGACGGTTCCGCCGGGGGTGTCCCCGGTGGGAGCGGTGTGCGGTGTGAGGAGATCACTCGGCCGTACGACTCCCCAGTCGGCGGACACCGGGCCTCCCGGCACGGTGGGGAGCAGAGTGGGGAGGAACGGCCGGTCCGGACCGGTCGACGCCAGCGCCGCGCGGCCTCGCGACGCCCAGACGCCCCGGCCGGTCACCGCGCCGATGACCGCTCGCGGGTCGGGGTGCGTCGCGGGGCCGGTGGGCGCGGTCGCGGGGCCGGCGGACATGGGCCCTGTGGGCGCGGGTGTCGCGCCCGTGGGCGCGGGCGTGGGGTTGCCGGTCGAGGGGGTGGGCAGTACCGCGTGCGAGACGGCCAGTACGACGTCGACGTCCAGGTAGCGGTCGGCCAGCACCGGGTCCCGCGACAGCAGTTCGGCGACCTCGTCGTACGGCACCCGGCGCTGGACGCCGCCGGGCAGGTTCATGAGCAGGTGGTCCGCCCCTCCCCCGGACCACACCAGGTACGGCGTCGGCCGCTGGGGCGCGCTCCACGGCGCGGGCTCCACTCGTACGGGCTGGAAGCCGCCGCCCGGTTTCGGCGCGGCGACGACGACCCGCCCCGGGTCCGCCTTCGCGTGCGGCGCGGCCTGGGCCCAGTGCCGGCCGACCGGCTTGTCGTCGGGGCCCAGGAGCTGGGTCTCGGCGGAGAGGGCTCCGAGCAGTTCCAGGTGGAACGCGGCCAGCTCCGTCGGCCGGTCCAGGTCGCGTCCCACGGCCGCCGCCCGGACGGCCAGTCGAAACAGCTCGGGGCGCTGTGCGGGGTCCGGCTGCTCCAGGTGGAGCACCTTGGCGGTGAGGGCGTCGAGGCCGGGGGTCCGGCTCTCCCACTCCATGGCCTTGGCGGTCGCCCAGAACAGCCGTGAGCGCTCCGGCTCCCCCACGGCCGGCGAGTTCCCGTCCAGGCGCAGTGCCCTGGCCGCCTCGGCGTCCACGTCGGGGAGCGCGCCGAGCCGTCGGGCGGTGGCGACGACCTGGGGAAGGGCGACGAAGTCGGTGAGGACGGTGCCGGGCCGGCTGTGCGCCGCCTCGGCGGCCGCGGTGAGCAGCTCCCGGTACGCGTCGGGGCCGGGGTCGCCGTCGACCGTGCCGTGCCGCCGCTGCCGGTCGGCGCGGGCGGCACGTTCGAGGAGGTCCATGGTGAACGGCCCGAAGCCGCCGAGCCACGGATCGGCCTCCCGCATCAGCTCCAACTCGCCCAGGCCGCGCAGCAGGTCCGCGTAGTCGCCGCCGTCCTCGACCGTCACGCCCAGCGCCAGGCGCAGCGCGCGGACGAGTCGCAGCGTACGCTCACGGGTCGCGTCCGGGACCGGTCCGGGGCCGGTGTGCAGCCCGGCCGCGCGGGCCCGGTCGTCCAGCGCGTCTCCGGCCGGCTCCGGCCGGAACACCACCCACCGACCGCGCCGGCCCTGCGCGTCGGTCATCGAGACATGCACCCAGCCCCGGCCCGGCAGGCGCGAGATGCCGACGGTCCGGGTGCCGCCGTAGACGGTGCGCCCGGTCGCGTTCGACGTCTGCTGGCCGTCGCTGATGACGGCCAGCGGGTCGGGGACGAAGGCGTCACGCGCGTCCCGGCGGGCGCGGGTCACCCCCTCCTGGGCCGCGTCCCAGCATGCCTCCATCACCACGCCGTGGTCCTGCGGGAGTTGGGCCAGGCTGGGGCGCCGGGTCAGCATTGCGCCGGCCTCCGTCCCGCGGGCGACCTTGACCATGTTCGCCTGGGTCGGCAACTGCGTCTGTCCGGGCCAGGCGTGGGCGGCGAAGACGTACACCGGTTTGCCGGCGAACGGGACCGGCTCGTCGTCTCTGGTCCAGACCTCGGTGGCCGGGTTCCGGTGCCAGAGCTGCGTCGCCTCCGTCGCGTGCCGGAGGACCTCCACCGCCCGCGTCGCCTCCGCGTCGTCGAACACGCCCCGGCCGATGGGCCCGCCGGTGTCGCTGACGATGGTGTGGGACGCCATCTCCCGTTCCCAGGCCGGGGCACCCTCGTACGCGGCGGGGTCGAGGACCTGCCCGGGGGTGCTGCGTATCCAGTCGGGGCGCGGCCGGCCCCCGCCGGACAGCAGGGAGACCGTGTAGGGCAGGGACGGGTCCTGCCGCGGAGCCAGCTCCACGGTGCCGTTGGCCGACCAGGTGTTCCTGCCGGTCCGGTCGGCCGCCCGGCGGGGCAGGTCCAGGCCCCTGGCGCCCGCTCCGGGGATCAGCAGGACGACGGGGACGTCCGCCGGCAGGCCCGCCAATGCCGGGTCGAGGGCCAGCAGTTCGGCGAACACGTCGATCGGTACCCGGCGCGGGGTGCCGTCGAAGCCCCGCACCACGACATGGTCGTGCGCGCCCGCCGCGACCACCAGGTACGGCTCCGGATCACCGGGCCGGCTCCAGGGGGCCGTACGGACGTCATCGCGCCGCATGGTGCCGTCGGGCAGGCGGACGGTCCTCCCGGCGCTCGTCACCTCCACGTCCGGGATCGCCCCGTCCGTCCAGTTGCGGCCCCGGACGCCGCCGTCGGGGGCGGTCATGACCCGGGTGGGAGACAGGACGCCCCGGAGCTGGAGGTGGAAGGCGGCCAGCCCGGCCAGGCTGTCCGCGGACTCCGCCGCCTCGTCCATCGCCACCCGGAAGAGTTCACCGCGCTGCACAGCGCTCACCGGCGCCGCGCTGTCCAGGCCGAGCACCCGGCGGGTCACGGCGTCCAGGTCGAGCGGGCCGTCCCGCAGACCGGGGTCGAGGCGCCGCAACCGGTCGAGGCGCTCGATCGCCTCGCTCACGGCGGGGTAGATGTGGTTCGTCCCGATGTCGGAGCCGAAGACGTCCGTCAGCAGTCGCCGCTGGTGCTGGATCTCCGCTGGCGTGAAGGGCGGCGGCTCGGGCGAGTCGTCGGCGTCGTCCATGGACACGTCGGACGAGGCGACGTCGCTGTCCTCGGCGTCGCTGTCCTCGGCGTCCTCCCAGTCCATGATCATGTCGATCGAGTCGGGGGAACCGGGCTCGGAATCCGGCGCGGGATTCGGCACGGCATCCGGCGCGGACGGGCTGTCGACGGACATCTCGGCCGGCGCCGAGGAGCTGAAGTACTCGCCTTCAACAACGTCGGCCGGCTGTCGCCGGACATCGGCGGCCGGGACGGTCGGCACCGCCTCGGACTCGGTCCGCAGGGCCCGGTACGGCTGTTCCTCCCGGTCCGCCGTCTCGCCCTCGGGCGTGGTGACTGGGGTCGCGGCCGACCGCTGGACGTCCTCCTCGGTACGGGGGGTCTCGGCGGTGTCGGCCGGGGCCGACGAGTCCGGGACGGGGTCCGGTTCCGTCGCGGTGCGGGTCTGCTCCGCCGTACCGGTCGGTACGGCCTTGGCGCCGGGCGGCGCTGTGGCGGGGGCCGGGTTGGTGCCGTTGACCGGCGAGGAACCGTTGGCCGGCGAGGAACTGTTGGCCGGCGAGGACTTCGCCACGGGCGAGGTGACGTCCGGCGGCTGGTGGACGACAGGGGGAACGGCTGTCGTGACGTCCGGCGTGGTCGTCGTGTCGTCCCGTGCCTGGTCCTGGTCCTGGTCCTGGGTTTCGTCCAGCGGGAGTTCGGTGTCGCCGGCGCCCGTCCGCTGCCGTGGGGACTCATCGGCGCTCGGCGGCGTGCTGCTGTTTCCCGTCCGGCTCGCAGGGGGCTCGGTGGTGGTGTCTGTGTCCGGGTCTGTGTCCGGGTCCGGCTGGTCCTCGCTCGTGAACGTCTCGTCCGCGAGGTCGCTGTCGACATCCTGGTAGTCGGAGACCGTGAGCGGCGCGGCGTTGTTCTGGGTGAACGACGGTGTGGGTGTGGAGGAGCCCGCGGTGGGGATGTTCGGCGGCGGGTCGGCGACGGCAGTCGGGGGTGCCGTGGAGTTGAGCGTGGAGAAGATGGACTCGGCGTTCACGTCCCCCGTCGTCGGGGACGGAGTGGTCCGATCGATGACGGCTTCCGGGGTGACCTCGTCTCCGTCGAGAGGGGAGGGAGCGGGAGAGGGAGAGGTGTCGGACGAGGGGACGGTGGAGTACGGGGGCTTCCCCGCACCGCTCACACCATTTACCCCCGGCACATTGGTCACACCGGGCACATCCGCAGACCTGTTGGTCACGGGGGCCTGGTACGTGACGGGCTGGAAGGGCGCGTTGGACGTGGCGATCGGGTCGACGCCGTCGTGGTCCGGGACGGACGGGACGGAGGAGACGGAGGAGACGGAGGAGACGGAGGAGACGGNGCATCGCTGCCGCCGCTGAAGACGTCCACGTCACTCACGTCAGTCACGTCAGTCACGAACGACGCGGAGTCGCCGTCGTAAGGGTCCGTATAAGTGTCTCGGTAAGTGTCGCTGGACGAGTCGCGGTAAGGACTGTTGTAGGAGTCGCGGTAAGTGTCGTCGTAGGTGCCGTCATAGGTGGTGCTGTAAGGGTTGTCGTAGGTGTCACTCGTGGACACCGGGTCAGGACGGAACCCGTTGCCGCCCCCGCCGCCGCCCGTGACGGAGTTGATGTCGGAGCCGCCGAAGTCGTGGTTCTGGAAGAACTTGTCGTTCAGCCATTTGCCGCCGTACTCGGTGAGGTCCGAGGCACCTTCGAAGAGGAGCCCGCTGGTGCCGGCGCTCAGGAAGGTTCCGGGGTCGAGGGAGAACGTACCGGTGAAGAAGAGCTTGGTGAACGCCTCCGCGAAGGTCTCGGCCTGCCCTTCGTTGACGAAGGTCAGGGGAAGCTCGAACACGTCCTTCCACACCGGGCTGTCCTTGAAGATCTTCTTCACGACCGGCCCGGAGAAGTGGTGGAAGATCCCGCCGAAGAGACCCGCCAGCGCGCCCGCGGCGGCCGACTGCCCGATGTCCGTCCAGTCGAAGTCCTTGCGGCGGCGGTCCGGGTCGTCCGGCGCGGTCATCGAGATGACCTGCGCCATGAACGTGACGAAGGCTTCCTGAATCGCCTCAAGGACCGCCGAGAGCGGGGTCGGGACGGCGCGCCCCAGCCGTTGCAGCAGGAGCAGGATGGTGAGCGCGGTGCGCGCCTTCGTCAGGGCGATCTCGGTCAGCGAGGTACCGCCGGTGAAGATGGAGAGCGCGGCGATCAGCGCGAGTTCGATGTTCATCAGGATGAACTCGAGAAGGATCTGGTACTTGCCCTCACTGAGCTTCATCGACCGGTCCACCTGCCGGGAGCCGATGTCCCGCAGTTCGGTGGAGAACTTCTGCAGGTGGTTCTCTCCGGCGTCGTCGACGAAGAGCTTCACCGCGGCGACGAATTCCCGGGCGATCTCCGGCGGCAGCGACTTGCCCGCGTTCTCGATCGCCCCTTTCATCGCGTCGGAGAGGGCGCTGATGTCCTCCGCCAGCCGGGTGTAGGCACGGCGGCTGTCGAAGCCGCGGTCCTCATTGCCGGTGGCGACGTTCGCACCCACCCAGACCTCGATGAACTCCCGCAGCGCGGGCGGGAACATGATCGCCATGCTAGCGCCGGCTCTCGCTCTCCGCCTTCAGAGCCTCGATGTCGTCCAGCGCCTGGACCTGGGGCCGCTGGACGTTGTCGGCCTCCTGGGCGACCGCGTCGACCAGCGCCAGGAAACCGCTGGTGATGTCGCTGACCGTCTTCGTCACCTGCTCCTTCTCCTCGCGGCACTGCGGACCCACGGCGTCGGCGAAGTCGTCGCCACCCTCCTCTCCCCACCAGCCCGAGGTCATATCCCAGTTCTCCTCGAACCGGGGCCCGAGCGCCTCGGCCCCCCGGACGGCATCGTCGATGTGCTTCGAACTGGCCCGGATGTCCGAGACGTTCGCCGAGTACTCACCGGACATCGCTACTCACTCCTCTGTCGTTCGGTCTCCGTGCTCCGGCCGGCGGGCGCGGCGGGCTCTTCCTCGTCCTCGTGGATCTCGTCCCGCAACCGGCTCATCGCCGTCGGCCCCTTCCGCACGGAGGTCTCGCTGAGCAGTGAGCCGAAGATCGACCCCCAGTCGACACCCATCCGCTCCGGGGCCGTACCCCTGGAGGTCAGCCTGGTGAGCGGGTCGAGCGTGTCGACGACCCGGCGCGCCATCGCGGCCCGGGCCGCGTTCGCGGCCTCCAGTACCGAGGCGGAGAGCTGGGAGGCGGCCATGGAACGGTACTTGCCGTCGAGGAACTCCAGACTGGTCAGCTCTCCCTTGGCTCCGACGGCCACCCGTACCGATCTGTCGGCCGAGTGGGCGGTCACCGACGCCGCGTTCAGCTCACCCCGCGCCTTCGCCACCGCCTCCTCGGTCGCCTTGAGGTGGGCCATCGCCTGGGCCACACGGTTGTCGATCGACTCACTCACTCCGGTCTCCTCATCCGAGTCCCGCACCGTCGGGTCATCGCCCCGGTCACCGCCCCAGCGCCTGCGGCGCGCCACCCTCGTCGGTGCCCCAGACGTCCTCGTCCTCCGCCAGCCATGTGGTCCGCTCGCGGTCGCTGCTCTCCGTCTGCTGTCCGGGCCCGCCGCCGCCGGGCATGCCTCCCATCGGCGGCATGAAGGGCGTGTTGCTGCTGGTCTGCGTGGTGGACCTCGGAACCACCCGGTGTTCTTCGTCCTCGACGGTCGTCGTGGCGCCGGCCGCCCGGCCGGAGCGGCCGGTACCGGCGTCGAGGACGTTGCGGACGCGTTCGCCGGACGATCCCGATTCGCCTCCGGCGCCCCGCATCATCGGCATCATCGGCGACCCCGAGCCGCCGCTCGTACCGTTGGCGGAGGAGGCGGCGAGGGCGTCGCCGCCCTGCGGACGGCCCAGCGCGGACGCCAGATCGTCCTGGTTGTAGAGGTTGTCGCTGAACGCGGAGGAGTACGTCGAACCGGCGCCCGCGGCGGCCGCGGCGGCCGACGGGTCGTACGACGAGAGGTCGGGCGGCTGCGGCAGGTCGGCGATGCGCTGGCGGATCAGCTCGTCGATGTCCTTGTCGCCGGCTCCGATCCGGTCGTACTCGGCCTGGATGTCACCCATCCGCTGGTCGTACTCGGACTTGGCGTCCCGCCGGGCCTGTTCCGCGTCCGTCCGCGCCTGGTCGCGTTCCTGCTGGGCGGCGGCCTTCTCGTCCTCGTAGGTCTCCCTGGCCTCCGCCTCGGTGGAGTCGGCCTGCTGGAGGGCGTCGCGTTCGGCGGCGTCGATCTCGTCGATACGGCGGTCGTACGCCTCGCGGGCCGTCTGCTCGTCGGTGCCGTCGGCCACCTCGCGGTCGTACTCCCGCTGGGCCTCGGTGCGTTCCTGCGCGGCCTGCTGCCGGGCCTCGTCCCGCTCCTCCTGGGCCTCGGCCTTCTGCTGCTCGTACTCCTGGCGCGCCGCCGTCTCCTGGCGATCGGCCTCCTGCTCCGTGTCCGCGCGTTCCTGCCTGGCCTCGGCCTTCTGCTGTTCGTAGTCGGCCTGGGCGTCGGCCTTGGCCTGCTCGGCCTCCAGCCGGGCCTGCTGCTTCTCCGTGACGGCCTCTTGGCGGGCCTGCTCCTGCTGGCGCTCCGCCTCGGCCTTCGCGTCGGACTGCTCGGCCTTCGCGGCGGACTTCTCCTCGGCGGCTTCCGCCTTGGCGGCTTCCTTCTCCCGTTCCGCTTCGGCCCTGGCCGCTTCCTGTTCCTGCTTCGCCGCCGCCTTCTCCTCGGCGGCCTGCGTCTTCGCCTCCTCCTGGGCCTGCTTGGCGTCGGCCCGGTCCTGCTCGTTCTGCGCCTTGGCCTCCGCCTTCTCCTGTTCCGCCTCGGCCTTGGCCGTCTCCTGTTCCTGCTTCGCGGCCGCCTTCTCCTGTTCCGCCTCGGCCTTGGCGGCTTCCTGTTCCTGCTTCGCCGTCGCCTTCTCGGCGTCCGCCTCGGCCTTGGCCGCCTCCTGTTCCTGCTTCGCGGCCGCCTTCTCCTGTTCCGCCTCGGCCTTGGCGGCTTCCTGCTCCTGCTTCGCGGCGGCCTTCTCCGCGTCCTGTTCGGCCTTGGCTTCCGCCTTCTCGGCGTCCGCCTCCGCCTTGGCCGCCTCCTGTTCCTGCTTCGCCGCCGCCTTCTCGGCGTCCGCCTGCTTCTTCGCCTCGGCCCGCTGCTGGTCCGCCTGGGCGACAGCGAACGCCTGCTGCTGTGCTGCCTGCTGCTTAGCTTCTTCCTGGGCCTGCTTGGCGTCGGCCCGGTCCTGCTCGTTCTGTGCCTTGGCCTCCTCCTTCTCCTTCGCCGCGTCGGCCTTGGCGGCTTCCTGTTCCTGCTTCGCGGCCGCCTTCTCCTCAGCCTGCTCGGTCTTGGCGGCTTCCTTCTCCTGCTCCGCCTCCGCCTTGGCCGCTTCCTGCTCGGCCTTGGCCTCCGCCTTCTCCCTCTCCTGTTCCGCCTTGGCTTCTTCCTTCTCCTTCTGCGCCTCTTCCTTCTCCTTCTGCTGCTCGGCCTTGGCCTCCTCCTTCTCCTTCTCGGCCTCCTGTTTCTCCTTCTCCTGTTCCGCCTTGGCTTCCGCCTTCTCCCTCGCCGCCTCGGCCTTGGCTTCTTCCTTCTCCTTCTCGGCCTCCGCCTTCTCCTTGTCCCGTTCCGCCTTGGCCTCCGCCTTCTCCCTCTCGGCCTCCGCCTTGGCCTCCGCCTTCTCCTTCTCGGCCTCCGCCTTCTCCTTGTCGCGTTCCGCCTTGGCCTCCGCCTTCTCCCGCGCGGCGTCCTTCTTCTCCTTGTCGCTCTCCTCTTTCGCCGCTATCTCCGCAAGATCCCGCTTGTCCTTGTCGGTGATGCTGGTATCAAAGGCATCCTGCGCTGCGGCGAAGGCATCAGAGATGGCGACAATCGCATTGGCGCCCGCCACGCTGAGGAATTCCTGGACGGAGTTCTCCCACCGGCGCACGGCCTCCTCGCCGATCGCCTTCCACGTCGACATGTCGGCGGGGTCCCCGTAGGACTTGTCGCCGATATGGATGTCCTTCGAGAACCCGTCCAGCGCCACGAGCGAGAGGGAACTGGTTTCACCCGCGTAGGTGACGTCGATGTCCGACTTGTCGAACTGTGTGTCGAAGAGCTTCAGCCTGGCGTCCTGGAGCATGTCGTAGAGCCAGCGCTGCGGGTTGCTCTCGGGCCGCCACGCGTCGTACGCCAGCGCGAGGTTCTTCGCCTGGGTGTAGATCACGTTCTGGGCCTGGGCCAAGGCGCGCGCGGGATGGGAGGTCACCGTCGTGCCGTCGAGGGTGACGTCGGAGCCTTCCTCGCCGTCACCGCTGATCTGGTCGGCGTAGCCCTCGTAGTTCCGTGCCAGTTTGTGGATGAGTTCCTTGAAGATGGCAGCCGACGTGCCGTCCCAGGAGTCGCTTCCCTCACCGATGTTCTCGGTGTCCCACTTTCCGACGGTGAGGGCACTGTCCTGGAAGAACTTGACCACTCGGTCGAAGGCCTTGGCCGCGTCCGTGAAGGAACCCAGATCGACGTGGGAGCCGTCGGCGACGGAGATGTCGCGGTTCGAGAAGCCATGTGTGCTGTAGGGCCACATCAGCAGTTGATCGAGGGCGGCCTTGGAACCGTAGAGGTAACGGACCAGGTCGTTGGTGTCCCAGTCGAGTTTGTCCCCCTCCTTGTTCCAGCCTCCCTTGTCCTTCAGCTTGTCGCTCGTCTTCGAGTACCCGGGGATGATGTCGTTCCCGCTCGGCGGGAGCGCCTGGCTCGAACCCAGGAAGGTGATGTGCGCCCGGTACTCGGACAGCATGCTGCCCGCCGACCCGCTCCCACCTCCGTAGAACGGAATGGTGTAGTCGGTGTTCTTGGTGTGCCAGCCGCCCGAGGCGATGAAACCCGAGGTGTAGGAGTCACTCACCTTGTCCAGCCGGACATGCATCAGCGGGATGCCGTCGTTCCCCTTGAGGTTCTCGAACAACTTGTCCCGCGACGGCAGAATATAGCCGGTGAGCATGTCAACTGCGGCTTTCCAGTTGTCATCGTTGTTGTTTTTCGGGTCGGCCATCACCGTGCTCCGCGCTGTCGTGGGAGGAAAGATCGCAGGAGAAAAGGAGAGAAGAGGGCTCCGGTCAGAGAGGCTCCCAGGACCTGTCAGACAGGTCCTAGTCCTCCTCTTCGCCCTCGGAGCCGCTGAGGTCGCTGTCGACGTCTTCGAAGATCTCCATGAACTCGTCGGCGATGATGTCCTGCAAGTTCTGTCCCTGGTTCTTGTTGAGCTGTTCGATCGTTGCCCACAGCGCCTCTTCGATGTCCTCGAAGAGAACCGTCTGTTCGTCGATGACGCGGTCGATCTCGGCGGCGGACTTCTGGATCATCGAGTTCAGCGCGTCCCCGCCGGCCGCGGACTTCTCGCCGGCCATGCCGCCGAGTATGAGCGGTCGCGTGGTGTCGAGCGTGGTGTTGGTCTTCTTGTTCTCGGCGATGGACTTGATCGCGGGTCCGGTGCTCGCGTCGTTCTTGGCGATCTTCTCCAGGGTCTCCTGGAAGCCCGTGATCTGGTTGTTGATGAACTGCTTCAGGAACTCGCTGTCCAGAACCGTGACTTTGGCCACGTCGTTCCCCTTCCGTGCGGCGTCGGGGACCGGGGCGGTCCCGCACACAGGTCATCGATGAGAGAGGCGGTCATGCGTCGGGCGCCGTCGGCCTCAGTTCTCCGCGCCGGGCCGGCGGCGTCCGGCGCGGAGAGCTGAGGCCGACGGCGCCCGGTCGTGCGTCCGCCGTCCCGCCCGGCTCGACCCGTGCCGTCGTGCACGGGGAGGGCGGAAGACCGCGGCCCTGCGGGTCAGCGGCTGCCGATCCGGATGTCCCCCCAGCGCTGCGAGAGGTTCTGCTCGGTGTACCGGTAGTTGGAGGAGATGTCGGTGAGCAGGCTGGAGTGGTTGGCGAGCAGGTCCTTGATGTTCTGGACCGCCTGGTCCCACTTCGCCTGGACGTCGCTGTACACGTCCCGGTCGTCACCGATCCAACTGTTCCTCAGCTCGGCCAGTTCCATCTCCAGGTTCGAGATGATGCTCATAATGGATTGGGACTGGCTGATCATGTCCTCGGCCGCGCCCTCGGCGTGGTTGTAGTCGACGTAGATGTAGCCGTCTGAGAAGTCCATCAGAATCCTCGATTCGCCGCGAGTACGGTGCGGGGTGCGGTCGGGTCGGTGGGCGGGACCGTGGCCGCTGAGCGGTGCTCGCCGAGTGCGGTGCCGCGGCCGGGCACGGGTGCCGGTGGTCAGCCGGCGGTCTGAGTGCCGTTCAATTCATCGAAAACGGCCGTGGAACGCGAGTACTCGGTGTCGATCGACTCGCTGCTGGAACCCTGCACCAGGCCGTGTTCCTTGAGGGTGCCGTTCAACTCGTCGACCATCCGGTCGAGATTGACCAGGATCGTGTCGACATGCGAGTCCCACTGCTCCAGCAACCCTTTGTACTTGCCACCGTCCGAACCGCCGTAGTTGCCGGCGAGGTTGTCCGAGGTGGACTGGACGTCCTGCTGGCACCGCTGGACACCGGTGAACGCCTGTTCCAGCGCCATGATTCCGTTGCGTGTCGCCGTCTCTTCGGACTGCTGCATGGCCATGAGGAAACTCCCTTTCGGCGGAATTCACCGACCTGTTGGCCCCCACACGCCTGTGGGCAGACAGGTTGTCCCGCGTTCGCGCGCCGACTCTCCGGGACATTGGGGGGTGGCCAGATGCTATGCAGGCCGCAAGTTGTTTGGCAATTGACCGCAGAGCCCGGCGGACAGCCCGAATACCGCTCGCCGAACGCTCGGTTGAGCACGTATGCGGAATTCACGGCGCTCACCTGAGCGGTCACATCGAGCCCGGTCGGACAGACCCGGACATCGCCCCCCTCCCCGTGACGGGAGGGGAATCCCCGGCTGAACAGAGGTTGACCGCGCGGACCTCAAGAGTTTCCCCGCCGCTCCTCCTTCCGTCCGCTTCTCATTCCGTCCGCTCCTCCGGGCAGCGCAGGGTCACGCGCGCCTCCCCCGAGGAAGCCGCCTCGGGGGTGAGGTCGGGACCGCTCGGCAGCATGGCCAGCATCGGCGCGGGCATCGTGCGCTCCTCGGCGCCCTCGTAGCCGAGCGCCTTCAGCCCTTCCTGGGAGAGCACCCGGTACTTCACCCCCTCGTCCGTCACCAGGTAGGTGGTGTCGCCCAGCGCGCTGCCGCTCGCGCTCAACGCCCGGACCAGCGCGCCCTTTCCGGCTCCCACGGTGATGGCGTCGACCTGCAGACAGGCCGGTACGACCTCGGGCGCCGGCGGCTGCACCGGCTCGGGCAGCGCGTCCTGGGGCAGCAGCCAGGCGCCCACCCGCACCCGGCCGGCCGCGGAGTCGACGTCGGCGCAGGCGAGCGAGTCGCCGGGCACCTCGACCGCCTTCGGCGGCTCCTCGGGCAGCTTCGCCGGGTTCACCGCGGCCGCCTCGGCGGCCGGGGCGAGATGCTCGGTGAGTACGTCGGCCCCGAGCGTGGCCACGGTCGCCGCGGCTCCCCCGTACGCCTTCTCGCGGGTCTCCGGGTCGCCGAGCAGCAGCGCGGCGCCGGTGGCCGTGAGCGGGACCAGGCCTTCCTTCCTGAGCAGGTGGTAGCGGGGGGCGGAGCCGGGGACGTCGACCCGGAAGACCTGGCCGATCCGGGTGGACCGGCCCGCCAGCGTCGGCCCGGCGCTCCCTTCGCCGGGCACGTCGGCCGGGGACAGCGCGGGCCCGAGGGGGAAGGCGTCGAGGAAGGTCGCCGAGGCGGGGCGTGGTGTGACGCTCCCGTACCCGAGGGCACCGGCGGCGTTCGCCTCCTTGTCCAGGCGGAGCCGGCTGCCCTGCCACAGCAGGTACGTCGTGTCGTCGGGACCGGCCACCACCAGGCCCTCCGCCTGCCCCAGTGCGCGGCCGCCCGGGGTGTCTCCCGGTTCGTCCGTGCCGAGGGCGAGGGTGGTGGTGGCGGTGACGACCCCGGTCGTTCGGGGGCGCAGACCGGAACAGACCAGCCAGGGCCCGGTGTCCAGGTCGGCGGTGCCCGGCAGCGTCTCGGGGCCGTCCGGGATGCCGACGGGCGCCCCGTGCGGGGTGCCGGCCAGCGAGGAGGTGCCCACCGTCGTGACGCCGAGGCCGCCGCCGGCTATCAACTGGGCGGAGGCGTAGTTGCGCACCGGGCGCAGTCGTCCGTCCAGGTACAGGTAGCGCGCCCCCGTCTCCTTGTCGACGATCAGGCTCTCCCCCGAGCGCCACGAGTCGTTCCCGCCGGGCTTGATGAGCCCGAAGACGAAGGCCCCGGCGCACACCAGCACGGCGATGATCACCCCGGTCGCGGCGCCGCGGTTGGTCCGGCCCAGCGGGCTCTCCGGCGCGTCGGGCTCGGAGCGCAGCATGGCCGAGGCCAGCCTGCCCATGACGAAGAGGTGTGCCTGTACTTGGTCCCTTTTGCTGTGCATTTAACCGTTCTCCCGGGTCAGCCGTTGAGGCCGCGGAGCCAGCCGTAGACGCCCATGGACCAGAGCATCAGCGGCAGCATGCTGAGGGCGGCGAGCGAGTGCAGCAGCTCGGCGGCGCGCCCCCAGTAGGGCACGAGCCGTCGTCCCGGCACGGTCCAGGAGGCGATGGTGATCACGGCCGCCAGGCCCAGCAGGCCGGCGGTCAGGATCAGCCGGTCCCCCGGGTCGAGGGAGCGTGCGGCCACGAACAGCAGCAGCGTCATGCCCCAGGCGCCGGCGGTGGTCAGGGCCATGCGCTGCGGGACGTTGCCCAGTCCCCGGCTGTGCAGCAGCAGGAGCAGGGACAGGGCCACCACGGTGAGGATTCCGGCGAGGCCGGGCTCGGCCACGAGCGCCGCGAGGCAGGGCAGGCAGATCAGGGCGATCGCTCCGTAGAGGGCGGTCATCCAGCCGTCGGCCAGGGTGGAGCGGGCCTCGACGTCCGTGGCGGAGTACGGGTCGATGCCCTGCTGCAACTGCTGGACGTTGGTGGGCAGCGGTGGCATCCGCATGCCGGAGAGCCGGAACGACAGGGAGGGGACGAACCCGCCGAAGAGCACCACCACGACGGCGACCACGCCAGCCGCCTGTTCCGGGGACAGGCCCACGGCGATGAGGGTGGCGCCGAGCGCCCCCGCGACGGCCACCGAGGCGACGCCGATGAAGAGCGCCGGGTACACCCCGACCGCCGCCAGCGCCAGTACCGCCCCGCCGCCACCGGCGGCGGAGGCGGCCAGCAGGCGTGCGCCGAGGACCGCGTCGCCCTCGGCGCCGCTCAGGGCTCCGCCCGGCAGCAGCCAGCCGGCCAGCGCGAAGTGGCAGCTCGCCATGAGGCCGAGCACCGAGCCGGCTCCGGAGTCGCCGACGGCGCGGGCGGCCGAACCCGCCCCGGCCAGCAGGAGCAGCCCCGCGGCCGCGGCCGCCGACGCCCGTAGCCAGCCGGCCGATCCGGGCTGGGCGAGCAGCACGAGGACCAGCGTGAGAGTGGCCACCGCCAGGCCGAGCAGCACGCGCCGGCCGGCCTGCGCGCTCCAGCCGTACGGCCGTTGCTGCATCGTGGTGGAGATGCCGTCGACCAGGTCGTCGAGGTGGACCTCGGGCAGCGCCTCGGTGCGGGGCCGCAGATAAAGGTCCTCGCCGTCCCGCAGACCGAGGGAGTCCAAGGTACTCTCGGGATCGAGCGGTGGGCCGCCGAGGCGTTGCAGCACCCAACCACCGTGCTCCAGGCCGGATTCCTCCAGGTCATCGCCTCCGTACCCGATCACTGTGGGCAGCAGATCGGCGACGGGGACGTCGGAGGGCACCGCCAGGTCGACGGTCCTGGCCGGGGCACGTACGGTGACGCGGCACAGGCTTGCCACCTGAATGTCAGTCATGGGCTTCGGGTTCACACTTTCTTGCGGACGGGAAGTCGGGCGCGGCACGCGCCGCTGAGTTTGACGGTAAGTCCGGCTCTTTCGCAACACCACCCAGGAATTTAGCTTCCCGCTCCGCCCCCGCGTAAAGTCCGCGACCGACGCGGGATTCACCACTCAATTCCCCTGCCGTTGCCGCGGAGTTTTTCCGAATCCGCCGAGGAGGTTTTTCGTTGAGCGTCATCCTGTTCCGCCGGCCGGCGCGCCGCAGGGGGCCGGAATTGCCGTCGGGGGAACTCAGTCTTCAGGAGCCGCCGACTCTTCCGGAAGTAGTGCCGGACAGTTCGGCGGTATGGACGTACCTGCCGATGGCGCTGATGTCCGTCTCCATGATGCTGATGTTCATGCGGCCGGGGATGAGCCGGTCCAGCGGCGGATTCATCTATATCGCGCTCGGTGTGATGGTGATCGCGTCGGCGGGGATGATGCTCGGCCAGGTCATGCGCCGCAACGGCGAGCGCAAGCAGCGCCTCAAGGGTGAACGCCGCGACTATCTGCGCTATCTGCGGCAGACCCGGCGCAAGGTGCGGGCCTCCGTCGTCGAGCAGCAGCTCGCCCTGGCCTGGCGGCACCCCGAGCCCGACGCGCTCTCCTCGTTCGTGCGCAGCACCCGGCTGTGGGAGCGCCGCGCCTCCGACGAGGACTTCGCGGAGGTCCGCATGGGCGTCGGTGACCAGCGCCTCGCGATGAAGCTGGTCCCGTTGTCGACCAAGCCCGTCGAGGACCTCGAACCGCTGTCCGCGCACGCGCTGCGCAGCTTCACCAAGGCGTACTCGGCCGTCCGCGACCAGCCCATCGCCATCTACCTGCGGGCCTGGTCGAAGGTGCTGTTCCGGGGCGACGAGGAGCGGACCCGCGCTCTGGTGCGGGGTCTGCTGGCCCAGTTGGCGGTCTTCCACTCCCCCGACGACCTGTGGATCGCGCTCTGCGTGGCGGACGAGCGGCGGGCCGACTGGGAGTGGGCGAAGTGGCTTCCGCACAGCCTGCACCGGCACGAGGAGGACGGCGCGGGCCCGGCCCGGATGATCACCTCGGCCTTCGGTGAGCTGGAGAACCTGCTCGGAGCCGAGTTCCAGGAGCGTCCGGGCGCCGACCCCGACGCGGTCCCGGGGCGGGAGGAGCCGTACACGGTCGTGGTGATCGACGGCTGCACGGTGCCGGCCGGCCACCGCTTCGACGGGCCCGGCTACCGCAACGTGGTCGTGCTCGACCTGACCGGGTCGCTCACCTGGAAGCCGGGACGGACCACCCTGCGACTTGAGGTGGCCGAGGACAGCGTCTCGCTGGTGCGTACCGACCGTGACCGCAAGGAGCAGTCGACGGTGCTCGGCAGGCCGGACCGGTTCGGCCCGGCCGGGGCGCGGGCGCTCGCGCGGCTGCTGGCGCCGTACCGGATGAGCATGGGCGGCGACGACTCCAAGCCGCTGGCCGACGACGTCGAGCTGACCACGCTGCTCAACATCCCCGATCTGCACCGGCACGAGCCGGCCACCCTGTGGGAGCGGTACACCGGCAGTGCCCGGCTCCGGGTCCCCATCGCGGTCAGCGGCGAGGGCCGGCCGGTGGAGCTGGACATCAAGGAGTCCGCGCAGGGCGGTACCGGACCGCACGGCATGCTCATCGGCGCGACCGGCTCCGGCAAGAGCGAACTGCTGCGCACCCTCGTCCTCTCGCTCGCCCTCACCAACTCCTCCGAGACCCTGAACTTCGTCCTGGTCGACTTCAAGGGCGGTGCCACCTTCCTCGGCCTGGACGAGCTGCCGCACACCTCCGCGGTGATCACCAACCTCGCCGACGAGGTCGCGCTGGTCTCCCGGATGCAGGACGCCCTGCACGGCGAGCTGATACGCCGTCAGGAGCTGTTGCGCGCCGCGGGGAACTACACCTCCGCCCTGGAGTACGAGAAGGCGCGGCAGTCCGGGGTGCCGTTGCAGCCGCTGCCCAGCCTGTTCGTGGTGGTCGACGAGTTCAGCGAACTGCTGTCCGCGCACCGCGACTTCATGGAGCTGTTCGTGATGATCGGGCGGCTCGGCCGCTCGCTCGGGGTGCATCTGCTGCTCGCCTCGCAGCGGCTCGACGAGGGCCGGATGCACCAACTGGAGAGCCATCTGTCGTACCGGATCGGTCTGCGCACCTTCTCCGCGATGGAGAGCCGCGGTGTGCTGGGGGTGCCGGACGCCTACGAGCTGCCCGCCCAGCCGGGCGCCGGCTTCCTCAAGAGCGGTGTCGACGCGCTGACCCGGTTCCGCGCCGCGTACGTCTCGGGGCCGTACCAGGGGCGCCGGGTCGTCGTGCAGGCGCAGGTGGCGCGCCAGGTGGTGCCGTGGACCGCGGACTGGGTGGTGCCGCGCGCGCCCGCGGACCCGGACCTCACGGGCGAGCGCGGCGAGGCGGAGCCGGAGCCGGCGGGCGCCGACGAGGAGAGCGGCGAGACCCTGCTGTCCGTGGCGCTCGACCGGCTGCGCGGCTCGGGGCCGCCCGCCCACCAGGTGTGGCTGCCGCCGCTCGGCATGCCGGCCACCCTGGACCAGATCCTGCCTCCGCTGGCGCCCGATCCGCGCTACGGGCTCACCACGGCCGACTGGCCGCTGCGGGGCCGGCTGACCGTGCCGGTGGGCATCGTGGACCGGCCGTTCGACCAGCTCCGCGACCTGCTGACGGTGGACCTGTCGGCGGCCGGCGGGCATGTGGCCGTCGCGGGCGGTCCGCAGAGCGGCAAGAGCACCCTGCTGCGGACCCTGATCACCGCGCTCGCCCTCACCCACACCCCGCGCGAGGTGCAGTTCTACTGTCTGGACTTCGGCGGTGGCACCCTGGCCGCGCTCGACGAACTGCCCCATGTGAGCGGGGTCGCGGCCCGGGTGGACACCGAGCGGGTGGGCCGGGTGATCGCCGAGGTCAGCACGTTGCTCAGCAAGCGGGAACGGTTCTTCCTGGAGAACGGCGTGGACTCCATGCCGACGTACCGCAAGCGGCGCGCGGCGGGCGAGTTCGCCGACCAGCCGCACGGTGACGTCTTCCTGGTGATCGACGGCTGGTCCACCGTGCGGCAGGACTTCGACCGGCACATCCCCACCTTCAACGCGCTCGCCGCCCGCGGCCTCAACTACGGCGTCCACCTGCTGATCACCACCGCCCGGTGGGTGGAGCTGTCGTCCTCCGTGCGTGACCAGACCGGCACCCGGCTGGAGCTGCGGATGGGTGACCCGATGGACTCGCAGATCGACTCCCGCAAGGCGGCGACGATCCCGCGCAGCCCGGGACGGGGGCTGACCGGCGAGCGGCTGCACTACCTCTCGGCGCTGCCGCGCGTGGACGGCGTGGAGGACGCGGACGACCTCGCCGACGGTGTCGCCGGTCTGGTCTCGGCGATCGCCGAGAACTGGACCGGCCCGGCCGCCCCCCGGGTACGGATGCTGCCGACCAGCCTGCCCGTCGAGGAGCTGCCGGCGGCGACGGGCGAGAACGGCCTGCGGATCGCGATCGGCCTGGACGAGAACGAACTCGCGCCGGTGTGGCACGACTTCTCCGAGAACCCGCACATGATCGTGGTGGGCGACAGCGAGTGCGGCAAGACCAACCTGCTGAAGGTGATCGCCCGGGGCATCACCGAGCGGTACACCCCCGCCGAGGCCCGCATCATGACGGTGGACTACCGGCGGGAACTGGTGGAGAGCGTGCCCGAGCCCTACCGGCTGGGTCACGCCGTCTCCCTGGACATGCTGAAGGATCTCGTGGACGGGGCGGCCCGGGCGGTACGGCAGCGGGTCCCCGGCGAGGACATCGCCCCGTCGCGGATGCGGCTGTGCGACTGGTGGCAGGGGCCGCGGCTGTTCATCCTGGTCGACGACTACGACATGATCGGCAGCGGGCCCATGGCGCAGCCGTTCGCGCCGCTGCTCGACCATCTCGCCCTCGGTCACGAGGTGGGGCTGCACCTGATCGTGGCGCGCTCCTCCGCCGGGGCCGGGCGCGGCCTCAACGAGGCGTTGCTGCGCAGGCTCCAGGAGGTCAACACCCCCGGCCTGCTGATGTCCTGCCCGCCGAGCGAGGGATATCTGTTCGGCAGTGTGAAGGGGCGCGAGCTGATCCCCGGGCGGGCCGTGCGGATCGCTCGCCGCAAGACGCTTCAGGTGCAGCTCGGCCGGCTGGGGACCGACTGATGTCCGGCATGGAAGCCGCGGGTGACGAGAGGGTGCCGCGGGCGGGCGGCGGGGGTGTGCCGCGGGCCGGTGGGGGCTGGGCGCGCAGTTCCCCGCGCCCCTTCCGGGCGCGGGGACGCGGCACCCGCCTACCGTCCGGCGGAGGCGTCGTCCGCTCGGCGGCCCGGGGGGAGCCAGTTCCTGGCGCGGCCGCGGGGCAGTACCGCGGCCATGGCGCCCACCAGCAGGACGACGGTCAGCCCTACGGCGGCGATCACCAGGGACCGGTCGCGCGGACCGGGGTCGGCGGGCGGCGGGAAGTCCGCGGCGGCGGGCTCCGCGACGGCCGCCGCCCCCTCGCCCCGCTGCTCGTCCCGCTGCTCGTCCCGGACGAGGGACAGGGCGGCGTAGGGGTCGAGCCGGGGCGTGTCCGACGGGTAGGCGGTGGCGAGCAGTTGGCGGGTGACCTCCGCCGCGCTGGAGCCGGGTTCGTAGGCGCGTACCAGCGCGGCGGCCCCGGCGGCGCCGGCGGCGGCGAGCGAGGCGCCGGAGCCGATGTAGTGGCCGGTGCCGCGCGGGCCGACGCTGACCATGGAGCTGCCGGGCGCCGACAGATCGGGTTCGTGGGCGGGCGGAGCGTTCTCCTGGCGTACTCCGCCGGGGCCGAAGTCCACGACGGCCAGCACGCCCGGCGCGGCGGCCGGCCAGTACGGCCCGGTCGGCATCTCACCGTCGGGGCCGAGTTCTTCGCGGGGCACGGCGTCCGGGGCGGCGGGGGCCACCACGAGCGCGTCCCGCTTCGCGGCGTAGGCGGTGGCGGCGGTCAGCTCGGTGCGGCCGGTGCGCAGGGCCTGGCCGACGTAGATGACCTGGGCGCCCCGGTCCGCCGCCGCGCGGATGGAGCGGGCGACGCCTGCCACGGAGGGCACACCGCGGTCGTCGGTCGCGCGCAGGGCGAGGATCTCGGCCGCCGGGGCGATCCCCGTGATGCCGCTGCCCGTCTCGGGGGCGGCGGCGATGAGACCCGCGGTGAACGTGCCGTGTCCCACGCAGTCCTGGTCCGCCCCGTCCAGGGCAGTCACCCGCCCGGACAGGCTGCGGACGTCGGTGGCGACACCGGTGTCGACCACGGCGACGGTCACTCCGGCGCCCCGGGAGATCCGCTGGGCGCGCGGCAGCCCGAGGGCCGTCTGCGACCACGCCGCTCCGGTGGCGGTCTCGTCCGAGGCCCCGGTGCACGGACTGTCCTCGCCGAGCCGGACGGGCAGCGGGGGCAGCAGCGTCGTGCCCGGGTCGTCGGCGTCCGGAGCGGCCGACGACCCGCCGTGGGCGGCGAAGGCGGGCCCGCACGCCGCCAGCAGGACGACGACGACACCCGGCGCAAGGCTCGCATACCGGCGTTTCATGGCATTTCGCATAAGACGCATGATATGCACATGACCCGCTCGGGCGCACGCACGGGGCGGGGCCAAAGACGGTGGAACACAAGGAGGTTCGAGGCGCGTGGCACGGCACATACTCACGGTCGGCACGGAACGGTCGGACAGCTTCCCGACGATCGGTGAGGCGCTGGCCCAGGCACGCACCGGGGCGGTGATCCGGGTGAGTCCCGGGCGTTACGCCGAGAATCTCGTCATCAGGAACCGGGTGACGATCGTCGCCGAGGGCGAACCGGGGGGCGTCGAGATCTGCCCCCGCGCCGGCACCGCCGTCAGCCTCATGGCCGACGCGGTGATGCTCAGCGGGCTCACCCTGCGCGGACGCGACAAGGAACACCCGGTCGTGGACGTACCGGCCGGCCAGGCCGCGCTCGACGGGTGCACCGTGACCGGCGCGGGCTGGACCGCGCTGCTGGTGCGCGGCAAGGGCTCGCTGGCCGCCCGCGACTGCCGGATCAGCAACCCCGGCGGCGCCGGGTTCGTCGACTCCTCGCAGACCGAGAGTGTCGTCGAGGACTGCGTGTTCGAGAACTTCGGCACCTCCGCGGTGGTCCTCGGCGAGAGCGCCGGAGCGCTCGTCCGCGACTGCCGGATACGCGGCGCGCGGGCCAACGGCGTCCTGGCGAGCGGCGAGGCCAGGGGGACGGTCGAGGGCTGCGACATCTCGGGCACCGACAAGCCCGCCATCGCCCTGGAGGGCCACAGTTCGACCCGCGTCCTGCGGACCTCCGTGCACCACACCTCGGTGGGGCTGCTCGTGACCAGCGTCTCCCGCCCGGAGATCGAGGAGACCACGTTCGAGTCGATCGCGCAGAGCGCCATCGTCATCTCCGGCGGCGCCGACCCGTTCCTGAGCCGGTGCGTCACCCGGCGCACCAGGAACAGCGGTCTGCTCGTCCTCGACCGCTCCCGCGGCACGCTGGAGAACTGCGAGTTCCACACCTCGACGGAGCCCGCGATCCGCGTCGTCGAGGGCAGTTCGCCGCTGCTGCGCGACACGGTGGTGAGCGACTGCGCGGACGCCGCCGCGGCGGTCCTGCTGACCGACGACTCCACGGCCGAGTTCGAACGCCTGGAGGTGCGGGACGCGGCCGGCGTCGGCATCTCGGTGCGCTCCGCCGCCAACCCCCTGCTGCGCCACGCCCGGGTCACCGGGTCGGGCGGCGACGGCATCACGGTCACCGACGACGGGCGCGGCCGCCTGGAACACTGCGAGGTCGACGCCGCGGGCGGCTGCGCGCTGCGTATCGACGACGACTCCGACCCGGAGGTCAGCGACACCGTGCTGCGCTCCGCCGCCCGCTCGGGTGTGGTCATCGGCGAGCGCGGCCGGGGCACCCTGCGGGACTGCGCGGTCAGCGACAGCGCGGACGCCGGGGTGAGCGTGCGGGACGGCGCGGAGGTCGCCCTGGACCGGGTCCGGGTCAGCGGCTCCAAGGCGCACGGCATCCAGGTCTCCCGGGGCGGCCGGGCCTCGCTCACCGCCTGCGAGGTCACCGGCTCCACCGGCGACGGCATCCGGGTCGACAGCGCCGAACCGGTCCGCGTCGACCGGTGCGTCGTACGCGACAACCGCGGGGCGGGACTGCGCCAGAGCCGCTCCGGCGACCGGCTCTCGGTCGACGCCCTGACCAGCGCCGACAACGGCGTCGCCGACAGTTGGGGCGCGGGCGTGGAGACGGCGGGCGGGGACGGCACGCCGGGCGCGCCCACCGCCGCGGCCGAACCGGCGGGCCCGCTCGCCGAGTTGGAGGAGCTGATCGGCCTGGAGAACGTCAAGCACCAGGTGAGTACGCTCGTCAACCTCAACCAGCTCGCCGAGCGCCGCCGTCGGCTCGGCATGCCGGTGCCCTCGATGAGCCGGCATCTCATCTTCGCCGGGCCGCCCGGCACCGGTAAGACCACCGTGGCCCGCCTGTACGGCAGCATCCTCGCGGACCTGGGCGTACTGCGCAGCGGGCATCTGGTCGAGGTGGCCCGCGCCGATCTGGTCGCCCAGATCATCGGCGGTACGGCCATCAAGACCACCGAGGCGTTCACCAGCGCGCTCGGCGGCGTGCTCTTCATCGACGAGGCGTACACCCTCACCCCCGAAGGGTCATCCAACGACTTCGGCCGCGAGGCCGTCGACACCCTCCTGAAGCTCATGGAGGACCACCGCGACGACGTGGTCGTGGTCGCGGCCGGCTACTCCGAGCAGATGGAGTCGTTCCTGTCCGCCAACCCCGGCCTCGCCTCCCGGTTCACCCGCACCATCGAGTTCGGCAACTACGCGGTGGAGGAGCTGGTGACCATCACCGAGAACATGTGTCTGCGCCACCAGTTCGAGCTGGGACCGCTGACCCGGGAGGCACTGGCCGTGCGCTTCGAGCAGATGACGCGCGACGCGTCCTTCGGCAACGGCCGCGCCGCCCGCGCGGTGTTCGAGGACATGGTGGACCGGCAGGCGTTCCGGCTCGCGGCGATGCCTGACCCCGGTGAGAACGATCTGACGCTGCTGCTGCCGCAGGACGTCGGGGAGGCGGAGGCGGACGCCGTCGGCGGCACGCCGCGCGGCGCGGCCGACACCGCCGACCCGATGGCCGAGCTGGAAGCCATGGTGGGCTTGGGGAACGTGAAACGGGAGGTCGCCGACCTGGTCAGCCTCCTGTCCAACGCCCGGCAGCGGGCCGCGGCGGGCCTGCCCTCTCCCCGGATCAGCAGCCATCTGGTCTTCACCGGCCCGCCCGGCACCGGCAAGACCACCGTGGCCCGGCTGTACGCCCAACTCCTGCACTCACTGGGCGTACTGCCCCGCTCCTCCCTCGTGGAGGTGGCGCGGGCCGACCTGGTGGGCCAGTACGTCGGGCACACCGCCCAGCGCACCAAGGAGGTCTTCACCAGCGCCCTCGGCGGCGTGCTCTTCATCGACGAGGCGTACACCCTCACCCCCGAGGGCTCCGCCAACGACTTCGGCCGCGAGGCCGTCGACACCCTCCTGAAGCTCATGGAGGACCACCGCGACGAGGTCGTGGTCATCGTCGCCGGATACACCGAGGAGATGGACCGCTTCCTCGGCTCCAACCCCGGGCTGGCCTCCCGCTTCTCCAAGTACGTGGAGTTCGAGGACTACAGCACGGAGGAACTGGTCACCATCGTCACGCGGCACGCCGTCACGTCGGGCTACGAGTGCGGCGCCGACACCCTGGCGGCGCTGCGCGCCCATGTGGACGCGATCCCCCGGGACCGTTCCTTCGGCAACGCCCGGCTCGCGCGCCGGCTCCTGGAGACGATGATGACCAGCCAGGCCCGCCGCCTGGGCTCACTCGCCTCGCCGAGCCTCGCCGATCTCACCACACTGCTTCCCGAGGACCTGCCCGCCGGGGAGCACCCCGCCCGGCGGCCACGAGCGGCCCTGTGAGAGCGAACGCCCGCCGGTTCGGCTGTCCCCCGGCGGGCGTCGCCCTCGCGGTCCTTCACCGGACCTCGTACCGCCCGCGCGTCACACGGTGAACCTGACGGCTTCGAGCCAGTGGTCCTCGTTCAGGCTGCCGCCGAAGATGTAGCCGCCGGGCTCGTCACAGCCCATGCCCAGCCATCCCGAGTCGCGGACCTGGGTGTTCTGGCAGACGATGCCCTCGTTGACGCTGACGCCGAAGCCCGCCATGTTCGGCGCGTCCTGGCGGGCGCTGCCGATGGTGAGGTCGACGCCGTTGGGCACGCCGGCCCACTTGGTCGGCCAGCCCACCTTCTGGATGAACTCGTTGGCGTTGACGCCGTTGGCATCGGAGACCGCGATGTTGATCGCCTTGATGGGGCGGCCCTGACCCTCCGCTCCCGCCGTGGCACCGTCGCACACCGGGGTCTGCCAGCCGGAGCCCTGCACATAGGCCCGGTAGCAGACGTGCCGGCCCGGGCTCGCCGTGGCCAGTCGCTGGACGGCCAGCGCGGCGGTGTTGGGGGTGGGCTTGGGAGCCTCCTGCTTCACCTGCCCGGCGTCACTGTCCGCCGTCTTCTTCTCGGGCGTCGGCTCGGGGGCCGCCACCGCGCTCTGCTGCTGGACCGGCGGTTCGGGCACCGGCGTCGCGCTCGGCTTCTCCTTCTTGGCGGAGGGCTTCGGGCTGGACGGCTCCGGGGTGGGCTCCGCCGGGGCGTAGGCGCCCTTGGGGGCGTCCAGCGCCTCGTCGTCGAGGACGGTGTCCGACTGCGCGGCCACCGACACCTCGTCCTTCTCCTTCTTCTTGGAGTCGTCCGTGGCCCAGATCAGCAGCGGTACGACGAGGAGGACCACGCCCGCGATGCCCGCCGCCGCGAGCAACGGGCTCTTCGGGTTCCCGGAGGGCGGTTCGTCCTCGCCGCGCGCGCCCGCCTCGCCGGCCGCCTCGCCGACCGCGCCGGCGGCCTCGGCTTCCGGGGCGGCGGCCGACGCGGCCGACGCCGTCCGGGTCCGCCCGCTCGCCGCTTCGGCC